>JBMDXC010000502.1:0-8398 GCA_048594805.1 Candidatus Entotheonellaceae bacterium | reverse complement strand
CGGTGTTACGGACACCCTACGCCAGCGGCAGGCGCACCGCGCTATACCGGTGGAGAGTGTGGCGGGAGTCGCCATCCCCGCCCACTCTTCCAGCCGCTAACGACCATGTGCAGTCTTCCCGGCTCAGCCCCGCAGGAGGGGGAGCTGTTGACACCTGATGACTATGTAGACATAATGTCTACACATGAGAGTCATCAAGCCAACACGTCTCAGGGAATACTGGACGCGATACCCGCAGGCCAGGCCATCATTGGAACAGTGGCTGATGCGAACGAAAGCCGCAACCTGGGCAAGTATTGCAGACTTGCGCCAGACGTTTCCTAGCGCAGACCCGGTGCGGGTCACGAGTGGTCGGACAGTCGTTGTCTTCAACATCGCTGGGAACCGGTATCGGCTGCTGACCGCGATTCATTACAACATGCGTAAGGTATTCGTCCTGCGGTTTCTGACGCATGCCGAGTACAGCAGGGAAACATGGAAGGATGAACTATGAGCCAAGAATGGCACCACAACATGACGCTGATGAGATATGAAGATATCCCCAAAACCTACGATCAGCTCCTCGCGATGCATCCACTACGGCCAATCCACAACGATGTGGAACTGGCTCACGCTACTGAGATGATCGACATGCTGGCAGGCCGTGATCTGAATGCAGACCAGGCAGACTACCTTGACGTGCTCTCCACGCTGGTCGAAGCCTATGAGAACACCCATTACCCACTTGATGATCCGGCTATCTGTGGTCTGGATGCACTGCGGGCCTTGCTTGATGAGCATGGCATGGGGGCTGCGGATTTGGCCCGCTTGCTGGGGGTCCATCGCAGTATGGGATCGAAACTGCTGAAGGGGGATCGTGCCCTCACCGCCCGACATCTACAAATGCTTAGTGAGCGGTTCAAAGTCAGTGCAGCTCTCTTTCTGAATCGCCCTATATATGTGCAAAAATGATTAGGGCAGCATACACACGTGTACCCGGAACGATCGTGTCTTTGACGAAGGGCTCGATGGTCTTTTGCTGTACATTGGCCAGCGGATTGATGACCACTTGACCACACCGCTGTAGCATCCCAAAGACGGGTGGCCGCTCTCTCTCCAAGGTGCCTCGGCCCCCTTGTCCTTGGAGTCGGCGTCGACGTCCTTTGCGTCCCTTGGTCTGCACTACCTCCGGCTGTCCTTTATGGCCGGCCATTACAAACTTCTCATGCCTTCTCTTGCGTCTCGTCGCACGTTCTCTCCTGTAGGGCCCACTTGGATACACCCTGTATCCGACAGGATACAGATCCCATAGGCCGCGCCCCGCAGCCCCACGCCCACCGGCTCCCGGCCGCCTCCCACGGCGCGGAGGCCCCGGCTGGCATGGCTCTTGCACCAGCACTGGACAGCGCCAATGTCCAGGGGCCTTCCCCACTGGCGGGGGAAGGCCGGGATGGGTTCGTGGCGTCCCTTACCCCCCTCCTCTCCCACACGGGGGAAGGAGGAGGGGGAGGCATAGTACCTATCTCGCAACGACCACCAGACAGGCAGAAGGGAAGTGTATGCACGTCAAGACCCGCGTCAGAGAGTGGTAGACTGATGCACAGCGAGGTAGTGTATGACCGACACCCTGATCCTCTCGGAACAGCTTCCTGCTATCCGCAATACAGAAATAGCCGTGTTACGGTCTGTTGTCCAGGGTCTCGTGGCTGAAAACCAGTGTCTCCGTGAGCACATGGCCTCAGTGACCACGGCCAATGCCGCTGCCGCTGCCCAGATAGTCGAACTGCGGGAGGCGCAGGCGCTGTTACAAAGGCAAAACGCGCAGCTCGAACGGCACAATCGTTTCATTCGGCATACCTTTGGACGTTACCTCAATAATGATGTCGTCGCACGCCTGCTCGACTCCCCAACGGGATTAGCGCTCGGTGGGGAAAGACGCAAAGTGACCCTGCTGATGTCAGACTTGCGCGGCTTTACTACCCTCTCGGAACGCTTACGACCCGAGGAGGTTGTCACCATTCTCAACCGCTATCTCGGCGCTATGGCAGATATTATCCTGCGGTATCATGGCACCATTGACGAATTCATCGGTGATGCCATTCTGGTCATTTTTGGCGCACCGATGCAACGCGACGATGACGCGTACCGCGCGGTGGCCTGCGCCGTGGAGATGCAGCGCGCCATGGTGGTGGTGAATGCCCACAATCGCCGCGAGGGCCTTCCGGAAGTCGAAATGGGGATCGGCGTCCACACTGGCGAAGTGGTGGTGGGCAATATTGGCTCGGACAAACGGGCGAAATATGGTGTCGTAGGACGACACGTCAACCTCACCTCGCGCATCGAATCCTGCACGGTTGGTTCCCAGATTCTGGTCTCTGAGGCCACCCGTCGTGAGGTCGGTTCGGTGATTACCATAGCCGAACAGATACAGGTGATGGCGAAAGGCATCGAGACGCCTATGACACTCTACGATGTCCGTGGCGTTGGCGGTTCTGACCATCTCACGCTTCCACGCACCGAAGAGCCATTGTTACGCTTACCTATGGCTCTCCCTCTCTGGTATACCGTGATAGAGGACAAAAGGTCGGGGGCTGTGACGCTGGATGGCAGTCTCGTCAAGGTCGCATACAAAGGTGGCGAAATTCGCTCTGAACATACCGTTGCCCCCTTTAGCGATATCAAAATGCAACTCACCGATGGCAACGGACATCCCGTGCCTGGTAGTCTCTATGGGAAAGTCCTACCGTATTCTCCCCAACACGGCCCTGGTTTCCCTGTTCGCTTTACGGCCATTGTGCCAGAAGCCATGTCGTTCTTACAGGGTCTCATCGCGTCGTGTCGTCCGAACAGTATAGGCCACCCCGTCGTCGACCACGCCGGTGATGTCGTCCAATGCATTGGTACGACCCTAGATCTGACTGAACGCAAGCAAGCCGAAGAAAAACGGCAAAGGGCGCAGGCAGACCTCGTGCACACCACCCGCGTCCTGACGCTTGGCGAGATGACGGCCTCCATGGCGCATGCGATCAACTAGCCGCTGGCCGCTGTCGCCCTCACCGCCAATGCTTGCTTGCGCTGGCTCTCCAGTGTTTGGAGCGTTGGCTCCAAGAGCACCCCGCGCCGTAGTCTGTCACAGCATCGAGGCCAATCACACGACCGTGACGGATTTTGCCAGGGCGCGTGGCTTATCGATATTGCGGCCTAAGGCCAGGGCCGTATAGTACGCCAGCATCTGCCCAGCGGTGAGCTGGAGCAAGGGCGTGAGGAGTGCTGGTGCAGCTGGCACGGCGATCTCGTCAGCGAAGCTCGCCCGTATGGCGGCGTCCTCATGCTGATGGACGCCAATGACCAGACCGCCACGCGCGCGAATTTCCTGGATGTTGGCGAGGGTGGCCTGGAGCAACTCTGGTTCGTCGGCAGCGGGGAGGAAGGCCAGCGAGTGCGTGTGGTCATCGATCAGGGCAATCGTGCCGTGTTTGAGAAAGCCGCCAGACATCCCTTCCGCATGTAAGTACGACACTTCTTTAAATTTGAGGGCTGATTCGAGGGCTACGGCGCTATAGATACCACGCCCGAGGAATAACCAGTTCTGGATCTGATGATACATGTGGCTGATGCGTCGTATGGCAGGGATGAGAGCGCTATACATCTTGCGGAGCGTGTCCGGAAGGTCTGCGAGGGCTCGATAATGCTGGCGGTAGTGGGCAGTGTCCAGATGCCCCCGCTGTCTGGCCAGCTCCAGCGCCAGGCGGAGCAAAATCGTCACTTGCGAAATCGTGCTCTTGGTACTGAGGACACAGATCTCAGGGCCAGCCCCTTGCAGAACAGCCTGGTCCACTTCACGCGTCATGGAGGAGCCTGGCGCATTGACAATGGCGGCGGTCGCACTCCCCTGGGCCTTGGCATAGCGCAGGGCTTTGAGGGTGTCATAGGTCTCCCCGGATTGCGACACCGCTAAGGTCAGGGACCCTGGCGTCACGTGCGCTAACGTCGGAAATTCATCGGCGCTGATCACTGGCACGTAACAATCGGCCACGGTCGCGAAGTAATACTGCGCCAGTAGGGCGACATAGTAAGCGGTGCCCATGCCCGTGAAGTACAGCCTGCGGCTCGCCTCGAGACGTTGAGCAAGTGCGACGATCTCGGCCCTGGGGATGGCCAGAGCGGCGGTGACACAGTCGGCTCCTTCGTGGATTTCTTTGAGCATAAAGTGGGGATAGGATCCTTTATCAACGCGATGGCCGTTGCTCCAGGTAATAGGCACCGGGATGCGTGGCTGCACTGCAGCAGTACGCAAAGACTTAATCGTGTAGTCGTGTGGGCGCAGCACGGCATATTCACCGTCATTCAGAAATACGGCTTGACGAGTGTAGCGGGCAAAAGCGTTGACGTCTGAAGCCAGGTAGCGGGTCGCCTCGCTGACACCGATGACGAGGGGGTTCTCCTGCCGGGCGCACCACAGCGTGTCCGGGGTATGCGTCGTGAGCAAGGCAAACGCAAACGCCCCTTGTAATTGCCTGGTAGCCGCTACCAGGGCTTCTTCGACACTGTACCCCTGGTCATGATACGCGGCAATGAGATGGACAATGACTTCCGAATCGGTTTCTGATCGAAACGTATATCCCTTTTCCTGCAACGTGGCTTTTAAGGTCAGGTAATTCTCAATCACGCCATTGTGTACAATGGCAAAGCATCCATTCGCACTCACATGCGGGTGTGCATTCGCCTGACAGACACCCCCGTGTGTGGCCCAGCGGGTGTGGGCAATCCCGACCGTACCACGCATCGCCGAGAGCTGCTGCTGCCCTTCGACTTCGGCAAGTTTGCCAGCATCTTTGCGCACTTCGAGCCGGCCGTCGCATAATACCGCCATACCAGCAGAATCATAGCCGCGGTATTCAAGATTTTGCATACCTTCGAAGAGTTCCGCACCAATATTGCGCTGGGCTATGATGCCAGTGATACCACACATATGTGCTGATCCTCCCGGTTGCCGACGTGTGCCTGCGTCTCTAGCAATCTTGTAAGCGTGAGTGGTACTCTTTGTTTGTAAGAGTAGAGGAAATCATCGGGAGATCAACTGCAAATACTCGTTTTTTGTATATAATCAATTAAATAGTCAAAAGCATCGTCGGAACCGTCTCGGCTGACAATAAAACCGGGTCGCAGAATACAGGAGGGAATACGGTGGACGCTCTTACACCTGCATATCTGGGTGCCAGACTGACACGGATGCGCCTCCAGCTTGGCCAGAGCCGGCGTGAGGAGATCACGCAACGCCGGCTGGCGCAGGCCCTGGACATCAAGCCCCAGGCGTACAATAGCTGGGAGCAAGGCAAGGCCCTGCCGCGTCTGGACCATCTGTGGCGCCTGGCGCGCTACTACCGGGTGAGTCTGGATCGTCTCTGTGGTTATGAACGCGATGCTGAGGCCACGGGAGGAATCGAGTGGACGAGCCTGCGACGACCGGAAAACGAGGAAGATGAGCAAGCGCTCGAACTATTTTATCAGGCTGCGGCTGGTACTATAGGAGATGTCCCCGAGAGTAAAGTGGCCGTGGCGATTCGGCATGTCATCTATTCTCAGCTCCTACGCATCACTCGTGCCCCCCGTCCTGATGAGGCCTTAGGAGAAGCGCTCAAGAAATGTTTCAATGCCGGCGGCAAGAAGCGTCTCAAAGACGTCTGGGTCGTCCCCTGCGCCGCTGGTGTCCCTGACCAGTTGCGGGCGCTCGTCATTGGCGTCGCTGCCAAGGAATATCTCCTGGACCATCTCGATGGCAATCCGGCGATTGGCCTGGCTCCAGGGTACGCTGTGAGTTGTATGGTGCGGGCGATGTATCGCGAGGATCCCATCAAGCCCTTCTCGGTCTATCCCCTGGTGGCCTTCCCGGTCGTCGACCGGCCAGACATCGATGCCAATACGCTCATTGGCGAGTTGCTCTACAAATATGCCGACCGTGGGGTACGTGGGCTGATGTTGCAGTGTCCCGGTTTCACGCTGAACGGCAATGGCCTGGAGTACAATCCCAGTGCCCGTGAAGTCTTGACCCGGGCGACGTGTGTGGACATGGCCTTCATTGGGATTGGCTCCATTGAGGGGCCAGTGCCCTATTTTGACCGTGGGATTATGAACATCCTGGATATGACAGGGATTAGTGTGGAGAGCTTGAAAGAGCGCGGCATTGTCGGCGACCTCTGTTTTCACTTACTCGACATTGCTGGCAACCCGCAGGAAAAACGTCTCAGTGCTGGGCTGAACGCAGTGTCGCTGGAAACGCTCCAGCATCTGGTCAGCATCGGCCGGCAGGTCGTGGTTCTTGCCTCCAATCCGCTCAAAGCTGCCCCCATCTATAGTGCCATCCGGGGTGGTGAGAGCGGGCGTGGTTATGTCAACGTCTTAATCATCGCATCCCAGGTCGCGGAACGCTTGCTGGCACTGGCGGAGTCCGTGCAGCACGATGGGGCCTTGCGCCTTCCCTAAAATAACAGCCAGGGCGCATGGAAATGCCTTCCATTGCGCCCTGCAGCTCGCTACAATCCTCCGTAGGATATGGTCAAGACAGCTTTCACAGAACAGAAGTGTACCAATTATGATGGGTGAGACAGCGACTTTAGCGATCAACGGCACTGAGCGATTACCGCTGAAAACCTATACAGAGAAGGCGTACCTCGACTATTCGAGATACGTCATCCTCGACCGCGCCCTCCCCCACCTGGGGGATGGTCTCAAGCCGGTGCAGCGCCGCATTATATACGCCATGTCTGAGTTGGGACTCAGCGGCGGGGCCAAATACAAAAAGGCAGCACGCACCATCGGGGACGTCATCGGCAAGTTTCATCCCCACGGTGAGGCGGCGTGCTATGAGGCGATGGTCCTCATGGCCCAACCGTTTTCCTACCGCTATCCCCTGGTGGACGGGCAGGGGAACTTTGGCTCGCCTGACGATCCGAAATCCTTTGCCGCCATGCGCTACACGGAGGCACGCCTAACGCCTTTTGCCGAGGTGCTGCTGGCCGAGTTGGAGCAAGGCACGGTGGACTGGGTATCCAACTTCGACGGCACCCTGCACGAACCGGCTATCCTCCCGGCCCGTCTACCGCACGTATTACTCAACGGTGCCACAGGCATTGCGGTCGGTATGGCGACGGATATCCCGCCGCACAACCTCCGGGAAGTGGTCGACGCGTGTATCCATCTTCTGGAGCACCCTGAGGCGACGGTGGAGCAGTTGTGCGCCTATATCCAGGGACCCGATTTTCCCACTGAGGCGGAGATCATCACGCCGCGTGAGGAGATCGTGCGCCTCTATGAGACCGGCAACGGCACCATCCGCATGCGCGCACGCTACGAGAAGGATCATGACGACCTGATCATCACCGCCCTGCCGTATCAGGTCTCCGGCGCCAAAATCCTGGAACAGATCGCGGCGCAGATGCGGGCCAAAAAGCTGCCGATGCTCGACGATCTGCGCGATGAATCGGATCACGAGAACCCGACGCGCCTGGTGCTGGTGCTGCATTCCGCCCGCGAGGACGTTGCCGCGCTCATGGCGCATCTATTTGCCACCACTGATCTCGAGCGGACCTACCGCGTCAACCTGAATGTCATTGGCCTCAACGAGCGACCACAGGTCAAAAATCTACGCCAGCTCTTGGTGGAGTGGCTGGAGTTTCGTACCGCTACGGTGGTACGGCGCCTGCAATTCCGCCTAGGCCAGGTGGTGCGGCGCTTGCACCTCCTGGAAGGTCTGCTGATCGCCTACAGTCACCTTGATGAGATCATCGCTATTTTGCGTCAGGAGGACCGTCCCAAGCCCGTGCTCGTGGAACGCTTTCAATTGAGCGATGAGCAGGCAGAAGCGATCCTGGAACTGCGGCTGCGCCGTCTCGGCAAGCTGGAGGAAGCGCACCTGCGCAGTGAGCAGACAACGTTACTGGCAGAGCGCGAGCGCCTTGACAAGACGCTGGCCTCGCCGCGGCGCCTGCAGAGTCTGCTGCGCAAAGAGCTAGCGCGGGACGCTGAACGCTACGGCGAGGCCCGGCGCTCTCCCCTGGTGGAACGGCGTCCGGCTCAGGCCATGGCTGAGACCGTGCTCGTGCCCAGTGAACCGGTCACCGTGGTGCTCTCTCAGAAGGGCTGGGTGCGGGCTGCCAAGGGGCACGATATCGACCCCACCGCCCTCAGCTACAAAGCCGGCGATGGCTTCATGGCTGCCGTGCGCGGCAAGAGCACACAACTCGCCGTCTTTCTCGACACCACGGGCCGCACCTATGCCCTCCCGGCGCATACCCTACCTTCTGCGCGTGGCCAGGGCGAACCGCTGACCGGGCGGCTCAGTCCGCCAGAAGGCGCGTCGTTCATAGCGGTGATGCTCGGTGATGCCGAAGACCTCTATCTCCTGGCTTCGGATGCCGGC
>JBMDXC010000501.1:0-2293 GCA_048594805.1 Candidatus Entotheonellaceae bacterium | reverse complement strand
AAAGGGACGGGCGTGTATTTTGGATAGGAACACACGGTCCCCACACATACGAACTTGTCGACACCGAAACACCGGGCTTGCTCGATCATCTGGATACCCATAATGGCGTTATCATAGAAGAATTTGCCAGGATGCTGCCGGTTCGCCCCAATGCCTCCCACTACCGCTGCAAGATGGATGATCAGGTGCGGCTTGGCCTCGTGTAACAATGTGACAATAGCATCTTTATCGCACAGGTCGTACTCTTTGCTACGCGGTACGACAATCTGAGAGCAGCCCCGTGCTCGCAACTTGTCAACCACATGCGAGCCGAGAAAGCCTGCGCCCCCTGTCACGAGCACGCGTTTATTCTCCCAAAACTCCATAGCCCCTCTCTCCTCCAGGACGACATACGTTTAGACACGATCTGCGGCCCGCCGCAGGGCAGGACGGACGGTTTCAGACCAACGGTACCAGTCACCAAACTTCTCCTGCACCACTTTTTCCCCCGCCCCTGGGGACTTGACGCCAGCCAGTTCCAGATCCGCGTCAACCATGATCCACACTAACTCCTGAAACGCAATCTTGGGAGCCCATCCAAGCTGCTTGCGGGCCTTTGAGGCGTCAGCAATCAGCGTCTCCACTTCTAAGGGGCGGAAATACTGTGGGTCAATTTCGACATAGCGCTGCCATTCGAGCCCTACATAGGTAAAGGCTTCCTCGAGAAACTCTCTAACGGAGCGCGTTTCGCCCATGCCAACCACGTAATCGTTTGCGGTTTCTTGCTGGAGCATGGTCCACATGGCTTCCACATACTCTGGTGCATACCCCCAATCACGCTGGGCCTCGAGGTTGCCCAGATACAGCTTACTCTGCTTGTCACTGAGAATGGCTGCCAGGCCCTGGGTGATCTTGCGCGTCACAAAGGTTTCACCGCGGCGGGGCGATTCGTGATTGAACAGGATCCCATTGACCGCGAAGAGTCCGTATCCCTCGCGGTACATATGGGTCAGCCAAAACGCGTACGCCTTGGCGGCGGCATAAGGGCTACGAGGTTGGAAAGGCGTGTGCTCGCTTTGTGGCGGTGGACTGTTCCCAAACATCTCGGAACTCGCCGCGTTGTAAAAGCGGGTCTGAATGCCACTCCGGCGGATCGCTTCCAGCAAGCGCGTCGTGCCCAGCCCGGTGATATCCCCAGTATATTCGGGCATGTCGAAACTTACCTTGACGTGACTCTGCGCCCCTATATGGTAGACCTCCATGGGTTGGAGGTTATAGATGAGATGGGTAAGCTGCTCCCCATTCATTAAATCGCCATAATGCAAGAACAGGCGGACTCCAGGAGAATGCGGGTCTTGATAAATATGGTCAATGCGGTGCGTGTTAAAGGTACTGGCGCGCCGAATGAGGGCATGGACTTCATACCCCTTGGAGAGCAGCAGTTCGGCCAGATACGAACCGTCCTGGCCCGTGATACCCGTTATGAATGCACGTTGTGGCACAAGTACCTCCGTTATATCGTGTAGCCAGTGTGATGCGTCAGTGAGTGCAGCGTGCCAGGTACACAGCAACCATCCTGGCACCCTCTGCGCTTTGGAAGTCTCAGGCTCATGTATGTCTTTGTGCCGTATTAGGTAATAGCCTGCTAAATCTCTGAAACCATCTGTTCGTTGCCCCATACGACTTCTAAAGCATGAGTGCGGTCCCTACGCCTTTTGCAAACCGTTCTACCATCTGATTGAGCGAATACCGGCGTCCGCTTTCTGCGGCCATCAGAGACATGGCGGCGCGCCGGTCAGGGTCGTTGCGAAGGCCACATTCCAGCGGATTATGTGGTGACGCCCGATGCTCTCACAATAGCCTTGATCTTGCAATACGTTACCCACACGATGTCTCATCCGCACCAATGGCCATCTCAACAGAGGGTGAGATATGGGACAACCTGCCAAAGCG
Organism: Candidatus Entotheonellaceae bacterium; assembly: GCA_048594805.1. Taxonomy (GTDB): domain Bacteria; phylum Tectomicrobia; class Entotheonellia; order Entotheonellales; family Entotheonellaceae; genus SXND01. The sequence continues at coordinate 361 of JBMDXC010000501.1, read as the reverse complement.
CCACGCCAAAACCGCACCATCACCGTCGATTTCCAGGACCCATCCACCTACTTCCGACTGATCAGCGATGGCAAAGCGTTCGTCGAGTTTGTCCTCGCCTTCATCCTCGCGCTTGGCTTTCAACTCTACCATAAGGCAAGCTGCAACGGCGGCGGCTGTTGACCCGTCACTCCCATTATGCCCGAATTCGCCTCGGTGGCCTCACCATCTGGCGTATTCAGTGCACCTCATGCAAAGCGGTATTCACGGTCTTGCCACATTTCGTTTTACGCTATCGGCGCATGAGCCCGGATGTGGCCCGCCAAGCCTTGATCGCCACCCACGGTGGCCTCAGCTTGGAATGGTCTGCAACCATTTGCCA
>JBMDXC010000500.1:0-3758 GCA_048594805.1 Candidatus Entotheonellaceae bacterium | reverse complement strand
TCGGAAAGCATGGCCTGTGTTTTGTTCATAATCTGCCCGGTCAACCTGCTCTCCAACTCCTCGAGTACCGCGCTTTTGCCCTTATTGCTTTGGCGTTCCTGGTGGCTCATGACCAGCTGAGGAAATAGGGTACCAATGCTTTCGTGCGTGTGGCGCAGCTCGTCCATTATTACTTGTGCCTTCGAGTCGAGGAACGTCGTGGTGCTCGCGAGCAGCTTCAAGAGTGATGCGTGCTTCAGTTGCCACTGGGTCTGCACACGGTCCTCATGGCGCAGGACATATTCCAGGGTCAGGTATCGAACGGCGGTGACCGCGTTGAAAATTTCACCGGCAGTTTCGTTCCTGGTCAGCTCTTGTCGCACCTGCTGGGTGGCGGACAGCAGCACGGCACCGATGACAACCACAACGCCCACGGAGAACAATCCAGCCAGGCTGAGTCGCGTCGAAATCTTCACGCCGTTGTCCTCAATGGATGACTGTCACGGCTGTGGGCATCACGGCGTGCAACGCATGGAGGTAAATATGATGCAAGTAATTGGGCATGTCAGTCCGGTCTGTCAGCTTGTTCTTGATCGCCCAGCGCGTTTCGTCCTCCAGTGTGAGCAACAAGCTCTGGTCCAGCGTCACGTTGAACTTGAAAGAGGGCCACAGCTCCACCATATCCTCGGGGTTCACGTTAATCGCACCTGCGATGATCTTGTGCGCGGCGTCCGGCTCATCCTTGCAGAAGTGCGCGGCGCGGACCAGCGCCCGCACGAGTTTCTTGGTCGCCTCCGGATGGCTGGCTACATAGTCCTGAGTTCCAGCGATGCTGAAAGGCAGCTCATAGATGCCCTCGCTATAAAAGACCATACCGTTGGCGCCAAGCTGTGCGCGCAGCGCACCTAGGTACGGTTCCCATATCGCGACGGCGTCGACGTCACCTTGCAGCAATGCATCGACAAGCTCCTGCGGCTGCAGGTCGCGCAGCGTGACGTCATCCGTCGACAGTTTCTGCCGGATGAGAAATGCGTCGAGCACGAGGTGACCGCTCGTGCCGAGGGTTACACCGATGCGTTTACCATTGAGACTCTCTAGGTTCAAAACGCCCTTATCTTTTCTCCCAATGATTCCTGGATCCTTCTCGACGGTGAAAATCGTCGCGACAATGGATACCGGCTGCCCTTTCATCACTGCGAACATGATGGGAATGTCGGCGACCGTGGCGAGCTCGGCTCGCCCTTCCAGAGCCGCATCCAAAGCTTCCTTCCCAGTGGTGTAAGGCTGCAGCATGACGTTCAAGCCTTCATGCGCGAAATACCCTTTCACTTGCGCGATGAATACCAAACCCGTTCCTGCATAGCGGGTATTCGCCGCAATGGTCATGAGTTCGGGCGGGCCGGCTGGCTGTGCCGGCGTGGTCCGGCCTCTCCACGTATAACTTCCCAGCAAAGCCATCAAAATAAGCGCACCGATCATCGCGCAACGCGCCGCATCCTTTACGGAAAATGTGGTCGCCTCTTCTGTCATCACGCATCTCCAGTATGTCCCCATGCCCCTATAGGCAAAATATGCACGCCGCTGCGCGCTGTCAGTATTGCAGGAGCCCGCCTGGTGGTTGCCAATCGCGCATAGATGCCTCCTGTTGCGGGCTACTGGCAGATCTAGGGACGATATTGCCATTGCCCTGGTGTGGGCTCTCGCGATGAGAATGGGTCAGGTACGCCATGAGCGCGTGCCCTAGAGGTGTTCTGCAAACAGGATAGGCTGGGATAGGTTCCCCTTACCTGGTGCAGGGCCAGCAGGGGTGAGCGCCGTGGGCAAATCCCACAGACACAGCCGCTCAATGAATATATCAAATTATACTTTTATTTTACCAAAGAGATACTAAAATATTTCCTCAATATCCTATTTATTCTAAATTTCTATGGTGTTATATGTATATAAATTGACAATTTGAACGTAACCTTTATAATTAGGCGACGGTCGCCTCAGTACATTTTTATGGGCGTTCGCAACCGCTCTGTGAGCATGTGTAGCTTCGGCGGGATTCGGTTCCCGAGTGAGAGCACCAACCACGCTATCTGGCTGTATATTAACTTCTGTCTTAGCCATCGTGAGATGGAAGAACTGCTATGTGTCTGCGGTGTAATCGTGTCCTACGAAGCGAACTGCTACCGGCGCTTGCAGTTTGGCTAACCATTGGCGGACAGTCGATCAAGACGGCAACGTACTCGATATCCTGAGACAGCGCCTAGCGGGGAACGCACTGCAGCCCACCAGGGCAAGTGATGCAGGCAACGGTCCAGGTCCCCTGGGCACAGGTAGCGCTTGCTCGCCACATATGGTTCTGTTGCCTATCATAGTCGATTGCGCCGTTATCGTTTGACTGCTCGCAAGTACTACTACAAGATGCTGAAACGATTCTGGTGTGGGGGGATTATGGGCGCACAGGTCGCGGCCTAACAGCACAGTCGGTCCGTAGCTGATCCGGTCTCGTGTGACATTCAGCTGCTTTCCAACACATTGACACCGCTCTCTCGCACAGGAAGACGAATTATGATCTTAGACCGCGAGAATCTTCGTCGCTATCTTCATGAGAAGCAGGGGCTGGAACCTGAAGCTTTCGAAGATGACACTCCGCTCTTCTCGTCAGGCCTTATAGACTCTTTTAGTATGATTGACTTGATTATATTTATTGAAGACACCGGAGGTGTGCGGGTGCATCCGGTCGACATGACCCTCGACAATTTCGATTCGATCGAGCGCATCCTGGCCTTTGTCGAGACACGTTGCGCCTAGGCTGCTGGAGGGACGCTCGCGATGAACTCGACCCTCCTGGATATCGCTCAGCGCTTTGGAACGCCGTGCTATGTCTACTTTATGGACGATATCGCAGCAAGCTGCGAGGCTCTGCGCCAGGTCTTTGCCCAGCGCTTCAAGATCAGCTATGCCGTTAAGGCCAATCCGAATGTAGGCCTGTTGCAGCGTATGCGCGTCCATATTGACGCCTTGGATGTCTCCTCTGCTGGCGAAATGCAGCGTGCCCTGCGCGCTGGATGGCCACCTCAGCGCTTGAGCTTTACCGGACCCGGCAAACGTACCCAGGAACTCGCCGCCGCCGTGACGCAGGGGATCGGTCATATCGTCGTGGAATCAGTGCACGAGGCGCGCACAGTATCTCAGATCGCATGCGCAGGCGGAACGCAGCAAGACATTCTCGTGCGTCTCGCGCCACGCCGTATACCGCGCGGATTCGGGCTCAACATGGCTGGCAAACCGTCACCATTTGGCATTGACGAAGAGGATCTCGACGGTGCGTTTGCGGCGCTCAAAACGCTGCCCGGCCTCCGTATCCGTGGCTGCCATATTTACTCCGGCACGCAGTGTCTCGATACCCATGCACTCGTGGAGCATTTTGAGATCTGCTGTGAGCTCTTTCGCCAGTGTGCCACGCGCTACGCCCTTACGCCGCATGTTCTCGTCTTTGGCTCCGGTTTTGGCATTCCCTACTATCCGGAGCAGAAGGCATTTGATTTGGATTACCTCGCTGCTCGTGTGCAGCCTATGCTTGATGACCTGTTTGGGGACGACAGGTTTCGCCACGCGGTCTGCATGCTGGAAACCGGTCGGTACCTCGTCGGGGAGGCCGGCATCTTCGTAATGCGCGTCATCAGGATCAAAGTCTCCCGTGGCACACGTATTGCCATCTGCGATGGTGGTATGCACCACCATCTCGCCGCCTGTGGCCATTTAGGCGCCGTATTCCATCGCAATTA
>JBMDXC010000050.1:0-3876 GCA_048594805.1 Candidatus Entotheonellaceae bacterium | reverse complement strand
CTCCGTCCGCCTCATGCACCCGCCGTGTTGACTTCCTCGCACGCCCGCTCTACACTCACCCGCACGTCCTGTGCGATAGGCTCGCTTTGACTCACTCTTCCGAGACCTCCATGCCGCGTATCCCAGCCGGACTCCTGGTCGCCCTTCTCCTCACTCTCTGCATAGTGCCGCTCGCCGCCGAAGCGCCGCCAGCGCGGTCACCGTATGGCGTCTCCGCGCCCAGCCCGCCTGACCTCATCCGACCAGGCGTGCCCTGGTATGACACGCGCGGTGAGCGGATTAGCGCGCACGGAGGCGGCATCCTCCAGGTCGATGATCGATACTACTGGTTTGGGACGTACATGGACAGTCTTCCGCAGAACCAGCTGAGGGGGGTGGGCGATACCCATCAGTTCGTGGCTATCACTTGTTACTCGTCCAAGGACTTGGTGCGGTGGACTCCCGAAGGGCAACACGGCGTTGTGCTGGCGCAGCAGGCGGAGGGTGATTTGGGTCCTGGGCGCGTCGTGGAGCGGCCCAAGGTTGTGTTCAACGAGCAAACCCGCCAGTATGTCATGTACCTGCACATCGATAATGCCTTCTATAGCGAGAGCAAGGTGGGCGTGGCCGCGAGTGCCCACGTGGCCGGCCCCTATACCTACCGGGGAAGCTTCAGGCCCGACGGCAGGCCGAGCGCAGATATTGCGGTGTTCAAAGATGACGATGGCGAAGCCTATCTCATCAGCAGCAACGGTGGCAACCCTGTTGACGGCTACAACATCTATCGTCTGAGCGACGACTACCTCGCCGTGCGGGAGTTGGTGACGACCGTGGCAAAATGGTCCGCGGAGGCTCCGGCACTCTTCAAGCGCGATGGCATGTACTACCTCTTGGGCTCACGCATAACCTCTTGGGAGGCCAACGATAATTTTTATCTGACGGCGCCCCGGCTCGAAGGACCTTGGACCTTTCGAGGGGATTTCACGCCTGACAGCGACAATACGTTCAATGCCCAGACCACCTTTGTGCTGCCGATTGACGGCAAAGCTATGCACATCGTCTTCATGGCCGACAGATGGCATCGCGATTTTGTGCAATCGACGTATATTTGGCTCCCTGGCCGTGTCGATGGGCCTTCTGTACGCGTGGATTGGACCGATGCCTGGTCGCTCGATAGCAGTAAAGCTGACTGAGTCTGCGCATCTTTATGATGGGGTTTTTTGCATATCCCCCGCAGAGGGATATTTTAGCCATACGACCCGCTAACTGCGACGACGGCCTCAACATAACCTACCGATGTTGCATAACTTATAAGACGATGTGACAATCCTCTAATGACACATGCAATGAAACACACCTCTGCATACGGCTCAGAAAGCAGACCTTTTGATACTCTTACCCCTGAACAGCGCGGTTTCCCTATACGCAATGAATTCAAAGTTTTGATGATCCATCCTCACGATGGTGAAAGCTCTCGGAAATGTGGAATATAGCCCAGCAGTTGTATCGCCTCGACCGCTTGGTCGACTACGGCGCATTTAAGCAGAGCCCTCGAAGTTTGAGGCGGAATAGCCACCAAGGGTGACCGCTATGCAGCCATTGCTGTGGTGCGAAGCTCCCTGCCTTTTCGCCTCAAATTTTGGAGTAGCTGCTTAAACGCTACTGGTGCAATGGCTGCAAGCGCACCTTCAATGACCTCACCGACACCCTGCTCCACCAGAGCAAACGGTCGCTCTCGCACTGGATATTGGCGACGTTTCTCCTGTGTCTCGCCTGCTCGTCGCGGCGCATTGCCCGAGAGATCGGGGTTCATATCCGGACCAGCTACCGCTGGTGTTGGTGGCTGCGCAATGCCGCCCTGTCCTACGAGATGCACCGCCAATTGGAGGGCACCGTGGAAGCGGATGACCTCTATCACACCGCTGGGCAGAAGGGCCAAGCGCACCAGGGCGGGAAGAGGGCGTTGGGCCGCCGCGCACGGGGGCGCCGCAAGAAGCGTGAGCCCGGTCGGGGCCATTACGACAAAGACCGGCCGGCGATTATCGCCTGGGTCAGTCGCCAGGGCGCGGTCGTCCTCCAGGCGACCAAAGATTTCACCGTGAAGACGGTGCAGAAGGCAGCCGACTTGGCGGTGAAAACAGGCAGTCGGCTCTATACGGACTCCGCGAGCAGCTATCGGGCGGTGACGGGCTACGTGCATGCGTACGTCAATCATACGCAGAAGGAATATGCCCGTGGTGACGTCCACGAGAATCGCGCGGAATGTCTCTTCTCCTTGCTCAAGCCCTATCTGCGCGTGTTCCGTGGCCTCAGCAAGTTGAACCTGCCGGGGTACGTCGGATTCTTTCAGTTCCTACGGAACTTTCGGCAACAGAATGCGTTCGAGCAGGCCGAACTGATCTTGCAGGCGGCACTCGATCCTGCCATTGCCAGGAGGGCCAAGAAGGGGGAATTTGTCACGTGTTTGGACCACTTTGACCTTCTACAAACTACTAGAAATTGAGCGGAAGAGTTTAATGCCGGCGTTCTGCGCAGCCGCCGTTAAGGCTTCAAACATCTCTTTGCTGTTGAGCGTGGTGCGATCGTATTTGGTCGCCAAGATGCCAAGATAATGTAAATCTGGATTTGTTATGGCGCGGATTTTGGTGATGGTTTTGGCGAGCATCTCCAGGCCCCGCAAGGCCAAATCTTCCATGGCCATGGGGATGAAGACCTCTTTGGCCGCCGTTAACGCATTCACCGTCAGCATGCCCAAGCTGGGCGGGCAATCCAGCAGGACAAAGTCATAGCTGTCGAGGACCTCTTCGAGCTTGCGTTTTAAGACTTGCTCGGAGGCTAAGAGTTGCTTCAGTTCGATCTCTGCTCCCGCCAAGTCAATGTTGGAGGGGGCAATGTCAAAGCCAAACTTGGTTGTGCTGAGAATGTCGGAAAAGCCGACCTCATCGTCAATGAGCACGTTGTAGACGCTTTTATTGAGCGCGTCGGTCGCAATCCCGATACTGACGCCTGAGCCTCCTTGCGGGTCGAGGTCCACAATGAGCACGCGCTTGCCGCGAGTAGCGAGTCCTGCCGCGAGATTGAGCGTGGTCGTGGTTTTGGCGACCCCGCCTTTCTGATTGGCGACCGCGATAATGCGTGTCCCCAAGGGCGTTCTGTTGACCCGGTTTTCGATGGCTTCTTTGGGGATGCGGTATTCCCGGCCAATGCGAGAGGAGGGGAGGGCGCCGGTTTTAATCCAGCGGACAATCGTATTGCTATGGACATTCAGGAGCTTCGCTGCTTCTTCTGTTGAGAGATAGGCTGGTAACGTCTGCTGCTCGGGCATAGGTCATCTATAGTGCTTTCTTCTATGAGGTTCTAGTGTCTATTTTCAGAAACAACCCATGAAAAGCAACTATATAGTATCAGTAAAGTATAAAAAGCTTTGAAAGTCAATGGGGTAGATTACAGAAAGAGCTTAAAAGAGCCGGTCTTTCTCTTGAAACGGTATATCATGGAAGTATAAGAAATACTTTACTTATGCTATACTACAAAAACTATGAATACTGATGAGAAAATCTTACAAGCGCTTGATGATCTCCGGGCTGATATTCACTCAAAATCGACACCCTATGCCCACAACACCTGTAAAATCAGCATGTAATGCAGTAATGGCAACCTCCTTGAGGCGGTAAAGCTAGCGAACATGAATCGATTTTGCGCTTTTTGGGACTAGGTAAGAGGCCTTTGAGCAGGCTCATCTGGCCATCTTTGATCCTCACGGAGGACGAATCGAGACCAAATGAGACTATATATTGTCCCACTTGCGGTCTGTTTGTCGGCCCGAAGATGAGTTGGGAAAATCTCATAAGCTTCGGTTGATAAATGCCTTCAAGGCACAGGGTGTCAATTTTGAGT
>JBMDXC010000005.1:0-12882 GCA_048594805.1 Candidatus Entotheonellaceae bacterium | reverse complement strand
TCTGACAGGAGGAAATATGTGCGGCCGCTATACGATTTTCACCGATGCGGCAGCCCTGGAAGCCCGCTTTCATGCCTATGTGCCTCCCAGCCTTTTGGCCCCAAGCTATAATGCCGCGCCGTCGCAGGGGTTGCCCACGATCTTAAGCGCCAACCCTTACGTTATTACCATGAGCGTCTGGGGTTTTCGGCCAGAATGGGCTGACTGGCGCAACGTCACACCCATCATCAATGCTCGAGCCGAGACAGTAGCAACCAAACCCTTCTTCCGGCAGGCCTTCCGGACGAAGCGCTGTCTGGTCCTCGCGGACGGTTTTTACGAATGGAAGCGCACAGGGAAGGGCAAGGTGCCCTACCGGATTGCCTTGAAGACGGGCGAGCCGTTCGCCTTTGCGGGGATCTGGAGCCTGGGGCAGGATGCACAGCGACGTCCCTGGAGTACGTTTGCTATCCTCACCACCGAAGCCAATCGCCTGGTAGCCCAGCTCCACAACCGTATGCCGGTGATCCTGCAGTCGCAGGATGAGGCCACCTGGTTGAATCCGGAGGCCTCCCCAGCGCAGGCTCAGGCCTGCCTGAAGCCCTTTCCGGCGCACCTGCTCCGCATCACTGCGGTGTCTCCTAAGGTGAACTCGCCCGCCGCGAATACCCCAGACCTCCTCCGACATGTGGCGCATGACATGCCTGGGGGTGCGCCACACGGGCAGGAGGAGACCTCTGGTGCCGGTCTTCTCTTCGCTGAACCTGCGCTCGCCTAGCACAGGCACAATGGCAGCGTGGTTGGGCGATTGTCTCGCGCGGCGCACTGCTGACACGAGGGCTTCGGGTTGCTGACGCGTGGCACCGGCGTCGTGAAGCGCATCAACTCCACCGTCTTGGCAGGCGGCGCCGGCTTTGCCTGTGCAGGCACACACGGTATGCTCAGGCTGCTCTTCGCATGATGCAAGACTTGACATGTATGTGGCGTACGTGCACCTTTCCTAGTATCGCTGGGTTGTGCCAGCATTGCACGCAGGAGCTATGCACCTGCGCTTCCACCTGGTCGCGCGGCGCTCCACGTCGGGCGCACACGTCTGGGACGATCCCAGGGAAAGAGGGAAAGGAGAACGCCATGCTGCTCGGTATCGATTACGGCACTACCCGCACTGTCGTCGCCGCTGTCGATCGTGGCAACTACCCTGTGGTCAGTTTTCAGACCGCGGACGGCGGTACCCAGGACTGGTATCCCTCCCTCATCGCGGCGCGTGGCGATGCACGCCTCTTTGGGCTGGACGCAGCGCGCCGCCAGGACGACCCAGACTGGGAACTGCTGCGCTCCTTCAAGCGGCAGTTGAAGACACTGGGGCCCGCCGCGCCACTCGCGCTCAGCACGGGCTCCGTGACCACGCTGGATCTCCTCACCGCATTCCTCGTCCAGTTGCGGAGCGACCTCGTCACACGCTCGAACCTGCGTCTCACACCGCAGGAGGCTCTGGAGGCCATGATTGCTGTTCCTGCCAATGCCAATAGCAATCAGCGCTTCCTGACGCTAGAGGCCTTCCGTCGCGCTGGCTTTCAGGTGCGTGGCCTACTCAATGAGCCGTCCGCGGCGGGGATCGAATATGCCCATCATGCCCTGAGTGCGGGGACTATTGCCCGCCGCGAACTGGTCGTGGTCTATGACCTCGGTGGCGGCACCTTCGACGCGTCCGTCATCAGCATGGCCGCCCGTCGTCACGAGGTAATCCGTAATGCCGGAATCGCGCAGCTCGGCGGGGATGATGTGGACCACCTCCTCCTCGACCTGACGCTGGAACAGGCTGGTGCACAGGACTGGACGGCCCCCGAGCGGGCGCGTTTGCTGGAGGAGTGCTGCGAAAAGAAAGAGGGGCTGCATCCCAACACGCGCCGGCTGGCAATCGATCTGGAACGAGGGCGGGAAGGCGCCGGGGCGGTCGTCGTCAGCACCAGCACCTTCTACGAGCGCTGTCGTCCACTCGTGGAGCGCACGCTCGCCACGCTGGAGGAGGTTATGCAGGGGCTCGACTGGGGGGCGGTGGCCGCCCTGTATGTCGTGGGTGGCGCCAGCGCATTGCCCCTCATCCCCCGCCTGCTGCGTGAGCGCTATGGTCGGAAGGTACGCACCTCGCCCTATCCGCACGCTGCCACCGCAATCGGTCTGGCACTCGCGGCTGACCAGGACGCTGGGTACCAGCTGCACGAGCGGTTCACACGCCATTTCGGCGTGTGGCGGGAAGCAGAGGACGGCCACGCCATCGCGTTTGATGTGGTGTTTGCCAAAGACAGCGTGCTGCCGGCGCCGGGTGAGGCCCCCCTCATACGCACACGCCGATACCGGCCGACGCACAACGTCGGGCATTTTCGCTACCTCGAATGCAGCCAGATCACCGACACTGGGGACCCAACCGGCGATCTCACACCGTGGGACGAAGTCTATTTTCCGTTTGCGGTGTCCCTGCACGAGGCAGGCAACCTGCCCACAGTCCCGATCACACGCCTCGAGCAGGAGGCACCGTGGATCGAGGAACGGTACACGTGCGATGCCCACGGCATCATCGCGGTCGAGATGCAGAACCAGACGTGTCACTACGCCCGCCGGTACCAACTGCGTGGTAGCGCGGCCAGGGACCCCCTGGAGGTCGAGTGACCAGACACGTGACAGCAAGCCAGAGCGCAGCGGCCATGGCTGCCGGTTGGCTCCAGCGGTATCAGCCACAGGATCTCTGAGGGTTGACGCCTCGCCCAGAATAGGGCAAGATCGCGGTGAAACTTTGTAAGCCAGCGGCAGGAGAGACATGGAGAGGAGGGAGAACGATGTGTGGCCATGTGTTCATGTACCATAACAGGGATGCCCTGCAACGGCACAAACCCAGATGGCAGTGTGGCACCTGCGGGCGTGTGTCGTCTGTTCCCCTCGATTGCTGTACCCGACCCGCTTTTGCGCGGCAACACCCTCCAGGACTGGCGCACCTCCTGAGCAAGTGGGTGGGCAGATGTGGGCGCTGGTCGCTGGCCAGCGTGCGTCTGGTGTGGAGTTGGCAGCGTCACCCTGCCATCCAGCCTGGCACGATCCACGCCACGGCCAGCCCCCAAAACATTGTCACCGCGGGTGCGATGATACCCACCACTAATGGGGACGAGAGCCCTGAGGGGGACGACATTATGGTAGCGGCTGGAGAACACCGGTGACGCTGGTTGGCAGGACGGGGAGAGGAAGTGGCGCACAGTGACCCTGAGGGTGTTGCTTTGTCCCTGATACGAGCTGGTGCCAGCATTCAACAGGAGGTGACCTACGATGACTGCTGCTGAAACCTACGCTGCGCGCCTCGATGCCGTACACGCACAGCGGGCGCGTCTGCACGGTGCGCCATCGCCTGACGATCCCTGGGGAGGTCCGGTCGCGCGGCGTTTTCGCGCTGATCCTCACCGTACGCTGGACGCCAATCTGGCGGTCCTCGCGTCTTACATACGGCCCGAGGACGTCCTCCTGGATGTGGGCGGTGGCGCTGGACGTATCGCGCTCCCCCTGGCTCTGCGCTGCCGTGAGGTGATCACCGTCGATGCCTCACCTGGTATGGGCATAGAGTTCGCTGCAGCGGCGGCTGAAGCGGGCATTCTGAACGCGCGCTTCGTCCACGCCAACTGGCTGGAGGCGGAAGGTCTGCAGGGCGATGTCGCCCTCACCGCGAACGTGACCTACTTCGTGCGCGATATCGTGCACTTCATCACGAAACTGGTATCCGCCGTGCGGCGGCGGGTGATGATCACCGTCTGGAGTGTGGCCAATCCCAACCAAAACGCGGCGCTCTTCCACCTCGTCTACGGGGAAGAGCCCGTGGCCCTTCCCGGCTACCGCGAGTTGTTGCCGGTGTTGTGGGAACTGAACATCCTCCCTGATGTGCACGTATTGCCCGGTGTGCCCCCGGTGCCAGGCGGGCCCATGGGAGCCCAGATTCCGCAGACGCCAGACGCTGCCATGCAGTTGGCGCTGCAGGGGCAGTGGTTGGGGCCGCACGACCATGCACGCGCGCGCCATCTCATCGAAGAACGCTTCTCCGAGCTGTTTGCGCCAAGTCCCGCGGGCTTTCATCCCCTCTGGCGTCAGGAAGCGCGCGAGGTGCTGATCACCTGGGAGACGGACCAGAGGCGAGGATAGGATAGCGCGCTAACCTTCGCATTGCCTCGCTCAGCAGTGTGCTACATGGGACGATCTCGCCATCCACACGGCAATAGCGCCTATCTCCGGAATGCTGCTTTATCACTACGACCTTATATAACGCCTGAGGTCGGCGGCGTTCTGCACGGCATAACCGTGTGCATCATTGTTGAAATATGCGAAGACATCCAGTCCGTCGGCCAGGTACTGGTCAATCTGGGTGGCATGGGCTGTGAGGACCGGGCGTGAGTAGTTACCACCATCGCTGCCCCCGTGAAAGCGCAGGTAGGTCCAGTCGGCGGTGAGGCACCGAGGGTGGTCGGCGATGAGATCATGGATGCAGAGCGCTGCGGCAGCCCTCTGCAGGATGGCATAGACCTCGTCGCAGAGCCATCGCGGATCACGAAATTCAATGGCCCAGCGGTAGGCGCGCGGAGCCGCCTGGAGGAAGTCGGCCAGCCGCACCGGATCCGGAGTCCAGTGGGGGGGCAACTGCACAAGAATAGGGCCAAGGCAGTCTCGGAGCCGCTGCGCTCGCTCGAGGAATCTCGCGATCGACGCGTGAGGATCTTTGAGGTGCTTGAGGTGCGAACCATAGCGGCTGAACTTCAGCGCATAGCAGAAGTGCGGTGGGGCCTGTTCCCGCCACCTATCGAAGCTCTGCGCCTGCGGTAGATGGTAGAAAGTGTTGTTAATTTCCACGGTATTAAAGTGACGGGTGTAGTAGGCAAACCAGTGCTGCTTCGGGAGCTCTCTGGGGTAGAAGACCCCCCGCCAGTGGTCATAGTGGTAGCCCGAAGTTCCGATGTGAAGCTTGCCTCTTTTGACACCCATGCGTCTGTTAGTCCCGCATACCCAGCACACCGAAAACGCGCGGTTTTCTACCGGCTCCTGGCGCTACTGCCACTCACACGGACGACACTCAATATAGAGAGCCTCGCCTCATAATAAGAGGGGGTCCTCTCAAGAGAAGGACGGGGCAAAATCCATGCCAGCAACGCCGAGTTGGGATAGCTGAGCCGTATAGGCCTCAAACACGACCGATGTCCTGGCACCGTGCTCTAGCACATGGCATAAGAATTGCTCTCTCTACAGCAGGATCTCTGAAAGGCACGATACACACGGCTGGCCTGGCGTAAGGTGGTGCCGCCGGGGTGTCGAGGCCAGGAGATAAAGGTAACTTGTCTTGAAGAGGAGAAGATCCCATGCTGAGCAAACTGAGCAAAACCATCACGTCGGCCTTCGCCGTCGTCTTAGTGGCGGCGCCCCTGGCGCTTGCGCAGCAGTCGGGGAGCGGCTCGAGTGGGATGGGAACTGGAACCACCGGGTCGTCCGATCGACCAGCCATGGGCTCCGGTATGAGCGGCTCGGGGACGACTGGGAGCACCACTGGGATGCAGTCACCGTCGATGGGCACTATGGGTATCCAGAATGCCATTCCCGCCACTGTAGCTGACGTGAACCATCAGAAAAACACGGTCAAACTGCAGATGCAGGGTGGCGAAACCGTCGAGCTGAAGGTGCCCGAGCAGTCGTTGTCATCCCTGAGCAAGGGCGATAGCGTACAAGTGTCTATCCACAAGACTGCAGGACATTCGGGTATGCCTAGCTCACCCCAGTCACGGCCAGAGTCTGGCGCTGGGACCACAGGAAGCACCGGGACAAGGTCCCGTTAGCACCTGATCTGCCTTGCGCAGGTAGGGCAGGGAGATACCAGAGTCTCTGGTGGTCTCCCTGCCTCGCACTCTGCCCTGCATGCTGTCTGCTCATGGAAGGAGCATCGAGCATGTCTGCACAACTGGATAGCCTCATTCGCAAAAGCAAAGACCTCGAACTGCAGCTTGAACAACTCACTGCAGAACTTGCGCGTTTGCACGGAGAAATTGCCGATCGGATGGGAGACAGACACGAATACTACGGTCATGGGGTCGTCGCCAAGAAATGGGCGCGCGTGCACTGGGAAATTAACAAAGACCTTCTGCTAGATGAACTCTCCTCTGAGGCACTCGCCTATTGCAAAGAGGTCGTGCTGACCAAAACCAAGCTCGATCAGGCCGTCAAGGCGGGCTATCTTCCTCCACGCCTGTATGATCGTGCGGTGAAACGGGCGCAGCTTGGCTGGAATGTGCACCTCAAAATCCTGGAGCCTCCGGAGAAAACCTTCGATTGGGATGGAGAAGAAGAGAGGTGAACGTGCGGTGAGCAAGGGGAAAGGCGTACCCAGTGTAGGGACCCTCACCCCTGCTCTCTCCACAGAGAGGGGGAAGAAGCATGGCCACATGCCCCGACTCTAGGGCTATCTCTTCCAGATTAAGCCAAGGAGCATCCCCACACCCGCAGCGATGAGTACAGATTGCAGCGGCTTGCTGCGGATCCTATCCTCAAGCCCTTGTTCGAGCTGGCCCATAGTCTCTCGACCCCTATCAGCAAGCTGTGACACCGAGGTCCCTACCTGCTGCATGGCTTCTTGCGTCCCTTCTTTGATCTGGCTTCCCTTCTCCTGAGCCCAATCGCGCACCTGGGCCCCCATCTCTTGGGCCCGCTCTTGCACCTGGGCACCTCGGTCACGGACCTGCTCCCGCATGTCTGACGGGCGGTCAGCGGTCGGCGTCCTCCCCGGTTCCTGGGTCGTCCCTTGTGGTCTGTCAGCCATAATTTCTCCTTTGAGCCGCAGTGTGGCTTCACCAATATGTACGCCTATGCGTTTCGACACCTGCCCGGGCCTCGGAGCAGGGCCAGAGCGTTCCAGCAAACCTACATGTGCAACATGTATGCCAGTCTTAGCGCCGCTGCCAAGACACCATCCTCTCCTTCCTGACCGCTGTGGAGGTGTTTTGTTCTGGATCTCCGCTACGACCCACAGTCCAGCAAGTCGGCGACCTCTTCTAGGATCTCTGTAGAGAGGTGCTCGCTTACTGCACCCATGGCCCGAAACGCCTCAGGGTCAGGTGGTGCACTGTCATTTTCTGCCGCAAACGCCTGCCAATCCTCTATGCTGTTCCAACATGCTAGTGCCATGAACTCTGACCGATCATGGTGGCTCCGCATGAGCAGGCTCCCACCGGCACCTATGACTTTTGCCCGAATGGCCATTGTCCCCTGCGTCCAGGCCTGGATAAACTTCTCCTCTTCCCCTGATTTGACACGCCACCGATAGATTACTCGAACCATAGTCAGTTTTCCTTACCCCTCAGGCTTTCTTGTCCTCCGCTTCCTGACGCACTGTGAAGCGCAGACATTGCCGCTTGCACTGCACGCTGAGCAACGCTCCATCAAGTCCTTACTGATAGGCAAGATATATGCCACTTTTCTGGGTGTCTCTAGGCCTACATCCCAACAGGGATCTATCTCATAATGATGCACATCATGGTCTCATTTTGAGAGGCCATACCAGCGCAGAGTTCCTCCATGTGCAGAATTTTTCGTCCGGCTTGGTCTGCATCTTGCGCTTACAAGAACGCACTGGGTCTTGCCCCACACGCTCTCGCGAGGCGAAGCCATATGCCATCAGAGATCCACAAGCTTCGTTTCTGCATGTCCTAGCAAGCATTGTAGTGTGACCTAGGGTATACGCAAGGAGAGAAGGACACGCTCAACACCAATTTGGCACACCTCCTTGGTATTAGTCTTGCATAGATACGGAGTGAGAAAGGAGTCCTATGCCACTGTTCGAAGACAAACTACAGAAGCCATGGTCATCCCAGGACGAGGCACGGCTTAAACGTATCCGTCTGCTGAGCCGCTTACTCGATGAGCAGTTTCGCATTCCGGGCACGACATATCGCGTTGGGCTCGATGGCCTGTTGGGCTTGATCCCTGGGGTTGGTGATGCGGCGGGTGCGCTCCTGTCTGCCTATATTGTGTATGAGGCGATTCGACTGGGTGTGCCGAGTACTGTGCTCCTCCGGATGTTAGCCAACATCGGTATTGACACCGTAGGAGGAGCTATCCCCGTTGTGGGCGATATCTTTGATATGGCATGGAAAACCAATAAGAAAAACGCGGCCCTTCTGCATGATTATCTCGCCTCGCAGCGCTCCTGATGAGAGATACTTCAAAAACTATGCACACCACCAACACGAGCGAGTTAGTTCGCCGGATTCCCTGGTCAGAAGCACACGCTACCGAGCCCGAAGTGCTCCTCACGCGCGAATGGCTGGTCACCAACGGTCTGGGCGGGTATGCCGCTGGCACCATCTCTGGCATTCCGACTCGTCGCTATCACGGTTTCCTGGTGGCTGCATTACCAGCACCATTCGGACGCATGATGCTGTTACCCCAACTTTCCGAGCAACTACGCCTGCCGGATGGCACCATAGTCCGGCTGGGCGGTGAGGAGAGGGCGGGAGGCGCACCCCAACTTTACGGAGTGCCGTACTTCAGTGAGTTCCGGCTCGAGTGCGGTCTGCCTATTTGGCGCTACAAAGTAGGGGAAGCAGTGCTGGAAAAGCAGGTCATGCTTCCACACGCACAAAATACGGTCCACATTACCTATCGCCTGGTGTCTGGTGCGGGAACAGTTCGCTTAAAACTCTTACCATCGTTGCATTTCCGGGCGCACGAGGCGCCCGTGAGTACACCGCTGCCGACACGCTTCACACTCACGGCGGAGGAGGATCGCTATGAAGTCTCAGCCGGGGCAGAGCTGCCGTCACTCCGCATGATGCTCTATGGTCAACGCACGGCCTTTACGGTTGAAACCAGAAAGATTCCGAATGTACTGTTCCGTATCGAGGGGCTCCGCGGCTATGAGCACACGGGAGACCTCTGGAGTCCTGGCTACTTCCGGGTTGATCTCAGTTGCGACCACGCGACCACGCTAGTGGCTTCGACGGAGGCCTGGGAGGTGATCTGTGCCCTACAACCCTCCGAGGCGTTACTTGCTGAACACGAGCGGCGCCAGCGGTTGCTGGACGCTGCCCATACCGAAGCGCGTACCGGCCTTGCTGCAGAGCTGCTCCTGGCCGCAGACCAGTTCGTGATTCGACCGACTGGTCGCGTCAGGGACGCCGTGCGAGCGCATGCCGCCGGTGACCAGGTACGCACGGTGATTGCCGGATACCACTGGTTCACCGATTGGGGTCGCGATACCATGGTTAGCCTGGAAGGCCTCACCCTCACTACGGGACGCCATGCCGAAGCCGGTTATATTCTCCGCACGTTTGCAGACTATGTGCGCGACGGTCTCATTCCCAACCTGTTTCCCGAGGGGGAACAAGAAGGCCTGTATCATACGGCCGATGCCACCCTGTGGTTCTTCCATGCTCTGGATCGCTATCTCGACGTAACGGGAGATCAGATCACGCTCCGACTCGTGCTCCCCAAGCTGCTCGACATTGTTGAACACCATCTGCGCGGCACGCACTTTGGCATTCGGGTAGATCCGCAGGACGGTTTGCTATGCCAAGGGCAAGAGGGCTACCAGCTGACCTGGATGGACGCCAAGGTCGGCGACTGGGTGGTCACACCGCGGCGCGGGAAGGCAGTCGAGATCAATGCGCTCTGGTATAACGCCCTGCGGTTGTTAGAAGGATGGGTACGCACTGAACAGGACGAGTCGACAGCGCAGCGGCTCGCGGAGCATGCCGCACTGGCCTACCAGTCCTTCAACGACCGCTTCTGGTACGCTGCCGGCGGGTACTTGTACGACGTCGTCGACGGTGAGCAGGATGATGACCCGGCCTGCCGGCCCAATCAGGTCCTGGCCATCTCCTTACGCCATGCCGTCCTGGCACCAGTGCGCTGGCAGCCGGTGCTCAAGGTCGTACAGCAGCGCCTGCTCACGCCTGTGGGCCTGCGCTCGCTGGCGCCTGACCATCCCGACTACAAGGCCCGCTATGACGGCGACCTGCGCGCTCGCGACGCGGCCTATCACCAGGGTACCGTCTGGGCCTGGCTCATAGGTCCCTTTATTGAGGCGTGGCTCAAGGTCTACCCAGACGACTACGACGGAGCCCGACGCTTCCTGCACGGCTTTGCGGCGCATCTCAGCGAAGCCTGTATTGGCTCTGTCAGCGAGATCTTTGATGCCGAAGAGCCGTTTACGCCCCGCGGCTGCGTGGCGCAGGCCTGGAGCGTGGCCGAAGTGCTGCGGTGCTGGGTGAAGACGAGTCCACAGCCAGGGCAGCAGCCTACTGACCTCATGTAATGGGTGACTAGAGCCAGAGAATTTCTCTCTCTATCACCTACCCTAGTAGTACATGGCACAGAACTTGCTCTTGATTTTCCTAGTGTAGTCTCAAGCGACCTTTTTGATCATGATCTAGTGTCCCTTCTCTCTTCGTGAGAGGGAGGTAAGAACATTCACGGAGCCCACCAAAGGAGGGTATATGGCTGAGATGCAAAGTACGACGAGGACACCAGGGATTCAGGGTTCCCAAACATCAACACGACAGGACGGTCACGATACCGCAGAGCGGCACGACCACGTGCAAGAGACAGGGAAGGAAATGCGCAATCAGGCGCAAGAGCTGATGAGACAAGGGAAAGATGTTGCCGCTGAGTACTATGAAGAGGGTCGCAACCAGGTTCTCGCATGGCAACAACAACTTGAGACCCAGGTGCGGGAGAAACCTCTCCAGTCGCTTTTCATCGCGGCGGGCGTTGGCCTCCTGTTTGGCTTGCTCCGGCGGCGGTAGTGTCGAGCCAAAGCCGAGGCATCATGCGGGAGCAGTGGGAAAGACCACCCTGGACTGGTGAGTGAGAACTATGGACACAAACGGAGCACGGGCGTATACGACACCCGGCGAGCAGGAGCCATCCCCAGCCGAAGCGCTCCGCCGCCTACAGCAGCAAGTCGGGGAATTGCAGGCGTACTTGACGCATTTTGTGAGCGCCAAAATCGATGGGTTTGTCCTGTCCGCCCGGCAACTGGCTCTCTGGGCTGCCCTGGGAGTGGTGGGCCTGACTGCCGCGGTGGGGCTCGTAGTCACCGCAGTTGTGCTCGTCCTCGTCGGGGCAGCCGATGGCTTCGCACGGCTCTTCGGCGGGCAGTGGTGGTTGGGTGCATTGGTAGTGGGAGTAGGGACCTTGGTCCTTCTTGCCTTAGGTATCTTCATCGGCATGCGTACCTGGCAAAGCAGGTGGCGCCAGCAGAAGGTGCAACAGTATGACGAACGCCAGCTCCAGCAACATGCAACATTCGGACACAGCGTTGCTGACCGAGCCACAGAAGAAACGGCACTACGACACGAATGATGAGCGGGTATTTCTCGCACAGCAAGCCGCTGATGCCAAAACCGCGATGCAACACACCATAGCGGATATGCAAGAAACAGCCAAGGAGGCAGCAAACATCAGCTGGTGGACACAGCAATACCCCTGGTATGCAGTGGGCACAGCGACAGTTCTCGGGTTTGTTGCCACGACATATGCTCTGGCACCTGCAGACCACCGGACGCAGTCAGCCCCACCGGCTGCGAGCCAGGCGGCACGCCCATCCTGGACGGCGTCACTGTTCGAGATGGTGCGTAGTATGCTGATGAGTATGATTATTGGTGCTCTGCACCCCAAGGACCAGCAATCAGAGCAGGCGCAGCCTACCCGAGGTGATGCCAGCCTAGCCTAGACTGCGCGGGCTTTCTGCTCCCATCCTCTTCTGAGGCGTTATGTAGCCGTCAGGTCCACCTGACGGCTACACTTACCACGTTCGCTGCACCCCATCGCTCAAGCTTATGTTACAGCACACGGCTGAGATGATATATCCGTAAAGTACTGCTCTTGCTGGAGTGCTTCTCTCAGAATGAGAGCTGTTTTCCATCATTCTGAGAGGTGATGTCTCAACCTGTTTTGCTATGTGGCTTACAGCATGCTTTTAGCCATTTCCCTCACGTATTCCCCTGCTGTCTTACAAGTATTTCCCTCTCCTGAGGAAGACAAAAGACTGTTTCACACAAGGAAAAAGCAAAGTTTGGCATGAGAATTGCCTTTTAGCAACAACAATTCCGATGCCCTGTGGCACAGGTTGCAATGCTACTGGCATAGAGGGCTAGTGTGCCCAGGTTATAGGAGGAGCCTCTGTAGTTTCTCACGAAGGAGTGACGCATGGCACAAAACGCGCCAAAAAAAGCTGGAGAGTATGAGCGACCAATGACTGGTACCTCAAGCTCTATGGCTGTCATTATTGGTATCATCGCTGTCCTCGCCGTTATCGTTATTGCTGTACTCTTCCTCCTCTAATGAGGAGTAAAGGAATGAGTTTATGCATATAGCGGGCTCAAGTAAGGTGAAAGACAAAGATGGTGTATGGGGGACGGTGGTACCAGAATTGCCGCACCTGCCTAGCAATGCTGCGCAGGCGGTGGTGCAGACCGAAAGCGGTCAGCAGGTTTTGGTGCCGACCGACATATTAATCCAGCAACCGGATGGGAGTTACTACTTGCCTCTGCGTCTGGCAGAGCTTGAACACGCTGGCAGCGAGCACGGTGGGCACCAGGAGGAGCCCATGGTAGTGCCTGTGCTTGTGGAAGAGCTGGATGTGCAGAAGCGGCTGGTCGAGACAGGCAAGGTCCGGATTACCAAAGTGGTACACGAACGCGAGACCCTTGTCGATAAACCACTGTTTCACGACAAAGTCGCAATCACGCGCGTACCGATCCAACGTGTGGTGGATGGTCCCGTGCCAGTACGTGAGGAAAATGGCACGACGATTATCTCTGTCGTGGAAGAAGTGCTCGTGGTTGAGAAGCGTCTGATGCTGCGAGAGGAGATCCACATCCGCAAGCAACG
>JBMDXC010000499.1:0-2241 GCA_048594805.1 Candidatus Entotheonellaceae bacterium | reverse complement strand
TTCGATGTTGTCAGCGATGATAAACAGCGTGGTGCGCGACTCACCGTCCGGCGTGTCCGTCGAGGGCACCTCGTAAGTGGCATCCTCAGTCAGGAGATCGAACCATTCCTGCAAGCGCCATTCATCAAGGAGTGCGGCCTCTTCGTAGAGAAAGTCTTCGATGGTCGCGCGTGTCACCTCCTGTACCCGTGACGTGGCCCCCATGGCGTGCTCCTCCTAGCTTACAAACACCCCGCCAAACTGGCGGGGCAATTAGCCGTGCGCAGCACTACACAGCAATGGCGTGGGTTAGCGGCACGGCGGCAAGCTGGGAGCGCCGCATAAGCGCGTGCCATTGGCGCCAGAACGCCCGCATCTGCAGCTCGTCATCTACGAACGGCTGGGCGCGCTTCATACCGCGCGACATGTCAGACCACTCGACCTCGCGGTTGGCAAAACCCTGCTGGCAGGATTCGAGTGCTTCCACATCATCCGGGGTAGCAAATCCACCTGGCCCAAGGAACGTTAAGAAATTGTCGAGACGCAGGGCGCGGTTGTCAGGGCTTTCGTCTTTGGGAGCCAGGGCCCAGGCGTTGATCTCGATGTAATCCGGTGCCACCGGGAAAAAGGTGCGCACCGTGATGGCCATAATATCATTGATGATCAGATTGGGGAAGATGAGCAAGTTGCGGCTGGTTTGCGTCATCTGGTAGGCCCATTCGGCACCAAAACGCTCGATGATTTTGTGCTGGATAGCCTCCAGCTCAGCCTTTTTTGCCTCCCCGAAGCTCGGCGCCCAGCGCGCAATAGGGCGTCCGAAGGCTGGCTCGCTCTGAATAACGGCGTGACCATTACCCAGGGCTTTGCCCACACCGCCACGCCGCCCCCGTATCAGGCTTGGATCGACCCCGGTGTCGATCAAAAACTCAAAATAGCGCTGATGCGTGGTGCGTGCATGGTATCCATCCATGCTATTTTCCACCAGTAGCTTCCAGTTAGCGCGCATGCTATACGCTTGCGTGCCCGTGACGATCTCCATGCCGGCCTCGGATTGGTCGCAGACGAGATCGAGGTATTGCCTGGCCCCCGCCAGGTAGTCCACAAGGCTTTCAACGGTCGGATTGAAACTTATGAAGATGAAATCCCGGTAGAGTTCAACGCGAGGCGGACTGGCGAGCCCGAGTTCCTGGCGGTCAAAGGCCGCGCTGTAGGCGTCCTCCCCCGGCACACCGATGAGTTCGCCCTGATTGTTGAAAGTCCAGGCGTGATAGAAACACTGAAAGGTCTTGGCGTTGCCACAGCTCTCCCGGCAGACCTGCGCCCCGCGGTGCGTGCAGGTGTTGAGCAGGACCCGGACCACACCATCGCTACCACGCACCAGGATGACCGGGCGCCCCGCCACGCGTCGCGCTCGAAAATCCCCGGGCTGTGGGATTTCCGAGGCATGGCCAGCATAGAGCCAGCACTGCTCGAATACGCACCGCTGTTCGTGCGCCATGATCTGAGGATCCGTGAACACGCTGCGATGCACACGAAACACCCCGTCCTCGCGGTTATCGAGCACCAGGTTATCGAGCGCCGTTTGTTCCATGGTGGGCTCCTCGCACAGGTAGGATGCGCTATGCGCTCAGGAGCTGCTGGCTGACCTGCGCGGCAAACTCCTGCAGCATCGCCTCGGCCTTCTTGCGGATCACCGGCTGGCCAAATTCCCCAATCTTGCCGAGCAGGTGGGCTTCCAGGGTGACGCACATTTCGGTCTCGACAGGCCCCTTTTCGCTCAGATCCATGCTCAGATGGGCGCGCACACCGCCACCCAGTCGACGGTCCTTGGCATCAGCTCGCATGGCCCCATGCCACCGCTCCTGGTCGCGGGCTTCCACATGCAGCGTCCCCTGCAGGGCCAGGGAAATGGGACCTACCTTCACGCGCAAAGTACCTTCGTAGTTATCCTCATCGACCTGTTTAAACGCTTCGACACCAGGCAGGCAGCGGGCGACGTTCTCTGCTTGCAGCAGGAAATCCCATACGACATCGCGGCGAGCAGTGATAGTGCAAGTTTGCGTGAAAGTCATGGGTGGGCCTCCAGGTTGGCGCTCAACAGTGTGAGCGAGGCTACGTAGCTTCCAGGCGTAGTATACAGGCTGGCCTACTGTACGACAAGCATCCTGGGAAAAGGTCGCGGTATGGGGAGGGCTGTGCTATGATGCTGCTCAGCTCACCGTGCAGCAGCTTGAGAATGGAGCATGACTATGAGGTGCTGGA
>JBMDXC010000498.1:0-29686 GCA_048594805.1 Candidatus Entotheonellaceae bacterium | reverse complement strand
CCCCGCCGTGGCCTTACCGGCGCCGGAGGATCGGCAGCCATTTCGGGTGCCCTTTGAGCTCCCTGATGTCCAGGGGCGTCTCGTGCGACTGGCCGACTTGCGTGGTCGGCCAGCATTAATCAATATTTGGGCGACCTGGTGCTATCCGTGCCGGGAAGAGATGCCGTCCATGAACGCGCTCTATAAAGACTATGGCACCAAAGGCCTGGCGATTGTCGCCATTGCGCTGGACGAAGGGGGGAAAGCCGTTGTGGCCCCATTCATGCAGGCCTACGGACTCACCTTCCCGGCCCTGCTCGACCCGCAAAATATGGTGGGGACGCAGCTGCAGGAGCCTAGCATTCCCACGAGCTACCTCCTCGATAAACGGGGACGTGTTATCGTCCGCGTGAGTGGCCCACACGATTGGAACGCCCGCCAGATACGGCATCTCGTCGAGCAACTTCTGGCTGAAGAGGGCTGAGGCACAACGCCATGACACGCCTGGTATTCAAAATTCAGGGGATGGACTGTCCCGAAGAGGTCGCAGTACTCCGGAGAGCCGTTGGCCCTGTGATTGGGGGGGCAGACCGCCTGAGTTGTGACCTCCTGAACGGCACCATGACGGTGTCCCTCCCAGAGGGGACAGCGCATCCAGGCACCATCATGCAAGCGGTGCGTAAGACCGGTATGCACGCCAGCCTCTGGCAGGATGAGGTTGCCCTGGCCGATAACCATGACACAGAGAAGCTCTGGCAGCGTTGGGGGCGTCCTCTCCTCTGTCTGCTGAGCGCCCTGTGCCTCGGCAGTGGGATGGCATGGCAGGTGCTCAGCCAGGAGAACGGGCTTCTAGCTCTGACCGGCAGTGCGATGCCTGGGACAGCCAGGCTCCCGTTCGCCAGTTGGCTGCTCTATCTCGGTGCTATTGTGAGCGGGGCCTGGTACGTGGTGCCCAAGGCCCTCTATGCGATACGTACCCTACGGCCCGATATGTATGTGTTAATGTTAGTGGCAGTCGCTGGCGCCATGGTCCTCGGTGACTGGTGTGAGGCCGCCACGGTCGCCTTTCTGTTCGCCCTGGCACTGCTGTTGGAATCCTGGAGTATAGCGCGCGCGCGCCTGGCTATTCGAGCTCTGATGGACCTGGCGCCACCCACAGCACGTTGCCTCCACCCGGATGATGGGGGTGTGGTAGAGCAACGGGTTGAAACTGTCCCGATAGGCACGACCATCCTCGTGCGGCCCGGGGAAAAGATCCCACTCGACGGCACCGTGACGCACGGAGATACCATGGTGCATCAGGCCCCGATTACGGGTGAGGCGGACCCCGTTCCCAAAACTGTTGGCGATGAGGTCTTCGCCGGGACCATCAATGGCGACAGCGCGTTCACGTTCCAGACCACGAAACCAGCCTCGGATACCACGCTTGCGCGCATCATCCATCTCGTCGCTGAGGCCAAATCCCGGCGTGCTCCCCGCGAGCAGTGGGTGGAGCGCTTTGCCCGCGCCTATACGCCAACCATGATGGTGCTGGCCGGTTTGCTGGCAACGCTGCCCCCGCTCCTGGGCGGTGGCCCCTGGAGTCTCTGGGTCTATAATGCTCTAGTGCTTCTGGTGATCGCCTGTCCTTGTGCACTGGTCCTGGCCACTCCGGTGAGTGTGGTGGCCGGACTCACCGCCGCGGCGCGTGCCGGTGTCCTCATCAAAGGTGGCGCTTCGCTAGAGGCTCCAGCGCGTTTGCGCGTGATTGCCTTCGATAAGACCGGCACGTTGACCTGCGGACAACCCACGGTGCAGGAAGTGATTCCTCTGCATGGCCACACTGTCCAGGAATTACTGACGTGTGCCGCGGCGTTGGAGGCTCATAGCGCACATCCCCTGGCTCGTGCTATTCTGCAGAAGGCTGCGTCGCTGGGTCTCACTACACCACCGGCCGAACAGTTTACCGCGTTGCAAGGGCGCGGGGCTGAGGCCGTCATTCATGGGAAGCGTTTTTGGATCGGCAGCCATCGCCTGATGGAGGATCTCGGTGTGGAAGATGCGGCCTTCCATGCGTTAGCCACGCGCCTGGAAGATACCGGGCACTCCCTGGTGGCCATCAGTACGGAAGAGCACATTTGTGGCCTGATCAGCGTGGCAGATAGTGTGCGGGCAGTGGCTGCCGAGGCAGTACGGACGCTCAAACGTCTTGGCATTGCGGTGATCGTGATGCTCACTGGCGACAATCAGGGGACTGCTCAGGCTGTGGGCGCGTCGCTCGGCGTGGACCAGGTGCACGCTGAGCTACTGCCAGCTGATAAGGTCAAAGCGATTGAAGCACTCCGGCACACGTATGGAGAGATTGCCATGGTTGGAGACGGGGTGAACGATGCTCCAGCCATGGCCGCTGCCACGCTGGGTATTGCCATGGGGGGCATCGGCACGGCTGCAGCCATGGAAACGGCGGATATCACGTTGATGTCCGATGATTTGACCAGGCTGGCGTGGCTGGTGAGGCACGCTCGGCGCACCCTCCGGGTGATCCAGCAGAACATCGTCTGTGCCCTTGGACTGAAGCTGTTATTTATCCTCCTGGCGGTCACCGGTGTAGCCACGCTGTGGATGGCCATTGCTGCCGATATGGGGGCATCGCTCCTGGTCATGTTCAACGGTTTGAGGCTCATGAAGCAATGAAGATTCTCATCGCCTACGATGGTTCCCAGGGTGCTGACGACGCCCTGGACGGCTTACCACGCGCTGGACTCCCGCCCCTGGCTGAGGCGCTCATTGTGTCTGTGGCTGAAGTATTTGTGCCACCCACAGGGCCCGCCGAGGCCGCCGGGCCGGTGCAGGTCCCAGCAGCTGTCCGCAGGGCTTGGGCCGAGGCCACTCAGGCTATCGAGGCCGCGCGCGCGCTATCGCTGCAGGCGCGTGCCCGGGTGCAGGCGCTGTTCCCAGATTGGCAGGTACGTGCCGCAGCGTTTGCTGATTCGCCTGCCTGGGGGGTAATCAAGCAGGCAGATACCTGGCATCCTGATCTCATTGTCGTGGGTTCTCACGGTCGCTCGGCCCTTGGCCGGCTGGTGCTGGGCAGTGTCTCACAGATGATTGTGACGGAAGCACGCTGCTCAGTCCGGGTGGCGCGGCGTCACGATCGGACTGACGCGGCGCCAGTCCGCCTGGTCATTGGTGTGGATGGTTCACTCTATGCCAAAGCAGCCGTAGATGCCATGGCTGCGCGTGTCTGGCCACCTGGCAGTGCCGTGTACGTGGTGGCCGTCCTCGATGCGCGCCTGGCAACGGCCCCGCCTCCGACGCCGTTGCGCGAGGAGTGGAGTGGGGCGAGCGCTGTCGAGACGCAGACATGGGTGCACTCCATGGTCGACACGTTGGGGCAGCCGTTGCAGGCTGCAGGTCTGGCCGTGTCTTCAGATATCAAAGAAGGTGACCCCAAACGTGTCCTTCCCGATATCGCTGCCCAGTGGGATGCCGATTGTCTCGTCGTCGGAGCACGGGGACTGAGCCGTGTGCAACGCTTCCTCCTGGGAAGCGTGTCAGCGGCAGTGGCCGCACGCGCTCACTGCTCGGTGGAAGTCATCCGCCCGCCGCACAGGCTCTAAGGGGGCGTGGGGGCATCGTTGGCGCCGGCACAGACAAGAGGACATCCGCCATGCAACCTCTGTGTGAAGGTATGTATACATGATTCGTGTTGAGCATGACTGGTGGAAAACACTCTTTGACGAAGTGTATCTGGTCACTGATGCTCCCTTTGTATGCAATCCAGCGTTGACCAAACGCGAAGTGGATGTCATCGAGAAGGCTTTGGGCTTACAACCCGCAGCGCGCCTTCTCGATGTGTGTGGCGGCCAGGGGCGTCATGCGTTGGAGCTGGCGCGGCGCGGCTATCAGCATCTCACAGTCCTGGACTATTCGGAGTTTTTGCTCGACCGGGGACGTTGGGAAGCCGCCGCCGCAGGTGTCAACGTGACATTCTGTCAGGGGGACGCCAGGGCCATGCCGCTCCCCACGGCTGGTTTTGACGTCGTCCTCTTAATGGCGAATTCTTTTGGCTATTTCGTTGATGCTATGGACGATCGCCGGGTGCTGGCAGAGGTGGCACGCATCCTCGCAGCGGGCGGGTCCTTCCTGCTCGATCTCATCGACCGTGACATAGCCCTACACCATTTTTGTCCCGAGTCCTGGCATGAAGCCACCGATGATATCGTGGTCTGTTGGAGACGTGAGCTAGTACACGACGTGATACGCGTACGGGAGCTGGTCTTATCCAAAGCCACAGGTATGCTGCGGGATCGCGCCTATGCGGAACGGTTGTACAGTCCGGAGTCTATACGTCAGCTCCTGACAGACGTGGGATTTCACGATATTGTGATCCAGCGTGGGGCCTTCGTCTATGATCCTGAGCAGGGGACAGATTATGGACTGGCCACCAATCGTATGCTAGTCACGGCTGCCAAAGGCTCACCGTGAGCCAGACGCGTCTCTCGTCCTCTCCTCCCTGATAGGCAGGAGTCAATTGCATGTATGCGCTTGAAGTTGCCCATCTCTCAGTACATTTTGAGGGGGCAGAACGTCCGGCTGTCGAGGATGTGTCTTTTGCCTTAGAACCAGGACAGATGATTATGCTCATTGGCCCTAACGGTTCAGGCAAGACCACCCTCCTGCGCGCCATCCTTAGTTTAATACCCTCGCGGGGGGAGGTGCGAGTCTACGGCCAACCTATTCGGAAGGCCTATACGCTCATTGGCTATGTGCCACAGCACTTACGCTTCGACCCCTCCCTCCCCCTGACAGGCCGTGAAATGCTCTACATGCCGCTCCGCGCCCTCCCGCGGAAAAGCCGGCGTGCGCCCTTCGACTGGGCCGTTGATACGTTTCGCCTGGCGAGTTTTTTAGATCAGCCTGTGGGCACCGTCTCTGGCGGCCAACTCAAGCGCCTCATGCTGGCGCGAGCCATGCTCCATCAGCCACGCCTGGTGTTGCTGGACGAGCCTGAAGCGGGGGTGGACATTGGTGGTGAGCAAACGTTGTATCAAGTGCTCGCGCAGCAAGTCGAAGAACGTCAGGTGACTGCCTTGATTAGCTCGCACGAACTTAACATGGTCTTGCGCGTTGCCACCCAGGTGATTTGCCTGAATCGTCGCTTGTTTGGCATTGGGCCCCCTACCCAGATGCTGACCCCTGAAACTCTCTTCCAGCTCTATGGCCCTACCGCAGCCCTCTATCCCCACCACCACGACCACGGCGAGCCAGGAAGACTGTAGGACTGGACGTTATGGCGTCCCTTCGGCGCGTGGCCCGCAGGGCAACGCGGGTTGCACATTATGTATGAAATCATACATAATGTCGGCGGTCGGTCGAGGCGTGCTCCCCTGCACGCACAGAGAACTCATGAGCCCTCGACTACCTCTGTGGAGCAACTCCTGGCAGCGACCAATTCTCATATGGATGCGCTAACGGACACGGTATGGTGAGAGGAGACGCCTCTGTGAATCATACAGGAGCCCTTGTGCCGCTGACTATCCTCGCTGCGGAAGATGCTCCGTATGAGTGAGCACGAGCCGCTCAATATCCTCATGGTTGATGATCAGCCGGGCAAGTTGCTCACTTATGAAGCGATTCTCAGCGAGCTGGGCGAGAACCTGCTCAGGGCCAGTTCGGCACGTGAAGCCCTGGCGCACTTGCTGACCACCAGTGTCCCCATCATCCTCATTGACGTGAACATGCCAGAGCTCGACGGGTTTGAGCTCGCAAAGCTTATCCGCGAGCACCCCCGCTACCAGCAGACAGCGATCATCTTCATTTCCGCTGTACACTTGACGCACCTCGATCAACTCAAGGGATACGAGCATGGCGCGGTGGACTATATTACGGCCCCGATCATTCCGGAACTCCTGCGGGCGAAAGTCCGCGTATTCGCGGACCTGCACCGCAAGACGGTGGCCCTGCAGCGGGAAATAGCCGAGCGCCAGCGCCTGGAACGTGAGGCCCAGCGTGCCCAACAGTTTGCCCTGCTCGGCCGTCTGGCCGCCGGGGTCTCGCATGAGATTCGCAATCCGTTAGCGGCCCTGTTTCTGCATGTGGACCTCCTGGAGGAAGAACTCCAGCAGCCCACGCCGGGGAGCGCGGCCCAGGTGGCCCAGGTACTTGCCGAGATTCGCACACAACTGGCGCGCCTGGACGATCTGGTGCAGAATTACCTGACGCTCGTGCGGGCGTCGCAGCTCGAGCGGACGCCGCAGGATCTGGGTGCAGCGCTGCACGCTGGAGCCGTGGAATGGCAGCAACTCGCCAAGCGCCAAGGCGTCCTGCTTCGGCTAGAGGGGCTGGAGAACCTGGGTATCGTGCCCTTTCATGCGAACACGCTCTGCCGCGCTATCCTGAACCTCATCCAAAATGCCCTCGACGCCATGCCGCAAGGCGGCACGCTGACGCTGGCAGGCCAGCGTACGGCCACGCACGTCCAGCTCCGAGTGCGCGATACCGGCAGTGGCATTTCGACCGAGCAGTGCGCCACAATTTTCGAGCCCTTGTATACCACAAAGCCTGGAGGGAGCGGGCTTGGCCTCTATATTGTGTAGGAGATTGTGGCAGCACATGGCGGCACGCTCGCAGTCGAAAGCGCACCCGGCTGTGGGACGACCTTTACCATAACGCTCCCCACCATTGATGGATGAGGAAGATATCTCCCTATGGCACTCTCTGGGCTGCTCAATGTTTTAGTATTTACCAGTATCTTCGCCAGCATCTATGCGTTGCTTAGCCTCGGGCTCAACCTGCAATGGGGCTATACCGGGCTGTTCAACGTTGGGGTCGCCGGTTTCTATGCCATTGGGGCGTATACCTCAGCGCTGCTCACCATGCCGTTGTCGCCGTACCACCTGGGCGGGTTGAATTTGCCGATTCCAGTGGGCATGCTCGGGGCCATGCTGACCTCAGGCGTGCTGGCCTATGTGGTGGGCAAGCCAACCCTGCGCTTGCGCGAGGATTATCTGGCTATTGCGACCATCAGTATCGCCGAGACGCTGCGCTTGCTCTTGAAAAATGAAGCGTGGTTGACCAACGGTGTGCAAGGTCTACGCGACATTCCACGTCCTTTGCCGCAGACTTTTGGCGCGTTCTACGATGTATTTTATCTCCTCTTGCTCCTGCTCACAGTCGCCGTGGTGTCCCTGGCGAGCGAGCGACTCATACGCTCGCCCTGGGGCCGGGTGCTCAAAGCAATTCGAGAGGACGAGGCCGTAGCTGCCAGTGTCGGGAAAGATGTGTTTCGCTTTAAGATGCAAGCACTGATTCTGGGCGCCATGCTCATGGGGTTGGGCGGGAGCTTTTATGCGCACTACGTCAAATTCATTAGTCCTGATACGTTCAATCCCCTCATGGGGACGTTTCTCGTCTGGGTTATGCTGATGGCGGGAGGTAGTGGCAACAACCGCGGCGCCATCATCGGCGCCGCCGTCATCTGGGGCCTGTGGTCGCTCAGCGATATCCTGACGGCTCAGCTCCCAGCCCCGCTCGATACCCGTGGCAGTTATCTGCGCGTCATGCTTATCGGGCTCGTCCTGCAAGGCATTCTGCTCAAACGCCCTCAGGGCATCATACCAGAACACTGATCAGCGCTAGACGTCCTCAAGCCGCTCCCTGATAATCATGCCATGCTCATCGATTTTCCAGACCTCGATGGGCGTTATCACGTCACCATGGTCGTCAAAATCGACCTCGCCTGAGGCCCCCCGATAGTTAATCTTCTTGCCCTGGCCGATGAGGTCAAAGGCGTGCTGAAAGTCGCCTGGCTCAATCGCCTCCCCTGGTGGATTCGCCACCTGCCGCAGTGCGTCACGGATGGCTTTGGGCTCGCTGCTTTTGGCGTGATGTATGGCCAGGGCAAGCATGGCAATGGCATCGTAGCAGTTGTCGATGTAGGGCTTCGGGGGTTTTTCGCCAAACTGCTTCGTGTACGCCTCGACGAAGTGCGTTTTGGCGTTCCCCTCACGCGATCCTGGTGTGGTGCCATACGTCCCTTTGAGATACTGCACCCCAACGTTGTGCACCACCTCGGGGGCTTTCATGCCGTCCGCCAGCAAAAACTTACCAGTAAAGCCCAGCTCAAGAGCCTGACGGATAATCGTCACACCGTTCTCAGGGTAGCTGAACAGGGCAATGGCCTGTGGTTTGCCCTTGAGGGCCCGTTCGAGTTCCCCGCGATATGACGGGCGCCCTTCCTCATAGGCCACGGTGGCCACCACCTTGCCCCCGTGCTCGCTCAAGGTCTGGCTAAAGGTCTTGGAGAGACCACTGCCGTAGGGATTATTGACGTAGATCGTCGAGACAGTCTGAAACCCCAGAGTCTTCGCGAGGCGACCACTCACCTTGCCCTGCAGGGCGTCTGAAGGGCACGTACGAAATAGCAAATCGTTGTCCTGCAAGTCAGTAATTTGGGGAGACGTCGAGGCTGGCGAAATTTGCACAATGCCGCTTGGGATGGTCACGCTCGTCGCCACCGGAATGGTCACGCCGCTGGACAGGGCCCCCACAATGGCCACGACTTTATCTAACTCAACGAGCTTTTTCGCCGCGTCAATGCCAGCCGTGGGATCAGTCTGAGAATCCCGATGCACCAGTTCGATCTGCCGTCCGAGCGGTCCGCCAGCGGCATTGAGCTGCTCCGCCGCCAGCATGGCGCCGTTTTGAATCGGCTTGCCGTAAGCTTCCAGCGCTCCAGTGAGGTCGAGGAGGGTGCCGATTTTGACTGGCTCGGCGGCACGAGCCAGGCGTGGTACAGCAATGGAGGAGACGACGGCGGAGAGCCCGAGGGCACGGACAAACTGCCGCCGCGTCAGACGAGCAAGCGGAGGAGAAGCAGGCGGTATGCGGCTCATAATGTCCTCTTCTGCACAGCGTTGAGCACTGTCGGAGGGTTTGGGGAGGCAGCCGGGTTGGGCGGTGCCGGCGCCGGGAGCACGGCCTGGAGGGTCGCCACCAGGAAGCACATCAAACTCCCCGACCAGAGCACATCAGACAGAAAATGCCCCCCCTGGATAATGCGGGCCACGCCTAACAGGCTGCCATAGGTAAGCGCACCTCCCAGCACGAGCCCACGCCGCCATGCGGAACAACGCGGGGGGATGAGACAGGTTCCAAGCACCAGGACATAGCCCATGGCAGCATGCCCCGAGGGAAAACTTCTGCCACCGCCAATATCGCCTGGTTGCCACCAGGGCTGATAGGGCTGGGAACCACCAAACAGCGCCGCGTGCACCGGCCGTGGACGTCCCCACAACGGTTTAAGCACACCATTGACGAGCACCCCGGGGCCAAGCATGATGGCCAAGACGATCAGGGCACAGGCGCGACGATAACCTACATATGAGCGACGGCAAAAACTCCCGCCCCACACCATCGCAGCCCCAATGGCCAGTACCAGGGCAGGCAGTTCGCCGTAACGGTACAGCCAGATCCACGGCACAGCCGTTTTTAAAAACCACTGTTGTGCTGCTGTCGGATCATAGAAATAGCCTGAGAGACGCGGGTCTATATCCATAAGGGCTACCAGCCATGCCGCCAGGAGGAAAGCTAGCCCAATCATCCATAACCGACGTCTCCAAAACCACCCTGGCCCTTCGGCCACCTCAGTGTCTCTTTGGGCTAGCATCGCTCCTCTCCTCATACTTCATAGGACGCTGGCGCACTACTCCAGGCATCCAGCCCCAGGGCGTCACGCTGACGGTAGAGGATAGGCAGGAGGAGGACCAGCATAGTCAGGTCACGCAGAAGTACCTGCAGCGGTGTTTCGGGCAGCCCCAGATTGCCAAAACAGCCGCAGTCCTCAATAGGAATACCGGCGGCCAGTACCACGCCCATGAGCGCGCTAAAGTTCAAGAGTTGCACGGCGATGAGCAAGGCCACAGGCGTCGTACAAAAGCCTATGAGTAAGGCGGTGCCGCTACCGACTTCGAGCCATGGCAGGCACGTCGCCGTAATGGACACGAGCCAGCCAGGCAGCACCTGATACTGCTGGATATGGGCGACGACCTCGGCATGCGGCAAGAGGAGCTTGCTAAAGCCAGCAAAGACAAACACGCCCCCGAGCACCACACGTAGCAGCACCGCCACCCACGGGAGGGTGCACAGGTACCACCACCGCCACAGATATCCAGGCACACTACTGGCCTTGAGGCTGGACACGGTTCAATTCCTGACGGATAAGGCGCACAAGGTCACCCTCTGATTGCGTGCCGACGATACGGTAGTCATTGATAAACATCGTCGGCGTACTGCTCACCTGCAGTTGCTGTCCATACGCTTTATCAGCCTGTACACGGTCCTGCATCCGACCACTCTCCACGCAGTTCTTGAGCGCCGCGGTATCGAGGTTCAAGTCTTTGGCAAACTCACGCAAACGCTCCAGGGGCGCGGCTAAGCGATTCCATAACTCCTGGCGCCGATAGAGCATATGATGAAACTCCCAGAACTTGCCCTGTGCGCCAGCACACCAGGCAGCTTGCGTCGCCACCTCACTTGTCGGGTTCAAGGCAAACGGGTAGAACACGAGTTGCACTTGTCCCTCAAAGCGTTGCATCGCACGCTCCAATGGCTCCTGGAGCGTCTTGCAATGTGGTCAAGTATAGTCGCTGAATTCCTTAATCACTACCGGAGCACCAGCGGTGCCAAGGGTATAATGCTTATCCCCAGTTCCTTGCAGGTGTGGGGCGAGATCGCGTTGTTGCAGAAAGCGCACCAGACCACCTATACCCAGGGCTAGGGCCAGGACTGCACCGCCAATCATGAGTTTGAGGCGCCAGCGCCGTGGTGTGAGGGATTTCTGGGGAGACTGTGGTCGTGGCGACAATGTTTGCACACGCGCTTTGGATTTCTTGGCCATGCCCATCTCCTCGCTGAGTCACTGTCGCGTACTACTGTCCCCAACACTATACGGCATTTTACAGCGCATGCAATGGGCCATACTACACCACAAGCGCAGAATGCTTGCCCACTATACCGGGTCGTGGACCACGTCTTCCAGCAAGGCGATGAGATTCCGTGCAGATTGCGGCAAGTAGCGGTTACGCCGCCACACCACCCCGACTTCGCGACGCAGACGCGGTTCGACAATATCGACCATGATCGGACCATCGACACGGGTATGATGCGCAATGATACGCGGGAGCAGGGTAATGCCAACCCCGGCTGCGACGAGCCCCAGGATAGTCTCACGATCCTCGCTCTCAAAGGCGACCTGGGGGTCGAACCCCGCTTGCCGACAGGCTTCAATAAACTGCTCACGCCCGCCCGCCCCTTTGGGATAGAGAATAAAGCGCTCGCTCACCAGTTCAGCTAACTTGACGATACGCCGTGCCGCAAAATCGTGGTCTTTGGGCACGACCAGCACAAAGTCATCGTGCAGCAGAGGTGCACTTTGTAAATGTGGGTCGTGCACGGGCAGGGCAACAATGCTAAAATCCACAATACCCTGTTGAACCCATTCCAGAAGTTGGAGCTGCACAGACTCCATGAGCTGTACCTCCACCCCTGGGTAACGGCGTTGGAAGGTCGCCAGGGCCCTGGGCAGGAGATAGGCCGCGATCGAAGGGAGGGCGGCGAGACGACAACGTCCGCGGGCTCCACCAGCCATTTCGGCCATCTCAACCCGGGCGTTTTCTACTTGCGCTAAAATACGCTCGACGTGATTCAGAAACACTTGCCCAGCATTGGTCAAGCGTACGAGGCGCCCAGAACGATCAAAGAGCGTGACATTGCACTCATCCTCCAGTGCTTTGATTTGTTGGCTGACGGCCGATTGCGTGAGATGCAGATGGGTCGCTGCCGCAGTAAAACTTGCGTGCGTGGCCACTTCTTTAAAGGCGATAAGTTGACGTAATTCCACAATCACCCCTTTCCTATCATAATATGTAATCATATAGCATTATATGGAAATTAAAACAATTAATTTCTTTAATTCCCAGACCGGATTTATGATGCTTTTCCCTGCGTGTAACAATTTTTCCTCTCCTACGGTTAGGAGGGGGTAATGGAGACATGTTTGAGGTATGCAGCACGTCATTGAACAGGCGACGTGGGCCCTGCAACTTGGACGTTTTGAAGCCGCGAAAACGCTAGTGTCTGCTGCCCTGGAAGAGATTAAATGCCCGACAACTCGACTGGCGCTGCTTGAGATACTCGCCCAGGCTCAGACTGGTTTACAAGAGCATGCGGCCGCTGCCCACTCCTGGCAGCATGCCTACGAGCATGCCGCCGCGCCGGATGACAAAGGGCGTTTGTTTGAACAGGCACGCCAGGCCATTCGTGATCAACAAGACTATCCCGCCTTATTGCGCCTGGCCCAGGAACACCTCCCCAATGTCCGTACGCCCCAAGAACATGCCGCGTGTCTCTTGGCAGCGGGTGAAGCGCTCATCTATCTGCAACGGTATCAAGAGGCCCGGCAGGAGTATCTGGGCCCGGCACTCGAACTCGTCGGTGTGGCCCCAGAGATACGTCTCCACTTATGGCATTACCTGGGATTGAGTCATCTCGCTGAGCACAGGTTCACTGAGGCTGCCGCGGCTTTTCGGCAGTCCGCAGACCTCGCGTTAGGCCAACATTTTGCAAGTACCGCCGTGCACCCTGCCTCCCAACGGGCACAGTTGCATCATGTACGCAATGCGGCACGTTTTTATGAAGGGGTCATCCACCTCATCTATCAGCGGCCGCAACAGGCCGTGCAGTCGTTGCAGGAGTTGCACCGTCCTCTGACGGCGGTTGGGGCTTTCAACGTGGCGCTGTTTCTCGGGATGGCCTACCGTGCTTTGCAGCAGCCAGAGGCGGCGATACGGGCCCTGCAGGCGCTCGCCCGCACGGCGACATGTCCTGAAACTCTGCGTGGGCCTGCGGCGGTGGTACGCGCCGGGATCGCGAACATCCATGAGTCCCCAGCCAGCATCGGCGAACATCTGGAGGCAGCGTTGGAAGCGGCGCTGCAACCGCATACGTCCTGGGAACCCTCCTGGCAAGCCCTCTTGTATCGTGAACTCGGGATGGTCTTGCACCGCTTGAGCTGCCGTGAGGCGGCTATTGCGTGTTACGAGGACGGTCTGAAGGCTGCCGTGCACCGTATTGGCGTCTGGGAGGATACCCACAGGTGCGACGGGCTCCAGGGGGCGCGTCTCCTAGCGGCCCTGGCGGACCTCCTCGTGCACCCCTGGTCGGCGGTGGCGCAGGGTGAGATGATCCAGCTTCTGCAAGGTCTGGCGTGGCTTTATGCACAGACCGAGGCTGGCGCGCTAACTGAGACGGCGTTGGCCCTAGCGCTGCGTCTGGCCACTACGCCAGAGCAGGAAGTGGTGCTCTGGTGCCAGCGTGGCTGGTTCGTGGCGATGGGGTCTCCTACCGTCTTGCAGGATGCGGCGGCGTCTGCACCTGTCTTGGCGATCGTCGAGGGGCTGCAGGCGGCGCAGGCGCGTTGTGCGGATGCCTCTCTAGAGCCTGTTGTCCGTGGCATCACGGCGCTACTTCAGGGGCAGACGACCCAGGCAAGCGCCGCCTTGACGCACGTGCCAATAGTACTGGCCTTCCCAGAGCTGCAGGCCCTCTGTACGGCGGCCTGGCTCTGGGCGCATACACAGCAGGGGACTTTGGAGCAGGCCCTCGGACAGGGTACGTCCACCGCGTCTCTGCCCTGGCAAATGTCTAGTACGCTGGCCTTGGCGCTGGAAACCTTGCTGGCGCGGACGACGCGCACTGTACCACTGCCTCTGGCTATGCCCTGGTTGGCGGCGCTGCTTGTGTACCAACCAACCCCCACCCTGGAAGCACTGCGCGTCTTATGCCGTCCTGGGTATCTGCCAGCGTCACAGTATATTAGCTTGCTGGCGGAGCTGAAGCGTCTGAGTGGGCAGCTTGCCGACACTGTCATCGTTGACCAGGTGGCGGTATTGCTGGGCGGTACCGCCTTAATGGAGCGTCTCGAGACGTTGCTGGCAGAACTCGATCAGCGACTCGAGACGCGCACAACGCCACCGCCGCCGGCCACACGCCAGCGCAAGCAGCGCCAGCGCCGCGGCCCCCCGCCAGCTGAGGGTGTGACGGCAGAGACGACCCAGGTGCTGCAACTCACTAGTCTATTGCACACCACCTCTCCAGCTGTGGAGAGGCGTGTGCCCGAGGTCATCTACCGCTGGCTCCGGCACTATCGTCATCTCTGCACTCACGCGCCTGAGGTGGTAGGAGCCCTGCTTGGCCTGTTACGCCAGTGCCCCGGGGCGACGGCTGTGATTCCTGCCCTGCTCGAGCACGTGCCCCTGTCTCGGCGTCAACGGCAAGCCCTCGAAGCGGCTCTCCACACTCCAGCAGAGAGTACAACCACGGCGCATACCCTGTTCGCCTGGGAAGACCTGTCGCGTTGGCCCTTGGGGCGTTTGCTCGGCACTCTGGCCGATATCCAGCGTTCGGCCGGCACGGAACACGATGCGGCTCTGGTAGTGCAGAGCCAGTATATGGCAGCGCTGGTATTAGCACGCGTCGGGCTGTTGCCGCGTGCCGTGGCCAGCCTGCAGGCATGCGTGCAGTTGCAGCCTGCGCACCCCCTGGTCCACTACACGCTGGCCCAGTTCCTACGTGCGCAAGATCAGCAGGAGGCCGCGCTAGATCATATGCAGCAGGCCTGGCACGGTCTCATGGCCCTCGACGTACCGACGCACGTCCTGCACCTCGAGATGCTGAATCAACTTCTCATATTGTTGGAGACAACACATCAGTATGAGCGCTTTCCCGAGTGGCTTGCTGCCTTTGACCGCGCCTGTATGGCGTTGCGCACAACGTCGCTCAGCCCGGCCCAACAGCAGCGCGTCCGCGAAGAAGAAGGGACCTTTGCCCTGTTACGGGCATCCTACCTGGCGGCAACGGCGTTGCCGATTGGCGGAGGCATGGCCGGTACTACAGCTCAGCAGCTTGCCTGTGTGGAGCAAGCCATCACCCTGGGCACCCTACACACGCAGCACAGAGCGCTGCATCGACAAGCGGAAATGTTCGCGCGTCTGTATCGCTATGACGCTGCGACAACCACCTATAATGACCTCCTGCAGCAGTGGCCGGACGATCAGCGTGCACGCCAGCGCCTGGAGCTCTTGACTGCCGTCCAACACCCCTCTCCAGATCCGGTGGCTGCCGACAGGATTATCGAGGAGGCACTCAGCGCTACCTGTAGCAGTGTGAGCGAACCTTCCATGCCGACCTCGCTGACGCCTGACAGTGCGCTGGCATGGCTGCAGCAGGCGCCACGGCATGTCCCACAGGTTCTGGATGTGCTTGACATCCTCACCGCCTATGGCGGGGTGGCGGTACAGCGTCAGGAGTGGCAGCGCGCTATCGAGGTGCTGACGCCCTTGTACACACTGGGCGCGCAGCCGCAGCAGGCGTATTATCTGGCCCTGGCTCACTATGCACGTAGTCAGCAGACCGTCCCTGGGATAGAAGCCCTGCATGAGAATGAGCAGGGGTTGCAGTACGTCCAGGAGGCACTCAAAGATGCCCCCTCACTGACAGAGGCGACTGCTTTGCTACGTCAGATGGAGGAGCACCATCACACGCTGCTGACCGTGCGGTCCCAAGAACAGGATCGCACGGCCTATCGCCAGCGTGTCCGTAGCCATTTCGCACATCATGGTGTGCCTCTCCAGGAGCACACGGTGTCGGCGGCAGCGGATGCCCCATGGGTCGAGATGCAGGAACTGGCCGATCTGGACGAAGCAACTGGGAAGCTGGTGACGATTGTGCACTTGTGGTTTAATAGTCAGGCCATCGGTGCTGGGATCGTGCCAGATGAAGCAGA
This sequence comes from Candidatus Entotheonellaceae bacterium, assembly GCA_048594805.1. Lineage (GTDB taxonomy): Bacteria > Tectomicrobia > Entotheonellia > Entotheonellales > Entotheonellaceae > SXND01. The sequence continues at coordinate 13,884 of JBMDXC010000498.1, read as the reverse complement.
AGTGACGCTCTATGCTCAGCATCAGCGCGAGAAACAGCGCTTAGTAGAGACGCATGGCATTGAAGCCTTGCCCTGGCCACACACCGTGTATGAAGGCAGGACGGATTTTGCCGCGCTGTTTCCCGAGCGTCTAGGCCTCAATCGCGACGTGCTGTTCATTGCCTTTGCTGATGTGCATGCGCTTATCCGCTATGCGCGGGTGCTGCACTACATCACCCAGGGCTTACCGACCTCTGCGGCAGCCGCTCCCGCTCCTTCTATCAGTAGCTTGGCAGCAACGGCGCGCTATCTCACTGTCGTCCCGCTCTTGCACCAACATTTGCAGAGCCTCGCGGCAGCGGCGTCCTCCAAGGTGGTGCAGCGCCAGATCAGCAGCGTCTGTGAGACTTTGACGACAGGGCCCACTCCTGAGGCACTCCAACACTTCCCGGCTTTTGTCGATGCCTACATCTATTTTTATGCGATTGTGGATACTTTGCGGGCCCATCTTGATACGCCTGCCGCGGAACGCCCCGGTGTCCAGAGTGAGGAGCGCCAGACCCCACGCCCAGCCCGACGGAAACGGCGCCAGAACAAGGACCGCTGGCGCGAGGGAGAGCCGGAGAGGCGGCGTGAGGGCTATTTTTCTGATGTGTTATGAGTGGTAGGGCGCTGCGCCCGCCGGCTTACCCCGCCTTCATGTCCGGCGGCCGTGGCCACTTCGATCCGATTGCGCCCGCCGCGCTTCGCACGATAGAGGGCCGCGTCTGCAGCACCAACGAGGATTTCAGGATCCTGGACGATACCACTGGTGGCTACCCCGGCGCTGAGGGTTACAGACACCGTACCTTCGGCCAAAACAATGGTGTCCTTCCTGACCGCCTGTAACAGCCGTTCCGCAATGGCAACTGCCCCACTCGTATCACAATTGGACAGCACCAGGAGGAACTCTTCTCCACCATAGCGACCGATGCTATCGTAGGGCCGTATGGCGTCCCGCATACGGCGGGCTGCCTCGCGTAAGACGGCGTCACCCGCCAGGTGTCCATAGGTGTCATTAATATGCTTGAAGTGATCCAGGTCAGCGAGCACTACACTGACAGGCGCATTCTTGTCTATGCTATGACGCTGAGAGCGCTCCAACTCACGCTTGAGCAGTTCCAGCACGGTGGCGCGGGTGCACAACTGAGTTAAGGAATCCTTTCTGGCTTGCTCACGCATGATCTCACGCGCCCGCACCAACTCGTCTAGTAAGTCGAGGATGCGCCGGCCCGCTCGCAGACGCATACGCAGCTCCTGGGCATCGAAAGGCTTGGTGAGATAATCGTCCGCGCCCGCCTCCAGACCTGTCACCATATCGGTTTTCTGGCTCTTGGCAGTGAGCAAGATGATGTAGACGTAGGGTTCCGCAGGGCGCTCGTCGGGGTTACGGACATTCTTACACACCTGTAGACCATCCAGGTGTGGCATCATCCAATCCAGGATGACCAACTGGGGAGCATCTGGGGCCTGCAACGCGTCCCAGGCTGCCTGCCCGTCTGCACAGGCTACAACCTCATAGCCCCATTTACGTAGGGTAACTTCAAGCAGGCGACGTGAGACAGGATCATCTTCAGCGACCAAGATCTTCACACGGTCTCCTCCTCAGCCTCTCGCGCTCAGCCACCCACCCATCCTGCACGTGCAGCCTACCCCCGCAGACGTAGCCACGACGCCTGGGCGTCGAAAAGCATGGTGAGAGCATGCGTCTGCACCGGCAACCGGTCAACTCGGTCCGGGTCGATCTGAAAGCCAGCGCAATTGTACCGATTTCAGGGGGGAATGTCATCCTCTAGAATTGGAGGAATGTCATGCCTGTTTCCCGGGCTTCTGCAGGCATAGACAGCAGGCGAGAGATTTGCGACAATGCCTTTCTGAGCATCGTCAAGAGGTGTGTATGGAGGCATGATCATAGATGGAGGACGGTATGGATGCCAAACATGTCTTCAGCCAGAAGGCTTTTAACGAGCAGAAGATGCAAAAAGTGAATTTATTCGAGACTGAACGTATGTTCTGTGATCTCTACTGTTTTGAACCTGGCCAGGAGCAAAAGACGCACACGCATGCCGGCGCCGATAAAATTTATTATGTCCTTGAAGGTCAGGGCACCTTCCATATCGGTGGGGAAAGTCGAGAGCTGCAGGAGCATACCATCGTGATAGCGCCAGCAGATGTTGAGCATGGTGTGGTCAATACGAGTGGGGCGCGCTTAGTACTGCTGGTCTACATGGCGCCAAAGCCCTAGAAGATCGTGACACTGAGGCTTGAGAGAAGGAAGCGAGCATATGGACATGCAGGAACGTGCCCTGGCTTACCTGGATGACGATGCGCTGGTGCAATTGACGCGTGATCTCGTGCGTATGCGCAGTATCAATCCGCCCGGGGATGAAGCTGCAGTAGCGACGTGCGTGGCCGAGCGTTTCGAGCGTGCTGGCATATTTGCTGACGTGGTGCCGCACGAAGAAGTTGGGCGGGCGAGTGTCGTCGGCGGCATACGCGGCACTGGCGAGCGCTCAGCGCTTTTGTTGAGCGGTCATCTCGACACAGTACCCGCAGGCGAGAACTGGCAGCATGACATCCTTGCTGCCGAGGTGAGTGACGGCAAGATCTGGGGCCTTGGCACCACCGATATGAAATCTGGGGTCGCGGCCATGATGGTCGCGATGGAAGCGATACGCCGTACAGGTGTCCCCCTGAAAGGTGATCTGCTCTTTGCCGGGACTGCCGGGGAAGAAGTGGATTCGATGGGTGCGCAGCGTCTGGTGCAACAGCAGAAACTCAGCGATGTGGGGTTCATGGTCATTGGGGAGCCGACGGCCAACCGGGTGTTCACCGCGGAAAAAGGCGTGCTCTGGCTGGAACTGAACACGAAGGGGAAAACCGCCCACGGCTCCATGCCGCACCTGGGCGTGAACGCCATCATGCAGATGAACAAGCTGTTGCAAGCCCTGGCCGCAGCCAATGTCCCCTACGAGAAGCACTCCCTGCTGGGCGATTTCACCATGAACGTGGCGACCATCACGGGCGGTGTGAAGACGAATGTGGTCCCAGATGCCTGTCGAGTCACCATTGATACGCGTACGGTTATTGGCCAGGATCACCAAGAGATCCTGGCTATTGTGCGCCAGCTTATCGACCAGCTGTGTGCCGAGGATCCGACTTTCCAGGCAGAGGTGCGTACGATTACTGAGCGTGTGCCCCTGGACATTCCCTTTGATGACGCGCAGGTGCAGGCCTTCGTGCGTGTGCGCAACCAGGTCACTGGGCAATCTTCAGTGCCTACGGCGGCCACGTATGCGACTGACGGTTCCGTGTTTGTCCCTGCCTATGATGCGCCGATGGTCATCTGTGGCCCCGGGTTGCCTGAAAAGGCGCATCAGCCCAACGAGTACGTAGATATTACTCGATTGACCGAAGCTGCGCGCATTTATACCCTGGCTGCCCTTGATCTCTTGACCTGAGCCCGTATGCTTCTCTCTCCCTCCCCCTGCGACTGCGTCGGCAGAGGGCGCCCAGCTTAACGGGCGCCCGTTCCCCGCGACTGCGTCGGCGGAGGGGCGCCAGTTTAACGGCGCCCCGTTCCCCGCGTCTGCGACGGCGGAGGGGGCACAGCTTAACGTGCCCCCTTCCCTCTGGGAGGGGGTGAGGGTGCCACCGCTGGTGCTTTCACTTTCGACCTCACGCTCGTATAATGTTGTCACAGAAAGTCCAACTCTTTCACACACAAAGGATGTGTCATGCCAGCCGTTGCCACTGAGGCGCCTTCCACCGTGGAATATCGTGCCTGGTTCCAGTGTATTGCTGGTTGCCCTGCGCATTACAGCCTGCAGGACATTATCTATCGTTGTCCGCGTTGTGGGAACCTGCTGGAGGTGCGCCATGATCTCGAGCGCTTGCGACAGCATCCTCCCGCCTACTGGAAGAATCTCTTTGATACTCGCTTCCTGCGCAACCAATGGCCGTACGGCAGCTCCGTATGGGGCAAGAAGGAGATGGTCTGCCCAGAGGTCGACAACGCCAACGTTGTTTCCACGTTTGAAGGCGGCACCAATCTCTTCTGGGCCGAGCGCCTGGGGAAAGAAATCGGTGTGCCCGAGCTCTGGATCAAGCAGTGTGGTAATAGCCATACGGGCTCATTCAAAGACCTCGGTATGACTGTGCTGGTCTCGATGGTGCGGCAGATGATCGCTGGGGGGAAGGAAATTCCCGCGGTGGCGTGTGCGTCCACCGGGGATACTTCGGCAGCGCTGGCCGCCTACTGTGCCGTGGCCGATATTCCAGCCATTGTGTTCTTACCACGCGATAAAGTGTCCGTTGCGCAACTCATCCAGCCGATTGCCCATGGGGCCTTGACCTTGTCGCTAGAGACCGATTTTGATGGCTGCATGGCACTGGTGCAGGAGATCTGCGCGCGCAACAATATTTATCTGGCCAATTCGATGAACTCTTTACGCATTGAGGGCCAAAAGACGGTCAGTATCGAACTCGTGCAACAGTTTGATTGGGAGGTGCCAGATTGGGTCATCATTCCCGGTGGTAACCTTGGGAACGTCAGCGCGCTGGGGGGTGGCTTTCTGCTCATGCGCGACCTGGGCATCATCTCCAAACTGCCGCGTATCGCGTGTGCCCAGGCGCAGCGCGCCAATCCATTATATCAGAGCTATCTCAATGGCTTTCGCGAGTTTCACCCGATGCAGGCACAGCCGACCCTGGCGAGCGCCATTCAAATTGGCAATCCGGTCAGTATCGAAAAGGCCATCCGGACCTTACAAATGTTCGACGGCGTAGTCGAGCAAGCCAGTGAAGATGAGCTGGCGAATGCCGCGGCTCGCGGGGATCGCACGGGGCTGTTCAATTGCCCGCACACCGGTGTCGCGCTCGCCGTGCTCTTTAAGCTCGTCGAGCGCGGTGCGATTCGTCCCCATGAGCGCGTGGTGGTGATTTCGACTGCGAACGGTTTGAAATTTCCGGAGTTCAAAATTAAATACCACGAGTCGCGGCTGGCGGATATCGTGCCGCGCTACACGAATCTCCCTATCACTCTTCCGGCGGACTATACCCAGGTACGCGACACAATTATGCGTGCTCTGGAACAACGCCGCTCCTGAAGCTCGCGGCCTCGCCCTCTCCCGGGAGGAGGCTCCTCCCTCAAGAGGAGAGGACGGGAGCGCGTGCCCTAGCGCTGCTGGTAGTACTCGATCCCCAGGTGCGTAATTTGCTCCTCACCTCGCAAGTAACGCAGGGTGTTCTTCAGCTTGGTGAGCTGAATGAAGAGGTCGTGCTCGGGGTAGAGGAAGGGAGCGCACATCGGGCTCTTAAAATAGAAGGACAACCACTCCTGAATGCCACTGAGACCACTGCGCTGCGCCAGGTCGAGGAAGAGCACCAGGTCGAGGACGAGTGGGGCCGCTAGGATACTATCGCGGCATAGGAAATTCACCTTGATCTGCATGGGATAATCGAGCCAGCCAAAAATGTCGATGTTATCCCAGCCTTCCTTATTATCTCCGCGTGGTTTGTAGTAATGGATGTGCACCTGGTGCTCATACTGGCCGTAGAGATCTTCGTTCAATTCCGGCTGTAGAATATATTCGAGCACCGACAGTTTGCTGCGCTCCTTGGTGCGGAAGGAGTCAGGATCGTGCAGCACGTCGCCGTCTCGATTGCCCAGGATATTCGTGGAAAACCAGCCGTGCAGGCCCAGCTGCCGGGCTTTCAAAGCCGGAGCAATGATGGTTTTCATGAGCGTCTGGCCAGTCTTAAAATCCTTGCCGCAGACCGGTACGTCGCGCTCGGCCGCCAGTTCCAGTAAGGCTGGGATATCCACCGTAAGGTTCGGGGCACCGTTGCCAAACGGCACGCCTGACATGAGCGAGGCATACGCATAGATCATGCTTGGCGTGATGGCCGGATGATCGTTCTTGAGACCTTCCTCGAAACTGTGCAATGTCTTATGCACATCGTCCAGCTCCGTCAGAACTTCCGTGCTCCCGCACCACAGCATCACCATGCGGGTGACCTCGTGCTGGCCGCGGAACATTTCAATGTCTTCCATGAGCTGCATGGCCAGATCGTGTTTATTTTTTCCGGTTTTGACGTGTGGCCCCAGGAGACGGCGGACATAACGCTGATCGAAGACCGCCTTCCAGGGCTGGATCGCCTCCAACTCAGAGCGTACTATCTCTAACCGTGTCGGTTCAATGACCTCGGCATGCAGGGCGGCTTCATAGCAGTTGTCCTCAAAAATATCCCAGCAGCCAAAGACCAGATCGTCAAGCCCAGCCAGAGGTACAAAATCCTTGATGAGCGGACTATTATGATCCGTGCGCTTGCCCAGACGAATAGTGCCATATTGGGTCAGGGACCCTATCGGTCGTCCCAGACCTTTTTTAATGAGCTCAACACCCGCAATAACTGTAGTACTCACGGCTCCCATACCGGGGAGGAGTACACCCAGCTTCCCTCGGGCCGGCGCAATCGTCACCTGCCCTTGCTCCATACGTAGTCTCCTTTGGTCGATAGGTCGATATCATCACATCATCACAACACGAGCGGCGAGACAGCAAGCCAGGGGAGGTGGAATCATAGAGCAAGTCCCCCAGGTTTGCAAACAGACGCTGCAATACGGCGTGAGGCAGAACACCAGAAAAAACTAGGGCGTTACCTGTCTGGCCCGTTCTGTGGACCACAACATGTAACGCCCTTGCTTCAGGCCCACTCCAGCATACACTCCGTGCGATTATGCCAGGCTGCTCCCCGGCACCTGGCCGGGAGTCTCGCCCACTTTGGGCATCTCTGAGCGATTGGCAGCATCGGTCTGGGCTCCTGCAGACGCGCGCCGCCGCCACCAGCCACTGCGCGAACGACGTGGATACCGGCCCGTGCCGTGGCGACCGGTACGTATACCTGACGCTGGGCTCGGCTGGTCACCGGCCATAGACACCACTTCCATACGCCGCGCCGGCGCAGTCAGGCGCCAGAAAATGCGCCCGCGCGGCACAGCCAATACCGGGGCCAGTGTTGCGCCAGGCACGACGTCCTGTGCCTGCTCCTCGTGTACAGGCAGAGTCTTTGGTACGACAGGCTGCGGGGGAGTGGCTGCGAGTTCTTCCGGCTCCTCCCACAGCGCACCACGATAGGTCGCCACCGAGGTGCCTGGCCTGACCGGCGCTTCGATCTCCTTCACAAAGAGCTTTTCAGACACCGTGGTTACATCGGGAACCGTATCGCGTTTGATAAACTCAAGCGAGTACTCATTCTGACGCGCCGTGGTATTGCCCGCCAGGTACAGAGTCAGATTATATTCCTCCTCGAGACGAGCAATCTCCTGACGCTTTTGGTTCAAGAGATAGAGGGCCACATCCATGGGCAGCAGCGCCTTCACCGAGGCCAACGTCTCCTTCGCCGCCTCCGCACGAATACGCCGCAGTACTGTAAGGGCGAGGGAAATGGTGGATTTAATCAGTCCACTGCCATCGCAATGCGGACATTTTAAATAATTGCCCTCGAGGATCGTCGGCTTGAGGCGTTGGCGCGACAGCTCTAGCAGACCAAACTGCGAGATACGCGACACCTGGGTGCGCGCTTTATCGCGCTTGAGCGCCTGCCGCATCATCTTCTCAATCTCCTGCGCGTGTTTCACATTGCGCATGTCAATGAAGTCAATCACGATCAGGCCACCAAGGTCTCGCAAACGGAGCTGGCGTGCGATCTCCTGAGCCGCCTCCATATTGGTCTTAAAGGCTGTCTCCTCGATGCCTTTTTCCTTGGTGGCACGCCCAGAGTTCACGTCAATCGACACCAGGGCTTCCGTGGGGTCAATCACAATGGAACCGCCCGATTTCAACTCGACCTTCTGACTGTAGATCGCCTCGATTTGTTCTTCAAGTTGGTAGCGCGCAAACAGTGGCTTCTTGTCACGATAGAGCTGGACGCGCCCTTGGTAGCGCGGCATCACGGCCTGGAAAAAGTCACGCGCGCGGCGATACACCTCACGATGGTCAATCAGGACTTCTTGAATATCGGGGGTGAAATAATCACGGATGGAGCGAATGACGAGATCGTGTTCCTGGTAGATCAAAGCCGGGGCTGGTGACTCGCGACTCTTGTCCTCGATACTGGCCCAGAGACGCTGGAGATAGATCATGTCACGCTGCAGCTCCGCCTTGTTGCGATTCAGCCCAGCCGTACGCACGATTACACCCATATCCGGTGGAGGTTCGAGCTGGGCAATGATCTCTTTGAGCTTTTTGCGTTCTTCCTCATCTTCGATTTTGCGAGAGATGCCACCAGCCGTGTCTGAACCGGGCATAAGCACCAGGTAACGCCCCGGCAGTGAGACATAGGAACTCAAGCTCGCCCCTTTGGTGCCCAATTCTTCCTTGACAACCTGCACCAACACCTTCTGGTTACGCTTGATAACATCCTGAATACGCGGGCGGCGCTCACGGTCCTCACTACGAAACTCAGTAGTATACCAACGTGGCTGGATTTCTCCCATCGGGAGGAAGCCGTGCCGCTTGCCGCCGTAATCCACAAAGGCCGCTTGCAAGCTCGGCTCAACTTTGACGACGACACCATTATAAATATTGCCTTTAATTTGCTCCTTACTAGAGGTTTCGATGGTCAACTCTTCGAGTATGCCATCTTCCACAATCGCGACGCGGCTCTCTTCCTCGTCCGCGACGTTGATGAGCATCTTTTTTTTCATTCCTCAGACCTTCGTCGGAGCCATTGGTTACCCTTCTGTGCGCGCCGGGTATGCCTGGAGCACTGGAGTGGATTGGAGTGCTGGCTGTGGGCTCTGCTTCCCCTCATAGTACACTACGAGGGAGTACATGGCGAAAGTGTAGCACTTTACCACGACTGTGCCAATATACGTTTCACGTCACCTGGCAGGCCGGAGTCCCTATGGCTGGGCGTATTCGATCAGGACTCCATGGCTGCTTCTTGGGTGCAGAAAACAGATCAACCCGGCCAATCCTTGCCGGGGTTGTTGATCGATAACTGCTATGCCACGTGCCTTGGCAGTCGCTAGTTCGCGGTGCACATCGTCCGTCTCAAAACAGAGATGATGGAGCCCCTCGCCGCGCTGTTCGAGAAAGCGTGCGACGCCTGTGCCAGGGGTAATGGGCTCGAGCAATTCGATTTCGCTGGCGCCAATTGTTAACAGGGCTGCCTTGACCCCCTGATCCTGAATGATATTCTCTTTGTGGACCGGCAGGGACAGGAGGTCGCGATAAAACGCGTAGGCTGTTGCAATACTCCGTACGACAATGCCCACGTGGTGGATTTTCTTCAGCATACGCATCTCCTTTGCGCCATAGCCTACGGCCTGAATGGCTTTGACATCTCGGACCGGTTATTGTCAACAGGTGTATCATGCCGTATGCGACGGAGCAATACGAGATGTAAACCCCAGAGCAGAAGAGGGAGCAATGCCACAGAGGGAACATTATCAAGTCGTCATCATCGGTTCAGGCCCGGCAGGCCTGACCGCCGCGATCTATACCGCCCGTGCTGCCCTTGCCCCGTTGGTCATCGAGGGGAGCCAGCCGGGTGGACAACTGACGCTCACAACGGAAGTGGAGAACTACCCTGGTTTCGCCGATGGCATCCTGGGGCCGGACATGATGGACATCTTCCGCAAGCAGGCGATGCGCTTTGGTGCCGAGCTCTATCTGGACGATGCCACCCGGGTTGACCTCTCCGAGCAGCCTTTGCGTCTCTGGATTGGTGATACCGTCATACGCGCGGAAGCGCTGATCATCGCTACCGGGGCTGCCACACGCTGGCTGGGCCTCGCCTCGGAAGCCCGCCTGCGCGGCTATGGGGTGTCGTCCTGCGCTACCTGTGATGGATTCTTTTTCCGAGGCAAAGAGATTATGGTTGTAGGTGGCGGTGATACCGCCATGGAGGAGGCACTATTCCTCACCAGGTTTGCGACGCATGTCACCGTTGTGCACCGGCGTGATCAGCTCCGGGCCTCCAAAATCATGCAGGAACGTGCCTTCAAGCATGAGAAGATCAGCTTCATGTGGGACACAGTGATCGAAGACGTGCTTGGTGAGCCAGGTCCAGGTGGCGGCGTGCAGGGAGTCAAGATACGCAACGTCAAAACCGATGAGGTCCAGGAGGTCAAGACCAACGGCCTGTTCATAGCCATTGGTCATAGTCCCAACACGGCGCTCTTCTGTGGACAACTCACCCTGGACCCCCAGGGCTACATCGTTACCACACCCGGTACGACCTATACGAGTGTAGCGGGTGTCTTTGCCGCTGGCGACGTCACCGACCAGGTGTATCGTCAGGCCGTCACCGCTGCCGGAAGTGGCTGTATGGCGGCCATTGACGCCGAGCGCTGGTTAGAGGCCAGGGGCTAGGGCCATGCCGGTCCTCGCCTCTCAGCCAATATAGCCCTTGTGCACCAGCATCTCGGCCGCCAATACTGTGCCCTTGGCAGCCCCCATCTTGGTGTTGTGCGACAGCACCACGTACTGCAGGCCGTGGTCGAAAGCCGTGTCGGCCCGTAGACGGCCCACCACTGTGGCCATGCCGTCGTCAGTATCGCGGTCCAGGCGCGGCTGTGGCCGATATGGGTCGTCATGCATCACGATGAACTGGCGTGGAGACGACGGCAGGCCCAGCTCCACAAACTCCCGGCCAAAGCTTTCCATAGCCTCGCATGCCTCGGATATGGACGCCTTGCGTGCAGTCACGGCGAGCACGCTTGCCGTATGGCCATCCATCACTGGTACCCGCGTACAGGTGGCGCTGATGCGCATCGGCAATGGCTCCAGGCCAGCCGTCGTGATCTGGCCGAGGATCTTGCTGACCTCCCGCCGGACTTTCTCTTCTTCCTTGGGGATATAGGGGATGACATTATCGATAATATCCAGGCTGAGTACACCACCATTGCGGCCAGCGCCGGAGACCGCCTGTAGCGACGTCATGACCACGGTATCAACTCCAAAAGTCCTCACCAGTGGTGCCAGTGAGATGGCCAGTCCGACAGTTGTACAGTTGGGATTTGGCGAGATAAAGCCTTTCCAGCCACGCTGCCGGCGCTGTTGCTCGACAAGCCTGGCATGGTCGTCATTGACACCCGGAATCAGGACTGGCACGTCGTCTTCATAGCGAAACGCCGAAGCCGTACTCAGCACCGGGCAGCTTTTGGCATACTGGGGCTCGAGCGCTTTAGCAGCATCAGATTCGATGCCAGTGAAAATGACGTCAAAGCGCGAGGCTTCCAGGGTCTCAGCATCCTCTACAGGCAGGTCAAAGATAGTCGTATCTGGGAGCGGCCCGGCATACCAGCGGCATGCGCCTGTCGCCGGATCACGCAACGCCTCGCCGTACGTGTGTCCTGCCGAACGCCGCGAAGCGGCGAGCGCCTCAATCCTAAACCAGGGGTGTTGCTGCAATGCCAGGACAAATTGCTGACCAACAATACCTGTGGCGCCAACAATGGCAGCCTTGAGCATAAATAGCATCTCCTCTCCGGCAGTGCTGTATGATATCCGTGCGTGTATGCGTCTAGGAAATCAAACGTTATTTTGCCACAATGCGCGCGGGAGTGCACCCCCGGGAGCTCTTTCGATAAGCGACGAAGGCCACCAAGCAGCAAGCCTTGGACTGGTTGGAGCAATCCATGGTGCTGAATCTAAAGCTGGTGCGGGTCTGGACGACTCTGGCTGCTATCCCTCTGTGCACATTCCTGAGCCAGCTTTAAATGTTACCTTTTTAATTACTACATTCACCTGTGAAGAGTTGAGGATTCAAGGTAGGAATGATAGTAGAGACAGCGCGAAATACTAGCAAGGTACCATAAATATGGGGTAAAAGATACCGCAGACCGCTAAACGACCGTACAGCCAGGAGTTCTGGCCGCTGCTCACGCGCTAAGCAGACTGCATAACGCCTTGGCGTCGTTCTGGTTTGCCTCCTCGTGAGGGCGAGTTTTCCCCAGCCATGTGGACAAGATGGATACATGGATGGAACCTCAGTGGTGACCGCTCTCTCCCTGCGAGGACTTGACACTCAGGAGACTCGTGCCGTCATCACGGTGCTGGCGACGCCGTGACACCAGCCGGGTCACAGCGTCTCGGCGTGTGGGGTGAGGGCAGGCGGGAGACAGCGAGCATATCTTGCCAGGCTACAGAGAGGATCCGCCGCACATGCCATCCAGAAACGGGCTTGCGTCGCCCTACGGCCTTTGCGACAATCACCGTGTCTACGGAGAGAGACCATTGTATCGGAGCCGCGGAGGACGCCATGTACGGATATCACGGACGCATACTGCATGTGAACCTGACCAACGGTCAGACGCATATTGAAACGTTTGACGAGACATTCGCCCAGACGTATCTCGGTGGCAATGGCTTTGCCATCCGGCTCCTCTATGAGCGTCTGGCTCCTGGCATCGATCCTCTCACCCCGGACAATATACTTGTCTTTGCCGTTGGCCCGGCGACTGACACGCCTATCCCCGGGGCGACGCGTTGTTTTGTTGGCACAAAATCCCCCCTCACCGGCTTGTTTTTCGATAGCACCTTTGGCGGCATGTTCGCAGCCATGCAGAAACGTGCCGGGTTTGAAGCCATCACGATTACCGGGCGTGCTCCGCAACCGGTGTATCTCCTGGTGCACGAGGATGGCGCTGACATCAAACCGGCGACAGACCTCTGGGGGCAATACACCCAGGAGACCAATCGCACCATTCGTGAGCGCGAGCACAGTGAGGTGGAAGTCCTCTCCATCGGCCCGGCTGGCGAAAACCTCGTGCGTTTTGCCTGCGCCGTGCACTCCTGGGATAAAAGCCGCGACGGTGTCGCTGGCCGTGGTGGCCTGGGAGCCGTTATGGGTGCCAAGCACCTCAAGGCCGTAGCGGTGACGGGCAACCGCAAAACGACTGTGGCGTATCCCGATGCCATCAAGACGCTACTCAATGACATTCGTGAGCCGATGAAAGTGGGCACCGCTGGCCTGAAAAATTATGGCACTACCATCCTGGTCAATATCATCAATAAGATCGGGGCTCTGGGTGTGCGCAACCTGCAGACCGAGTTTTACGACAAGGCCAGTGAGATTTCTGGCGAGACATTTAAAGAGGCCTACTTCGAGAAGGATACGACGTGCTTCCGCTGCCCGGTGGCGTGCGGCAAGGATTTTAACGTCACCGATGGTGAATATGCGGGGACACGGTGGAAGATGCCAGAGTATGAAACGATCTTCGCGCTCGGGTCCATGCTCGACAACTCGCACAAAGGCTCGATTGTGAAAGCCAATGAGCTCTGTGATCAATTCGGTATGGACACTATTAGCCTGGGCGTCACGCTTGCCTTTGCCTTTGAATGTTACGAAAAAGGCCTGTTGACGCGGGATCGTGCCGGTCGTGCCCTCACCTTTGGCGATTATCACACGGTGCTTGATCTCATTGAAGCCACGGCGTACCGCCGTGGTCTGGGTGACCTGCTCGCCGAGGGCTCCGTGCGGCTGGCAGCGCAGCTTGGCCCGGAGGCCAGTAAGTATCTCTACGCGGTGAAGGGCCTGGAGATGCCGGCACACTCGGCCCGCGTGCTGAAGGGTATGAGCATCGGCTACGCTACGGCCACGCGTGGTGGCAGTCACCATGACACCCGACCCACCCTGCAGTACGCCACAGACCACGATAATACGACCCCTGAGGGCAAGCCCGAATTCGCCGTTAAAAACCAGCATTTTACTGCTGTGGGCGATGCTTTGACGCAGTGTCGCTTTGTCAGTGAACGCGGTTTTGGCGGCATGCTCAACGACAACTACCCGCGTCTGATCAACTCGGTCACAGGCTGGAATCTGTCCCTGGAGGACGTCGAGCGCATTGGCGAG
>JBMDXC010000497.1:0-9112 GCA_048594805.1 Candidatus Entotheonellaceae bacterium | reverse complement strand
GCTCGCCAAGAACCCGGCCATGATCTACTGGCTCGATAACTGCGACAACCACGGCTATGCGGTGAACGAAAACTGGGGGCGGGAGCTGCTCGAACTGTTCAGCCTGGGCGTAGGGATGGACGGGCACCCCAACTACACGGAGACGGACGTCCGGGAGGCTTCCAGGGCCTTCACCGGCTGGACAATAGCGTACACACCGCCGCGCGGCTACTACAACCGGTGGGATTGGCAATTCGAGTACCTCGATGACGATCATGATGATGGCGAAAAGACCTTCCTGGGCCATATGGGCAATTTTAACGGGGAGGACATCATCGACATCATTGTGCAGCAGCCCGCCTGTCACCGGTTTATCGCCCGCCATTTATATAACTTCTTCGTGGCTGATGAGCCGCAGGTGCCGGCGTGGATGACCACGCCGCCGCGGGATCCCAAGGCCATCGAGACCATCGCCACGGCCTTCCGGGAATCACAGTGCGACATGCGCGCGACCCTGCGGGTGCTGTTCAACTCCGACTTCTTCAAGAACGCCCGCTTTGCCAAAATAAAAAGCCCCGCTGAGGCGGTCGTCAGTCTCCTGAGGCTGGCTGGAGGGTTCGAGTTCCCCGCACCAGGGATTGGCCAGCTCGCCAAGCAACCGACCTACATGGGGCAGGAACTCCTGAATCCTCCGAGCGTGGAAGGGTGGCACACGGGTGCGGAGTGGATTAACAGCGGCACCTTGATGAAGCGAATCAATTTCGCTGCCGGTGTATTGGGTGATTTCAACCGCCCGGGTATGCGCGCGCTCCTCAACCGGATGCAGGCGCAAGGCGACCTGGCACCGGAGGGGTTCGTGGACTGCTGTCTGGACCTCATTGGCCCCCTGGAAGTGGAGCCGGAGGTACGCCAGAACCTGGTAGCGCACGCCAGCGAAGGTGGCCCCCTGCGCTGGGGAACGGAGCAGGATGCCAGCACCTCGAGGGCGCGGGTGGGGGAGATGCTGCAAGTGATCGCCTCGGTGCGAGAATTCCAGTATTGCTAATATTAGACGATAAGCTGAGGAGGTGCGCCATGCTTACGACAATTGCCGCCGGCCGCGTCTTTGACTTTAGCCATGTGGTGGGCCGAGGAGGTGGCTCAGGGATGGGGTTTAATAGAGCCGTCGCCTTAGCCTTAGGTGCAGGCGATACCGTGTATGTCTTAAACCGCGGTGCGGAGCAGATCAAGGAAGTGCCCTGGAACCAGAGCTATGTGGGTGCCCGTGTGGGGAAGTTCAGCATCGGACCGGTACCGGGCGATGAAGAGTTTGTGGCCGATATCGGGCGCCCCGGAGATGGTCCTGGGCAATTCATCTGGCCCGCTGGCCTGGCGCTGGATAGCCAGGAAAACGTGTACGTCACCGACGAGTGGCTCAACCGCGTCTCCATCTTTGATAAGGACGGCAACTTTCTGGGCGATTGGGGCACCGCCGGAAGTGGTGACGGTGAGTTCAATGCCCCTTCGGGGATCGCCATCGACCCGCAGGATACCCTGTATATTGTCGACGGCCGCAACCATCGGGTGCAGAAGTTCACCAAGGACGGCAAGTGCCTGATGAAGTGGGGCAGCTTCGGTAGCGCCGAGGGTCAGTTCAATGCTCCATGGGGCATTACCTTAGACCAGCATGGCCAGGTGTACGTCGCCGATCATAAGAACCACCGCGTCCAGAAGTTCACCCCTGATGGCGAGTTCATAAGTCAGTTCGGCAGCTACGGAACAGGCAAGCGCCAATTGAACCGTCCCTCCGACGTGGCCGTAGACCCCGATGGCGATGTGTATGTGTGTGACTGGGCCAACCACCGCGTCCAAATCTTCGACCCTGATGGCAAAATTATCACGAGTCTTGTGGGTGACGCTCAGGAACTCTCTAAATGGGCCAAGATGTCTTTGGAGACCAACCCCGGCGCGGTGCAACGGCGTCGAGAAGTGCGCAACTTTGAACAGGAATGGCGGTTCGCTTTCCCCACGGCTGTGGTCTTCGATGCCCACTACAGTCGGCTGATTGTGGCTGACACCCAGCGCAACCGGCTCCAGATCTACAACAAGCTCAAGAACTACCAACCGGCGGCGCGTACCATTTAGCGCGTCCGCGTGACCATCTGTGTCCCTCACTGCATCCGTGGCGGGGAGCGCGTCTCACGGCGCGCTCCCGGAGGCACCGGGGAAGTGCCTTGGACCGGTGGGGCAGCCGTGGCGCGAGGGCCGGCACGTCAGCGCCCGGGGGGGAGGCGTGGCCACAAACTTCCTATCCGCCCTCACCTAGCCTGCCTCCAATAACCCCCGGGCAGTCGCAAAAATCTGGCCGAGCATAGCGCGGGTCAAACGGCCAGTCGAAGTGTTTTGCTGGCTCGGATGGTACGAAGGCAAAAGCATGCGCCCATTGGGCAAGCGGCAGAGTTGGCCGTGCCCAAAGCGCGGCCTTGGTACTGGCAGTGGCATAGACAGGTGTTTACAGGCACGCAGGTAGGCGCCAAAGGCAATGCTGCCGAGGGGGACGATCACCTGCACGTTGGTTAGCAAGAGCAGCTCAGCGAGGAGGTATGGTTGGCAGTTGCGGATTTCCTGGAGCGCGGGTTTATTCGCCGGGGGCGCACAGTGCAGCACTTGCGCGATGAAACAGTCGTGGAGACGCAGATTGTCGTCGCGATGCGTGGCAGTGGGCTGATTGGCAAAGCCGTGCGCGTGTAAGGCGCCGTAAAGCCATTCCCCGCTGCGGTCTCCCGTAAACGAGCGCCCGGTACGGTTGCCGCCATGCGCCGCAGGCGCGAGCCCGAGGATGAGCAGCCGGGCCTGCGCATCACCAAAACTTGGCACCGGCCTGGCCCAATAGGTCTCATGCCGAAAACGGCGCACTTTCTGCTCGGCCACTTGCTGCAGGTAGGCCACTAAGCGCGGACACCGCTGACACGCAATGACACGTTCCTGAATCTGGGCGATGGACGAGAGCGCTTCCAGAGGCTGGGTCATGAGGGCACCTTACTCCTCAATCGCAAGCGCTGACGGGTGGGTATGCTGGCGCGTACAGCGGAGTTCGATCAGGACAATTTCTGGTGGGCAGAAAAACCGTACGGGCACCACGGAGACCCCGACTCCAGCACTCGTATATCCCTGCACGCGCTTATGACGCCAGGCGCCGCGCACATACCGCCTCGGACAGTTGGCGCCCGAGATCACCGGGCCTAGCCATGGGAGACATATCTGACCCCCGTGCGTATGGCCACAGAGGTAGAGATCTATGCCATGCGTCTCCGCCTCTGCTGCCAGCTCTGGCGTGTGCACCAGCAGGACTTTAAACACCTCCTCAGGGACGCCGTGGAGAGCGCCTGGGAGGTCATCACAGCCGTAATAATGCGGGTCGTCCAGGCCAACGAGCCAGATGGTGTCACCACCATGACTCACTGGGAGGGATTGATTCACCAGCATGGTGACGCCCAAGCGTTCGAGCACGGGCACCTTCT
Organism: Candidatus Entotheonellaceae bacterium; assembly: GCA_048594805.1. Taxonomy (GTDB): domain Bacteria; phylum Tectomicrobia; class Entotheonellia; order Entotheonellales; family Entotheonellaceae; genus SXND01. The sequence goes on along the minus strand of JBMDXC010000497.1, from coordinate 5,633 downwards.
CCATCGAGTCATGATTGCCCAGCACCCCTACAATGCCGTAGCGGGCGTTGATCGAGGCCAGAATTTTCTCCATATGAGAATAGACATTGTGGCTTGGCCCGCGGAGCCTATAGCGATAGTCCCCGGTTAATACGCATATGTCCACCTGGAGGTCTTGTAGCCGCCGACTCAAGCTCTCGCTCAGTCCAGTCAGACCATCGGCGTGAATATCAGAGAGATGCAGGATCGTAAAACCACAAAACGCTGACGGGAGGGAGTCAAAGGTGAAGCGCAACGTTCTGACCACGGCATTGCGAGCATTACGCTCACCGCGTGCGCGCAACCACCCGGCCCGGAACACTGTCTGGAGAAGCGTACGATGAAAGGGCACATGCTCCACGGTAAAGGCCCCGCGCCCGCGCCGCTTCCAGGAAGTGAGTTGACCCTGTTCAATCAAGCGTCGTTTCTGCTGAAAGTCTTCCATAAACCTGCCTGTGTCTCGGGTAGTAAGGTGTCGTCCGTTCTCATTGTAGCTTACCGCCTCAGGCGATGTGCAATTGAAACGCAGCCTGCAACCAGCCTGCCATCTGCTGCTGTGCCTCTGGAGCAGCAAGTCCCTCCAGGCTTGGCCCACACCTTATACTGAGGGCGGCTCCTGCAACCACAGCACTCTATGCTCTTCATCCACATAGGTCTTACCGACTTTGAGTGCGTGCTTCTCATATCCATATATCTCGAAATCCAAAGTGCTATAGAGCCGGCGCGCGGCTTCTTGCGGCATAGACACACTCAGAGAGACCTGCTCAAGGCCTGGGTAACCGCGCACCCGGTCCAAGAGCCTGGTCAGCATGGCCTTCGCCACCCCCTGACCCCGTGCTGCTGCAGTCACGTAGACGCCCCAGATAGTCCCTTTGTGGCGCTCTTTGCGCCCTTCGAAGCGGACGAACCCGGCCTGGCCGATCATGTGCCTGCCCTCGAAGGCTCCAACCACGAAGTTGCCATCCGGCACGGCGCGGAGTCGGGAGGCCACGCTTTCGGGGGAGCGCGCTAGCTCATCCTCCAGCGCGCGTGCAAAGGCATAGGGCTCGCGTGTTAAGGCCTCGAGGCGGAGCCGGATGAATTCTTCGATGTCGTGCTCGGTGACGATACGGATATCCATGCCCCGTCCCTTCCTACGGTTCTCAGCACATGACTGCGCCTGGATGCACATGACCAGCAGGAGCCCCAAAGGCAGGGACGCCTTACAGGCTCTGCGCTTCTATCCGGAAGGCGCTACCGGGATCCAGGGCACCGTACAAGCGGGCACCATCGGATAATAGCCTGCTGGGTCTGTGCAGTAGTACCACACAGGTGCAGGCGGTGGGGGAGGGGCCGGCGCCAGACCAATGTAGGGTGCGGGGGCTATCCATAGCGGGGATACGTCAAAGAAGATCCCCCCATGAAAATGGGAATGAGAGCGGTGGGCATGCCCAAACCTGTGGTGTGGGACATGATGACGATGGCTAAAGCCTCTACCATGCGACCCAGCATGCCCCCCTCTGTGGAAGCCCCCATGTCGCCCCCCGTGCCCAGAGCGCGCCTCGGCATAGGATGTGCTTCCTATAAGCAGCAGCAAGACGAGCAAGAGTATCTTGAGGTATTTGCACATACAACATCTCCTTTCATTTTATAAGCGTATATATAATATCCTCAAAAATATAATATATCCATAGACGGCACACTCTGGTAGTCCATCACATTGCCTTTGATGGCTTGAGTTTATGGTGCCATTTTTACTATGAAGCTCTCATTGGCAGCGTGATAAAGAATGATGCCTGGAGTATCTCTACGTCCATTCAGCTCGGTATATTCAGATACAAAAAGAATGAAAAGACACTTGACTGCTGGGAGTATCTTGGGTACAGTGCCTTGAGAAGCAGTAGCTCCCCATCTGCTGGGTAGGGGTGTAGTGTGGCCCTTACGCCCAGAAAGTCCAAGCTCACAGCGATCGATACCTGTGACCGCCCTCCCGAGGCTCTTGCCCGCTAGGGTCCGAACGACGCGATGCAGATTTTACTCAGAATCACCAGGATGGCGTGGCACTACCGCGTGCGCCTTACCCTTGCCTATATCAGCTTCTTCGCCGCAATTGGTTTTGCCCTCCTCGTACCGCGTCTGTTCGGCACATCTGTGGATCGGTTGATCAAATTTGACCCCACCGATGGCCGCGTCATCCCCTTACAGGTGGACACCAGTACGCTCGTGTTGATGGCACTCACCCTCTTAGGGGCAAGTGTTATGCGAGGGGTGGCCGACCTGGCACGGACGTATACTACCGACTCACTGTCGCAGAAGGTATCCTACGATCTGCGCAATCTTCTGTACGACAAACTGCAGCATTTGAGCTTTGCCTTCCATGACAGCGAACATACCGGCAATCTGATGTCCAAGGCTACCGCCGATATAGAGCAGGTACGCCGCTTCGTCAACCTTGGCCTGGTGCGCTCTCTGGATGTTGTGGTTCGACTCGTCGCCATCACGAGCATCTTAGGTTTCTTGAACTGGAAACTGTCCCTGCTCAGTCTCGCCTTCGCCCCGTGCTCGGTCCTGCAATCGACCCTGGTGCTGCGGAAACTCCGCCCCATGTGGTTGCATGTGCAGGAGATCATGGGGGAATCCGTGACCGTTTTGCAGGAGAATCTGGTTGGCATGCACGTCGTCAAAGCCTTTGCCGCTGAGGCCTACGAGCAGCAGAAGTACGACCGCAAAGCCCAGGAGCTGCGGGAGCACTACTTTCAGACTGAGCGTTTACAGGAGACCAACGGGGCCTGGATGAGCCTCTATTTCACCGTGACGTTAGGCATGGTCCTGTGGTTTGGCGGGTGGGAAGTCATGCATGGTCATCTGACAGCCGGCGGCTTGACGCAGTTTGTCCTGTATATGAACCAGCTCGCCTTCCCGATACGCCAGTTAGCGCGCGTCATCGATAGCCTGTCGCGGGCGACCTCCTCTGGACAGCGCCTCTTTGAAGTGCTGGACGCGGCCTCCCCAGTGGCAGAACACCCCCAGGCTAAAGAGATGGGCCGGGCCCGGGGCCATGTGCGCTTCGAGCAGGTCTCCTTCTCGTATAACGCGCGTGTCCCGGCGCTGAAGCAGGTGACGATTGATGCAGCCCCCGGTCAGATTACTGCCATCCTGGGCGCTCCTGGCAGCGGCAAGAGTACGATTGTCCATCTCTTACCCCGTTTCTACGATGTCACTGAGGGGCACATTACCATCGATGGCCAGGACATTCGGGACTTTACCCTGAACTCCTTACGGCGCAATGTGGGTATTGTGCAGCAGGACGTCTATCTCTTTAGTGCCACCATTCGTGATAACATCGCCTATGGCGCTGTTGATGCGTCCTTTGATGATGTGGTCAGGGCGGCGAAGATTGCCCAGCTCCACGACCAGATCATGCGCTTTCCCAAGGGGTATGATACCTGGGTAGGCGAGCGCGGTGCGACGCTGTCGGGAGGGCAGCGCCAGCGCCTGTCGATTGCCAGGACGATCCTGCTTGACCCGCCCATTTTGATTCTTGATGACTCGACCTCTAGTGTGGATGTGGAAACGGAACGGCGCATCCATGAGGCCATGATCGCCGTGATGCAAGGGCGCACCACGTTTGTCATCGCGCACCGCTTGAGCACCGTGCGCGAAGCGGACCTCATTCTGGTCCTGCAGGACGGTGCAATTGTGGAACAGGGGACACACGCGGAACTCATGGCCCAGCACGGCATCTACCAGGACATTTACGAGCTACAGCTGCGGCCCCAGGAAGAGCGCATACGGGAAACTGCGATGGTACAAGACAACGGAGGAATGCAGTAGATGCTAGGGGGCGGTGGTGGCGGTGATATCTTGAGTGGCTGGCGCGGGACCAATGCCGGGAGTATGTATGCGCCGAAAACCACGAATGAGCTGAGCGATGAGATCATTGTGGGCAAGGTCTATGACAATCGTGTGGTTCGACGTCTGCTCACCTATATCAGACCATACAAAAAGGACGCCCTGCTCAGCCTGATCGCCGTGCTCGTGTATACGGTGGCACAGGTGGGCCTCCCTCTGGTGATTATGGTGTGGATCAACTGGGGGATCAACAGCGGTATAGGGTGGCGCCTGCACATGATCGGCTTGATCTTCTTCGCCGTCACCTTGCTGCACTTCGGGGCCAATTACCTGCAGTCTGTCGCCATTGCCAGAGTGGGACAGGGTGTGCTGTACAGCATGCGTACTCAGCTCTTCAACCACCTGCAGAGCCTGTCCCCGGCTTTCTTTCACCGTACTTCGGTCGGGCGCATCATGTCGCGCAGCCAGAGCGATGTCCTGCAACTGCAGGAGACGTTTGAACTGCTAGTGACGACCCTGGCGGATATCCTCAGCCTGGCGGGGATCATTGTCGCCATGCTGATGACCAACTGGCAGCTGGCCTTGATCAGCTTGAGCATCATACCGCCGCTGTTTTTTGTCCTGGCCTACTGGCAACGCTTCGCCAGGCACTCCTTCATGCGCATCCGACGTGCCATCGCCATGGTCAATGGCGAATACAACCAGAACATTACCGGTGTGCGGGTGGTGCAAAGCCTGAACCGACAGCACGAAAACCTCAAGCATTTTAATGGACTGAATCAGGAACTCCTCGACGCCAACCTGGAGGCGAGCCGCTTCTCCGGGTCTCTGCAACCTATCGTCGAGTTTTTAACCGGCATCGGCATGGGCGTCGGCGTCATCCTGGTGGGTGGTCTGTTGCTCCAGCGCGGTCAGGTAGAGTGGGGTGTCCTTATTGCCTTTGCGCTATGGGTACAGCGCTTCTTCGAGCCGATCCGGCAATTGACCATGCAATACAGTCAGCTGCAGCGGGCCATGGCAGCGGGGGTACGTATATTTGGGTTGCTCGATGTCAAACCTGAAGTTCAAGATGCGCCTGGGGCTCCTGAGATGCCGCCGGTCAAGGGCGAGATCACCTTTGGCAACGTCTCCTTCCACTACGTCCCGGGCGTCGAGGTACTCCAGGACATCAATCTGCACATCAGCCCAGGAGAAACGGTTGCCCTGGTAGGAGCGACCGGCGCTGGCAAGAGTACACTGGCCACTTTACTGCACCGCTTTGCGGATGTCACCCAGGGCCGGATCATGATCGACGGTTTTGACATCCGGCATGTGCAACGCCAATCGCTGGTACGCCAGATGAGCATGGTCCTCCAGGAGCCCTACCTGTTTTCCGGGACTATCAAAGAGAACATCCGCTACGCCTGCACAGCCACCAGCGATGCGGACGTGGTCGCCGCCGCCCAGGCAGTGGGGGCGCACGACTTCATCATGGCCCTGGCGCAGGGCTACGATACGCCCCTCGCCGAACGCGGCGTGAACCTCAGCGTTGGTCAGCGACAACTGCTCAGCTTCGCCCGCGCCATTGTTGGCAATCCCCGTATCCTTATTCTGGACGAGGCCACGGCCAATATCGACACGCACACGGAAAGGCTCATCCAGCGTGCCCTGCGGCGCATTCTACAAGGACGTACCTCCCTTGTGATTGCCCACCGCCTCTCGACCATCCGCAATGCCGACAAGATCGTGGTGTTGGAGCACGGCTGCATCGTCGAAGTAGGCAAACATACCGAACTCCTCGCACG
>JBMDXC010000496.1:0-4410 GCA_048594805.1 Candidatus Entotheonellaceae bacterium | reverse complement strand
GATCTCATAGACCAACTTATAGCTGAATGGATGATGAAGCCTTCTGAGGTATGTGTGGCCTATCGCGGGAGGCCTCGATGGGTCCCGACTTTTGAGCCAGTACGCCTGGATAGCGAAAGTGGACGCCCAACACGGCTGCGGGAAGGGGGAGTCTACCTCATCACGGGTGGACTAGGGGGTATGGGCCTGATGCTCGCGGAATATCTCGCACGGACAGTGCAGGCCAAGCTCACGCTCACAGGGCGTTCGGCTTTTCCCAAGAGGGACAACTGGGAAACATGGCTCGCGACTCATGATGCTCAGGATGACGTAAGCCGCAAGATACGTAAAGTGCAGATGCTCGAGGAGCTAGGCGCCGAGGTTTTCGTGCTCAGCGCAGATGTGGCCAATCAGGAACACATGCAATCTGTGGTTACTCAGATATATGAGCGATTTGGCACAATTCATGGTGTGATTCACGCCGCTGGGATTGTTGGCGGAGGCATGATTCAACTCAAAACGCCAGAAAAAGCCGCCAGTGTTTTTGCCCCTAAGGTCAAAGGGACCCTGGTGCTTGAGGCTGTCTTGAACAATGTGCCATTAGATTTTCTTGTGCTCTGTTCATCAACCCACTCAGTCACTGGTGGATTTGGTCAGGTGGATTATTGTGCGGCGAATGCCTTTCTTGATGCTTTTGCTCATTATTATAGCTCTCGCCACGGGGTATGCACCGTATCTATTAACTGGGACGGATGGCAAGACCTTGGCATGGCAGTAGATGTCATGAGGACGCTTAGACTTCTCCCATCTTCCTCAGTACCAGCGACACGGAGCTCGGAGAATTCCTCTCCCCTCCCCGACGAGCTCGGTGGTTTCAGTGTCCACAACAAATTTATTGTCGATCATCTCCTGGACCTTGAGGAAGGGATATGGTCCACAGAAGGTGTAGATGCATTGCATCGGGTTCTCGCCAGTAGGCATCTCCTGCCTCATGTGGTTGTCTCTACGAGAGATCTGAATGCCTTAATAGAAAAAACAACTACTTTGAAGCAGCCGCATCTCCTGGCAGAACTGGAAAAGCTGCAGTCGCTGTGGCCCACACATCCACGACCGCCTGTACAAAACGCCTATGTTGCTCCCTGTAATGAAGTACAGCGCACCCTGGCAGAGCTCTGGCAAGAGGTGCTCGGGATCGATCAGGTAGGAATCAACGATAATTTCTTCGCACTAGGTGGGGACTCTCTGCTGGCCACGCAAGTCGTCTCTCGGTTGCGCAGCACTTTCCAGGTGGAACTCCCCCTCCAGAGCCTGTTTGAAGCACCCACTGTCGCGGAGCTGGTCAAGTATGTTGAGACGATCCAATGGGCATCGCAAGGTCAGCAAGCTCCTCCCGGAGACCCCGTGAGTGACTATGAGGAGGGAGAACTATGAAAACCATTGCATTGTTGGATTCCCTCCATCATTTAGGCGTGCGGCTTTGGGCCGATGGGGATCACCTGTGCTACCGTGCCCCTCAGGGGACCCTGACACCCGCCCTACGTGCCGAGCTCGCTGAGCGCAAAGCCGACATCCTCGCGTTTCTGCACGAGGCAAATCTTGCCGCCCGTTCCACTCTTCCGCACGTATTCCCTGTCTCACGGGACGGAAACCTCCCCCTCTCCTTTGCTCAACAACATCTCTGGTTCCTCGATCAACTGGCCCCTGGCAACCCTGCCTACAACATCCCGGTAGCGTATCGCATCACGGGGCGACTGAACGTGATGGCACTGGAGCAGAGTCTAGGGGAGATCGTGCGACGTCACGAAATCCTACGCACAACCTTCTCCGTCATGGCTGGACAACCAGTCCAGGTCATCGCCCCAGCCCTCGCCGTGCCACTATCGGTGGTAGACCTCCGGGACTTGTCGGAGACTCAGCGAGAGGCTGAAACCCAGCGGCTCGCCACTGAAGAGGCCCAGCAGTCTTTCGATCTCACGCGAGGACCGTTGCTACGCGTGAAACTCTTCCGCCTAGCCGAAGCAGAGCACGTTCTCCTCCTGACGATGCATCACATTATCTCCGACATGTGGTCGATAGGGATTCTCATCCGGGAGCTATCCATGCTCTACGCAGCCTTTGCAGCTGGGAAGTCCTCGCCATTGCCAGAGCTGACCATGCAGTATGCCGACTTTGCCTGCTGGGAACGGCAGTGGCTTCAAGGCGAGGTGCTTGAGGCCGAGCTTGCCTACTGGAAACCGCAGCTTACGAACATGCCCGTGTTGCGGCTCCCTACCGACCGACCGCGACCAGCGGTCCAGACCTTCCAGGGCGCGACGCAGTCGTTTGGTTTGCCCGCCGCTTTATCCGCTTTGCTCAAGGTTCTCAGCCAGCAGGAAGTTATGACTTTGCTCGCCGCGTTCCAGGCGCTGTTGCATCGCTACACCGGGCAGAGTGAAATTGTCGTGTGGTCTCCTGTGGCGAATCGCCATCGGGTCGAAACGGAAGGGTTGATCGGCTTTTTTGTCAACATGGTGGTGCTGCGGATTGACCTTGCCGATAATCCGAGCTTTCGGGAGCTGTTGCAGCGGGAGCGCGAGGTGACGTTAGCGGCGTATGACCATCAGGATGTGCCGTTCGCACAGCTGCTCGAGGAACTCCAACCGGAGTGGCTTTTGAGTCATACATTGCTGTTGCAGGTGATGTTTGGGTTGCTGAATGCTCCAAGTGAGGAGCTTACATTACCGGGGACCATAGTGCAGCCTGTGAGAGTGTCCACTGAGACGGCTATATTTGATTTGACTCTACGAGTCAAGGAGGCAGAGACCGGACTGACAGGGGTATTAGAGTACAGCACTGATGTGTTTGACATGGCTACGATTACACGACTCCTTTGGCATTTTCATACCTTGTTGGAAGGGATAGTAGCCAATCCAGAGCAGCGCCTCTCGGAACTACCGCTGCTGACTGCCGCGGAGCACCACCGGCTGTTGGTAGAGTGGCATGACACGCTAACAGCGTATCCCCAGGACAAGTGTCTCCATCAGTTGTTTGAGGCTCAAGTTAAGTTGACGCCGCATGCCATCGCCGTGATCTGTGCAGACGAGCGCTTGACATACCTAGAGCTGAACCAGAGAGCCAATCAACTCGCGCGTCACTTGTGCGCCTTAGGCGTTGGACCAGAGGTGCTTGTAGGACCGTGCGTCGAACGTTCACTGGAGATGGTGGTAGGCATGCTAGGAATTCTCAAGGCCGGGGGAGCATACGTGCCACTCGATCCGGCTGACCCACGGCATCGTCTCGCCTTTATGTTCGATGACACACGAGCCCTGGTACTACTCACTCAGGAAAAGCATGTCGAGCGTTTGCCAACTGGGATGGCACATGGAGTCTGTTTAGACAGTTGGCAGCTACCAGAGGATGAGGGAGGACACAACCTGAGCAGAGAAGTCGGGGCAGGGAATCTCGCCTATGTAATCTATACTTCGGGATCAACTGGAACGCCACAAGGTGTTGCCATCGAGCACCGGAGCGCGGTGGCATTGCTGCATTGGGCTTACATAGTGTATGACCCAGAACAGAGTACCGGTGTCCTGGCCTCGACCTCCATCTGCTCCGCTTTATCAGTATTCGAGATTTTTGTCCTGTTATGTTGGGGTGGGACAGTCGTCCTTGCGCGCGATGCGCTGCAGCTCCCCGATTTACCCGCAGCCGACCAGGTGACATTAATCAATACGGTTCCCGCAACGATGGCTGAGCTACTGCGGATGGGAGATCTCCCCGCGTCGGTACGCACAGTAAACCTCGCCGGTGAACCGTTACGTATGCAGCTCGTCAGGTAGATTTACGAGCAGAGCATGGTCCGGGAAGTCTATGATCTTTATGGCCTTGCTGAGGGCACCACGTACTCAACATCGGCGCTGAGGAGCATCAACGGCTCACAAACTGTCGGTCGTCCGATTACCAACACGCAGACCTATATTCTCGATGCCCGCCTCCAACCTATCCCTATTGGCATCCCCGGTGAACTCTATATCGGCGGCGCTGGCTTAGCCCGTGGCTCTCTCAACCGCTCGGAACTGACAGCTGAGAGATTCATGCCAAATCCGTTCAGCAATGAGCCAGGAGTGCGCCTCTACAAAACCGGAGACTTAGCCCGCTATCTGCCAGATGGCAACATTGAGTACATGGGTCGCTTGGCGCATCAGGTGACGATTCGTGGCCTCCATATCAAGTTGGGGGAAATCGAGGCAGCGCTGAGTCAGCACCCTGCCGTGTGCCAGGCGGTTGTGCTGCCAAGGGAGGATGCACCTGGTGACGTACGCCTGGTCGCCTACATCGTCCCGCAGCAGGGGTCGACGCCTACGAGTAGTGCTCTGCACAGTTTTCTGCACCAGAAGCTCCCGTATTATACGGTACCCTCCGCCATCATTGTGCTCGCCGCCCTTCCGCTAA
>JBMDXC010000495.1:0-2110 GCA_048594805.1 Candidatus Entotheonellaceae bacterium | reverse complement strand
TACTCAGATCAATCACCGCCCAATCTGGCAGTTTCGGCGTCTGGCGCGCGTTACTCGAATGATGAGACTCGCGGAAGGTAAACCCGCTATTGATCACGACGTAACGTTTCGGGTTGAGCGGGTTCGGATAGATCAAGATCGGCGCGTGTTGATTCGCCGCAAAGATTTGATCACCGACCTTCACGCTTTGCGCGTCCCAACGGATCGGCAAAAGATCAATGACCTTCGCGATGATCTTGTTGCTCGCCGGATCGCCCCACAAAATCAGATTGCTTCGCGCGATGTCCTCGCTGGTGATCTCCGTGCCGTCTTTCACTCTCGGCTCGCCGCGAAAAATGGAACGCCATTGTTCGACAGCGCGCGCTTGTTCGGACATGACCCAGGCGCCGATCTTCTCGTTCATCGCCTTGCCCGTTGGGCGAACCATCACAAAGCTGCTCATAAACGCGTCGTCGATCGGACCCTGCATGCCGTGGCGTTTGGCTAATGCGCCGTCGTCAACTGTTTCAACTAACGACCAGCGGTCGCCATTCATGTGGAAATGCGCCGTCCACGAACGGTCGGACGAAACCGGCGTAGCTTCGACTCTCTGATCGTCGAGGATGACCACCGGCTTGCGCCTATTGTCGAGCGGACACATTCCAGAAGGCATCTCCAGAGACAACGCCGTTACATTCCGCGTTTTGACTCGCACGGTCGAAGAATCGGTAATTTCCGCATCAACACGGGCGCGCTCCCAGTGCTCGCCGAGCGCGTCAATCGTCACCCAGAACATCTTGTTATACCGCAACGTCCAGGTTGTGAACTTCACCTTGTGTGGCAGCGGGTCGCGTCCGCGCGCGACGATACTGTCAATCCGGCGGTCGATCTCCTTGATCGAATCGGGATGGTATTTGTGCTCGGTCTTAGGTCCGATGATGTGGGTGAGTTCGACGCCCTCGAGCTTCAGTTCGCGAGCCATGGCGTCCGCAGCCTGTTTCTGACGGTCTAACTCGCCGCTGTAAGCGACGGTAGGCAGGTTGACGAGGTTCGCAGCGTAATCGGTGGCGTTGTACAAATGCCAGAGCTTTTGTTCGTACCAGGGCGCGTCGTCGCGATTGAGCTTAAGGTAATCAGGCGTTTCGGCGAAGCCTGCGCCAGGCGCTGCAGCCGCCCACATCCCGGCGTGATGCGCGGCGATGTGCCAGGTGGCCGCGCCGCCCATCGAAAACCCGCGAATGCTGACACGGTTTTCATCAATCGGATAATGGCGGCGGACGTGATCGAGAGCTTCGAATAGATCCGCCTCACCGGCGAATTTGTTCGCGTTGCAGTATCGGCCGTATGGGTGCAGCACGAACGCGTTCGGCGGAGCGAATTGTCCGGGATTCTTCTTCCGGTCGTTGATGAAGTTGACTTCGCTTAGCGTCTCGTGGCGTCCGTGGAACCAGACGTCCAAACGATATTGAAAGGGCAGGCTTTGTTGATAACTCGCGGGAACCACCAGCCCGTACGGTTGAACTGATCCGTCAATGTCAGAAACGTAGCCGCGAACCACGAGGCCGGTCTGCGTCGTCCACGGCGCCTTTCCTTCGCGCAACGCGCGCGCTCGTTCAAGACCTTGCTTGATCTGTGATTTGGCGATCGTTACCTCTTCTGGCTTGAAGAATTCGTTGTAAGCGAGAGCGTAACGGACGGCGTTGTGAAAGATTTGAACGTCAGGCGCCAGATCGAGCAATGCAGGCTTGCTTTTCAATTCAACACGCGCCTCTTCGATCTCTTTGCCGAGTTCGGCGAGGCCAGCTTCGAGTTCGGCGCGATCGGCGGCTGAGACTTCGATACCTTTTGGCGGAAGACTGCGAACGTCCGCATTGTTCTGCTGCGCTCTTATTGGCGATATGGAGGTAAACGCGAAGAGCAGAAACAGATCGGAGAAACATATTAGTATTTGCGCGAGAAACACGAAACAAATGAATTTTGCCAGCATATTTTATTGTCATTTAATAAGTAACACTAGATGCAGGGAACTAACCGTCTGAAAAACCGAAGAGTCTGACGGCGGTTTGACCCAGGACCTTAGCCTGTTCTTCCGGTTTCAAGTGCGATAAATATGACTGTACACGTTCGCGCG
>JBMDXC010000494.1:0-8375 GCA_048594805.1 Candidatus Entotheonellaceae bacterium | reverse complement strand
TGGTGCCAGGAGATCGCCGCGGTGAGTGCATGTAGCGTCTTAGACTTTGTGCGTCACTTCACCGACCTGCAACGGCGCCTGCCCGGGCCGCGTTTGCAACCCTGGGTGACGACTGGCCTCAACGTGGCACGGCGTCATGCGGAGGCAGGACTCGCCTATTTTGCCCTGGAATCGGCCGCGGCACATGATCGCCTTCAGGAACTCCAGCATCGTGTCACCTTCACGCACGTGGAACCCGTCCTCCGCCTGTATACGGAGGCCCTCTTAGGACAGCGCATGGCGTTACGCACGACGGCGGAGCTCCCACCGGGCTTGCATATGGCGGGGCGGGATCTGCCGACCTCGGATGGCACGACGCTCTTTGTCCCGCCGCAGGTCAGCGAGTTTGCCACGGAACGCGACAACTTTGCGGTGTACAAAGTGGCGATTCTGCATCAGGTAGGCTTCTACGAATGCGGCACTTTTCAGTTTGATATGACCGTGTGTACGCAGCGTGTGCCCGACTTGTGTCCCTATCTCAATACGCGCGACGACCCACCTGGCCTGGACGAGGCTTTTACGCACTTTTTTGCCGCTTTTCCGCAGCCTGACCTGGCGCGCAGGTTGTTTACGCTCCTCGAAGACGCCCGCATCGATGCCGCTCTCCTCCAACGCTACAAGGGCATCCGGCGCGATCTCGTGCTGATCATGGCCCATAGCCTACGCCAGCGTCCGGCGTTGCACGGTTTATCCTTACGCGAGGCGCTTCTGGAAGGGCTGCTGCAGCGTACGCTGGGCAAGGAGATGAGTGACGATGTCCCAGCGCTGCTGCGCCCGCTGTTGCAGCGCCTCTGGCAGCGTTTGACGCCGCTGTATGCCCCGACGGCAACGGTGTACGATACCGCTGCGGCGGTGGTGGACTGCTACACGCTCCTGACGCAGATTCCGCCCCAGGCCATAGCCACGGCTCCACTCGACGCCATCGCCTCCCTCACAGCCCTGGCGACGCAACTGCCGGAGGATGCCGATACCCTGGCGCTTGCCGACATGTTTCGCCAGGCAGGTACCGGGGCTGATACCATGCCAATGCTGCCTGAGAGTGCTGAACCAGCTCTGGGCACGGAGCCTGTACCGTATCGTGGCGAGGTCAAACCAGAACTCATCCAGAAAAAGATGCGCCTGCAGGAGCTGGCAGAAGCGCTACAAGCGCTCGAACAGGGCCTCAACCCTTTATCTCCTGAGGCCCTGCAAGAGCTTCTGAAGCAGGGCGACCTGGCTATTAAAAATCTGCAGGCCGGCGACCTGACCTCGACGTCAGGGCTCTTCGTGACCAACCTCGAGGGGCGAGAGGGTACCGAGCCTGACACCGCGGCGCCGCAGGTGGCGTTGCAGCAAGACTTGGAGGCGCTCCAGGCGCAGTTACAGCAGGAGTACGGTGAACTGGCGGCGCAGAGCCAGGCATTTCTGTATGATGAATGGGATCATAGCATCGGGGATTATCGTCGCGCCTGGTGTCGTCTCACTGAAACCATTCTGGATGATGAAGGCAGCACGTTTGTGGAGGAAACCCGGCAGCGCCATGCCGAGCTTTTTGCCCAGGTCTCGCGCCAGTTTCAACTGCTCAAACCCGACTCTTTTCAACACTTGAAACGGTTGATAGACGGCGAAGAGATTGACCTCGACAGCGCTATAGAGGCGTTCGTCGATCGCCGCGCCAGCCATACCATGCCCGAGAAAGTCTATCGGCGCCGCCAGCGGCGTGAACGCAGTGTGGCAGCCGTGTTTTTACTGGACATGAGTGCCTCGACCGATGACGTGGTGAAAGAGCCGGCCAGTGCCAGTACGGCCCCTCCACCAGCATCCCCACCACCGCGGTTGTATGATTTCTCGGGCTTCGTCCAGGACGACTATTACCATACGCTGCCCCCCCGTGCGGCAGCAGTCACGTCGCCGCCCAGGCGCCGGATTATCGATGTGGAAAAGGAAGCACTCGTGCTCATGGCCGAGGCCCTCGAAGGGCTGGGGGATGCCTACGCCGTGTACGGTTTTTCAGGCTACGGGCGCGATCAGGTCGATTTCTTTGTCGTCAAAGAGTTTACGGAACGCTACGACGCCCGAGTACAAGGGCGTATAGCGGCTATTAAGCCGCATCGCAGCACGCGTATGGGGCCGGCCATTCGCCACGCTATCCACAAGTTGGCGTCGCAGGAGGCGCGCGTGAAACTCCTGCTGCTCTTGAGCGATGGTTATCCGCAAGACTTCGATTACGGCAAAGATCGCAGGAGCAAGGAATACGGTATTCAGGACACGACCATGGCGCTGCACGAAACCCGCCTGCAAGGTATCCAGACCTTTTGTCTGACTGTTGACCCTGCTGGACATGACTATTTGCGGGCCATGTGCCCTGATCAGCAGTACCTCGTGCTGGAAGATATGGCGTCCTTACCCAAGGAATTGCCCAAAGTCTACCGCAGCTTAACCACCTAGTCTCAGGCGGCACAAAGGGAGGTGACCGGGTGATCATCATTGGTATTACTGGCGGTATTGGTTCGGGGAAGAGCACTGCGTCGCAGATCCTAGGGGAACTTGGCGCGGAGGTGATTGACGCCGACAAAGTTGGGCACAGGATTTATCTCCCTGACACTCCGGCCTGGCGGGAGCTCGTGGCGACGTTTGGAGAGCACGTCTTAGCTCCGGATCGGACCATTGACCGCAGCAAGCTTGGCCCGATTGTGTTTAGCGATCCTGAAGCGTTGCATAAGCTCAATGCTATCACGCACGGCAAGATCTTCGCGTATATTCAGGGGCAGATCGATTATATGCAACAGAAGCAAGCGACCCGCGTGGTCGTTGTTGAGGCGGCAATCTTGCTCGAAGCTGGATGGCGCGCGCTGGTAGACCAGCTCTGGGTGGTGGTCACCGATATTGCTGTGGCCATCGCGCGCCTGAAAGCCTACAAAAATTTCACGGAGGATCAGGCCCGCGCGCGTATCGCCACGCAGCTTTCCAATGCGGAGCGTATAGCGCAGGCCGACAAGGTGCTCTGGAATAATACCGACCTCACCGCCCTACACCAGGCCGTCGAAGCCGCCTGGCGCAGTCTACGCTGACGCCAGGACCGCTGGTATTAGACGAGGGTGAGGCGGTGATAAGGCGGTAGTACAGCTTCAGATCGGCCAACCATGCTCGGTAATATCCACCCTGTTGCCTTCGGGGTCGCGTATCCAGCTCTCGGCCACTGCTCCAAAGGTGTTGGAGACCGCCGTAGTTTGGGTCGCTTCCTCAATCGCCGGCACGTTTTCAACCTGGAAGCCAAAATGATTAATGCCCCACGGGAGATCTGGTCGGCTGATCAGGGCCACCCCCACATGACCATCGGAAAGGTAGATGGTGCCGTTGGGACCCCGGTATTTTTCCTCCAGCCCGAAGACACGCTGGTAGAACTCGGCGAGTTCATCCCGGTTTTGCACGTTGAGGGCGATATGGCGGATGCGTGGCTTTTCCATGATGCATCTCCTTCTTAACGTAACTCTAGTTCACGCTCCTGCAGGGCAAAGATACGATCACGCAGCTCAGCGGCACACTCGAAGTCATAACGCTCCGCCGCCGCTTTCATCTCCTTGCGGAGTTTGGTAATGAGACGCGGAATATCCTCATCACTGATACCGTATGTGACGGACTCCTCAGCAGCAATCGGGACAGTAGAGTAGTCTGCCTCATAGAGAGCCACCAGGGAATCGCTAATGCCTTTGACAATACTCGTGGGCGTGATGCCGTGCTCGGCATTGAACTGGCACTGGATCTCACGCCGACGATTGGTCTCGTCAATAGCCCGGCGCAGTGAGCCAGTCATCATATCGGCATACATGAGGACCTGGCCATTGACATGGCGTGCAGCGCGGCCGATAGTCTGAATCAGCGAGCGCTCAGAGCGCAGAAAGCCCTCTTTATCGGCATCGAGAATGGCCACCAGCGACACTTCAGGCAGATCTAAACCCTCGCGCAGCAGGTTGACACCCACCAGCACGTCGTGGGTACCCAGACGCAGCTCGCGGATAATTTCGGTGCGCTGCAGCGTGTGGATGTCAGAGTGCAAATAACCCACTTTGATACCCAGGGAGCGATAGTACTCCGTCAGTTCCTCAGACATCCGCTTGGTTAAGGTGGTGACCAGGACACGCTCGGAGCGTGCCACACGCTGGCGAATCTCGTGCAGCAGGTCGTCCACCTGGCCCGTGGCCGGCCGCAGCAGAATTTCCGGATCCATCAGCCCGGTCGGACGAATGATCTGTTCCACCACGACCCCGCCGCTCATGCGGAGCTCATAGTCAGCCGGGGTGGCTGAGACATAGATCACCTGATGCGTACGCGCACAAAATTCCTCAAAATTCAGCGGTCGGTTGTCCAGGGCCGAAGGCAGGCGGAAGCCGTAATTCACCAGCGTCTGCTTGCGCGAGCGGTCACCATGATACATGCCACCAATCTGAGGGACAGAGATGTGGCTCTCATCAATGCATAACAGATAGTCGTCTGGAAAGTAGTCTAACAGCGTCCACGGCGGCTCGCCTTGGCGACGGCCATCGAGGTGGCGCGAATAGTTCTCAATGCCGGCACAGACCCCGGTTTCCCGCAGCATCTCAAGGTCAAACCGCGTCCTCTGGTCCAGGCGTTGGGCCTCTAACAGCTTGCCCTCATTGCGTAACACGGGGAGACGTTCCGCCAATTCAGCCGCAATGTCTCGGATAGCCCGCTCCAGGTTGTCCTTACTGGTCACGTAATGGCTGCTGGGATAAATGGCAATCTTCCCGACCGGGCGTAGCACCGCACCGGTGAGAGGATCAAATTCGGTGATGCTCTCGATAAAATCGCCAAAAAACTCCACACGTAAGGCCCGTTCTTCCTCGTGCGCCGGGAAAATGTCCACCACATCACCACGCACGCGAAAGGTGCCACGGTGAAAGTCGATGTCGTTGCGCTCGTACTGAATGTCGACCAGGCGCCGTAGGATGTCATCCCGCGACACCTCCATCTGGTTGTGGAACAGCACCAGCATGCCGGCATAGTCCTTGGGCGAGCCAATACCGTAGATACACGATACGCTGGCCACCACAATGACATCACGGCGCTCCAGGAGCGAGCGCGTTGTCGAATGACGCATCTTATCGATGTGCTCGTTGATCGCCGCATCTTTTTCAATGTAGGTATCCGTAGCTGGAACGTAGGCTTCTGGCTGATAGTAATCGTAGTAGCTGACAAAATACTCCACCGCATTGTGCGGAAAGAGTTGGGCAAATTCGCTGTAGAGCTGCGCTGCCAGCGTCTTGTTGGGGGCGAGGACCAGGGTCGGCTTCTGCACCCGCGCGATCACCGAGGCCATGGTGTACGTCTTCCCAGACCCTGTCACCCCGAGGAGGGTCTGGTGCTTGACACCGCTATTGATGCCCTCGACCAGCGCTTCGATTGCCTGCGGCTGATCACCGGCCGGCTGAAAATCGGAGATAAGAGTAAAAGTATCCATAGTGGGACATTGTACTCGTTTGGCGTGACAGGCTCAATGGGGAGTCGCCACTGATAGACACCCACGCTGCACATGGGTCCTAGAAAAAGCTCCAGACGGGTTTGTCAAATGAGTCTACTGCCAAGAAGTTGAGGAGAGGAGAGCGAGGCACCCACTGCACCGGGCCACCCGGAGTGGTAGCCCGGTACGGAAGCGTCACAAAAGCTGCCATCAGAGGCCCGATAAGGCCTGGAGATAGCTCGAAGGATACTGCCGTGCAAACAGCTCCGCTGGCGTCTCAAACTGGTGTGAGACAGCACAGAGATGTTGCCGACGTGAGGCTCTCCAGACACGAAGCCACGCCACTGGCTGTGCAAGGGTGCGCCAGAGCCCCTCCTGGGCTCTACAGGCGCGGGGCGGCTCTGTAGGAAGGTCGTGTACGTCCATGTGGTCAACAAGTGTAGAGGTACCAAGAACCGATGGCATGGCGATACTCCTTGTCCCAGGATGCGTGCCCATGAACTATAGGGGGCTGCCTCCTGCGGAGCATCCAGTACGCAGGCACTGGCGCAGCGTCGAGGGAGGGACAGTCCTCAATCAGCATTTCTAAGAAAAGTATTGGCTATGAGGCTGCAAAAGTAAAACTAATTGTTTTCATGAAGAGCAGAAAAAAAGGTAATAGAGGAGAGATAGTATACACCATGCAGTGCGTGTCGTTGAGTTGGACTTGACGTAGCGCCTCATGCGCGCTAAACATCCCATGGGCCACCGTGGATGCCCATGGGATATCCTATCTGCAGTACCTTGAGTTCTCGCAGGCGCGCCCGCGGCATGCGCACGCAGGCATTCTATGAAGGAAGCAGCATGAGCGAATGCATCGAAACCGATGTGCTAATCCTGGGCTGTGGTGTGGCGGGAGGGGTGGTAGCCCTATGCCTGGCTGACGCTGGGATTCCGGTGACGCTTGTCACCCGGGCGGACGATCCCAATGACAGCAATACCAACCTGGCGCAGGGCGGCATCATCTACAAGGGGCAGGAGGATTCTCCGGGCTTGCTGGTGGAAGACATTCTGCGTGCCGGGGCCGGGCATGCGAGTCGCAAGGCCGCTACGCTACTGGCTGAAGAAGGCCCAGGGCTGGTGAAGAGTATCCTGCTGAAGCGTTTAGGAGTAGCATTCGACCGTGTCGCAGATGGGACCTTATCCCTGGCCCTCGAAGGTGGGCACTCGCTGCCCCGCATCATCCACGCGGCGGATGCCACTGGCAAAGCGATCAGCACAGCGCTGGTGCGCGCCCTGCAGGCTCATCCCAACGTCACCCTGCTCATCGGACATACGGCCATTGACCTGTTGACGCCAGCGCACCACTCGCTAAACCGCCTGGACATTTACGCCCCGCTGTCCTGCGTGGGGGCGTATGTGCTGGACCAGGCCACGGGGCAGGTCAAGCGCTGCGTGGCACGACATACCGTGCTGGCGACCGGAGGCCTCGGGCAGATTTTCTTGCGCACGACCAATCCTGCCGGGGCCCGCGGTGATGGGGTGGCCATTGCCTATCGGGCTGGGGCACGCGTCATCAATATGGAGTTCGTGCAGTTCCATCCGACGACATTTTTCCATCCGAATGCCCCTCATTTCCTCATCACAGAAGCCGTGCGCGGCGAGGGCGGGCGTCTGGTGCATGCCAACGGCACGCCTTTCATGCAGCACTACGACGCAGAGTGGCGCGACCTGGCCCCGCGCGATGTCGTGGCGCGCAGTATCTACCACGAGATGCTCAGCAAAGACGTGCCCAACGTCTATCTGGATCTGCGTTCTTATATCCCCGAGCACCGCATTCGCGAGCACTTTCCCACTATCTACGCGGAGTGCCTGAAGTATGGGGTGGATATCACCAGTGACCTCGTGCCCGTGGTCCCCGGAGCGCACTATGCCTGTGGGGGTGTATGGGTAGACGAGTGGGGACAGACGACTTTCAGTGGGCTCTATGCAGTGGGCGAGGTCACGTGCACAGGACTGCATGGAGCCAATCGTCTGGCCAGCACCAGCCTGCTTGAGGGACTCGTGTGGGGCCAGCGTGTGGCCCGTGCTATTCAGACGCATCTCCATGACCTGCCCCGCTTCCCTGCCGACAACATTCCACCCTGGCAAGAAGTACGTCAGGGTGCGCCGGACCCGGCCCTCATCCAGCAGGATATGAGTTCTATTAAACACATTATGTGGAACTATGTCGGCTTAGTACGTACCACCCCACGTCTGGAGCGGGCGCTGAGCGAACTGCGCCACTTGGAAACGAGTATTGAACGCTTCTATCGGGCCACCTCACTCACCGACGGGATCATTGGCCTGCGCAACGCCGTACGCACGGCGGTCCTGGTGGCGATGGCTGCTTGGGAAAATAAGACCAGTATGGGCTGCCATTATCGGGAGTAGCCCTGCACGGGCACACGACAACATTGATGACGTTGACAAAGGTGTCGTAAGCTGGGTAGAGTTCAGCAACTAGCGCATTCCATGTACAGTGGCTCGCAGGAGGGGCGGAGGCCAGTTATGGCCAGCACTGGAGGCGCATCTTCTCGGGCTACGTTGAGGGTTGTCACATGCCCAACTTCTCCACACGCCAAGAGCCGGCTGAGCTGGATATCGAAACAGTGCGTCGTGATTTTCCCATTCTGACACGGCGCGTACACGACCGCCCGCTCGTCTACCTCGATAGCGCTGCGTCATCCCAGAAACCTCTCCAAGTTCTTGATGCTGTGCGTCGCGACTATCAAACCTCCCACGCGAATATCCACCGTGGCGTGTACGTCCTGAGCGAAGAGGCAACGCTCGCTTACGAGCAGGCACATGAGCGGGTGGCACACTTCATTCACGCCGACTGGGAGGAAGTGATCTTTAC
>JBMDXC010000493.1:0-8835 GCA_048594805.1 Candidatus Entotheonellaceae bacterium | reverse complement strand
GACCCTGGCTGACGCGCTCCTGGACCGCCGGCTCCAGAACGCGTACACGATTGCCCGCAGAGGAGAGTCCATGCGCAAACGGCACACCACCATCAAACATGACGGACCCGCAATGTAACCCGATCACCCCCGGCGTCGCTGCGCTCCGATGGAGTCCCGATGGGGTGCAGCTTTCGTCCGGATTGGGTGGCAGGCGTCCTGCGGCTGAGGTGGCAGCTTTGCACCGGATTGGGTGGCAGGAATCACCGGAATACGCACTCTTTTCCCCCACGGCATACGTTGAGTGTGTTGAGTCTCTCTTGAGAAAGCTATTCTAGCCTTCTGCTTTCTTGAGAGCTTGTTACATCTTCTCAGCCATGTCTTCCTCCGCAACCCGGTATGCGCCCCGTGCCGGGTCTTCTTCGTTTACGGCTCCTCTTTCAGTGACTCTTCGACCACCTTCGGCTTCCCTATACAGTCAGGGCATTTTACCAACTGCGGCGGAATCGTACTCTTGAAGCTGTAGCCGCATTTGCATTCATAGCAGTATCACTTTAGGCCAGAAGGTACGTTATGAGGCGTGCTGGCAACCGGCTCATCTTCGGGATCCTCTTCATCGTCTGCATCACAATTCGCCGTGGCTTCCGCAAGCTCCGGTTGGAGTTGTTGTTTCTTCTTGTACTTCGATTTGGGCAAGTACTAATCGCGCGTGGACTTGAAGCTATATGCGCGCATAATCTCGCGTGCTGATTTTCCCTCGTCGCTCTCACGAATCATCTCCTCGATCTCTGCATCCGTGGACTTGGGCACAACAGTGTCCCTGCGGCGTGTGCCTTTGGAGGCTGGTTTGGTTATTGACTTTCTTTTTTGACGCGATTTGGTACTTACCGGCGGTGAAGACTCTGGCTCAAGAACGGCAGCATACCCTAACAGTTCCTCAATCTCTCGGTCTATACCTTTGCGCTGTTCAATCAGTACTTAGAATTCATCCAAGATCTGTTCTGGCTTTTTTGATAGCATATATGGGAAGTTAGAAAAATACTTGACAATCTCCTACGTACTGTTCATACTTTTGCCACTCTGGTGAGAAATTCTCACTGGGGGGTGGCTAGAGGCTCTGATTCACCCCTGGCTCAGAGCCTCGAACCCCTTGCAGCAATTTCTTGTCATTTCACTTGACTCTTGTCAAGACTTTTTCTATACTCTACTCAGCTTATCTGCCGAACCCCCTTTTATCTGCCCATAACCCCCATATATCCCACCAATGAAAGCCGTATTACCTTATGTAGTTCGGCTTTCTTCGTGTTCAGGGGGCTTTCCCCATAGTTTGTTGTTCATTCCACAGTAGCACCAAAAAGCTCAGCGAATTCGCAACATGAATAATCACGAGGTAGTAGAGGATGGTTTGGAGTTGGGGGGCATGGTGTTTGGTTTACATGTACCTCTGTGGCCCTGCAGACATAGCAGATGTTCACGGAGCCGTCCTGATTACTGCCGACTTCCTCCTTGACGATTTGCCCTGTAAAGGCAAGATAACGTGCTGATCTATGGCAAGTTTCTTACCCAGAAACATCTTGCCCAACACCTTTATAAGTATCTGACCGATAGATTTCTCCAATGAGGTTATTTTGAGCCATACGCACATGCCGACAAGGGTGTTGCATTGAACCTGTATATCACTACCGTCAAGACGAGGCCTATTGTGACATCAATCGCAGTCCATCTCCGCTTTCAGAACACTACCAACGGGCTCATGCAGCCACAGGCGGAGACGCGCCAGACGCAGACGGCGTAGCTGCACCGCGTACATGGTGGGTCATGCTAACTGGCGTTGGCCTGATGGGGATGCTCGCCCGCAGCCTAGAGGGTGCGGGACACCACGTGCTGTCTCCTGCGGACACCTTGTCCTGATGATATAGACACTCTGTACTTCTTGACCTCACGCTGGTGCCAGCAGGGCACAAGGAGAGGACACCCTGCCTGACATGAGACCCACACAGGGACTTATAGTGATCCGCATGGTCTGGCCATACGCCGCCAGGGCATCTGATGGCAATATGGAGCGTTGCAGGAAGGTTCGGCAATCGCATAGACCTCCACGTCCGGCGTCCACTGGGCCAGCGTCGTCATGACCGGTGCTGACATATCACCATAGAGCGTGTAGTTCGAGGGACAACCGCGATGGGGTGCTTCTGCAGCAGGTCTGCGAGCTGGAATGCAGGCAGCCCCATAGGACTCCCAAGCGCCTTGGCTTCCTCAGATCGTGCAATCACACAGCCATCGTTATTGGAGAGTACGACCACGGGCTTGACAGATAAGGCAGGCTGAAACATCCGTTCACAGGACATGTAAAAATTGTTGCAGCCGATCAAGGCAAACAGCGGTGTCATGGCGAGGCCTCTCATATCTGCGGTCAGACACGATGGATCACATCCGTGACCACGCCCCAGACCTCAAAGGCCGTGGTTAAGGAATCTCTGACTGTGGAGGAGCAAGCCCTGGTGGAGCACGGGAGCCGTCTGGCGGCAGGTCTCCGCGCAACGGGAGGTTTTACAGCGAATTTGCAGCTATTTCGCAGGTAGAAATCAGGCAACGGGTGTCCGGTATACGTATGCTTATTATCACCGCTTGTGAGGCGAGCATTCGGTAAGTCTTGTCGCGTAACGCCTGGCAAACGCGGCATCTAAGAAACACCGAATGCTCCCAAGCGTAGAAGGTGCTACTTGGAGAGGCAAGAGCGGCAGAGCGCTGCGGGGAGCTGGAGGCATTTACCCAGAATGAGCACAAGTTAGTAACGTCCTGAGCTGGCAGGTGCTTCTGTGCTATCCCAGCTCCATGCCGAAAAGGGATGATTGTGGCCACGTCTCTTAGCGTCGGATACTCAAAGTCGTATAGCACTCCCTCGGACTTCTGTGTCAATGCGCTACAAGATCTTGAGGGGACATGGATGGCGGTGATATTTGCACAACTCCTCGCAGCATCGTTGCGAATCCTTGCGACAGCGGCAGAAGCTGCAACGGGAACCCCACAGAAAGAATCTGCCATGCCCAGTCACAGTCATGGCGCTTTAGGCAGCGCCATAACTGCTACCGTTCTGCTGTTGGGGGTACTGACCACAGCAGTGGCTGACACCTTGACAATCGTACTGCCGCGGGCTGCTGTGCGGGCCGGGCCAAGTACCAGCCATGAGGTCCTGGTCACCGTGTCGAAGGATATGGTCTTTCCTATCCTAATTACTGATAAGGGCTGGCACAGAATTCCTCTTGAGGATGGGCGTGAAGGCTGGATTGCCGACACTGCAGTACGGGTCGCGCGCGACTCCCGGGGCCTTGGTGTGGCACTCTCGCCGTCAGTACCGGCTGCGGCACCGGTGGCGACGCCGGTGTCAGAACAGGTCTCTGGACGGCGTATGGCTTTGGTCATCGGCAATGCTTCATACGCCGTTGGCCCACTCAAAAACCCTGTAAACGATGCCATGGATATGGCCGCAGCGCTCCAACGGCTCGGGTTCACGGTTACCCGTCGGTTGAATGCAAATCAGGCAGAGATGGAGAGCGTCATAGAGACCTTCGGTGAGCAGTTGCGACAGGGTGGTGTCGGACTATTTTATTTTGCTGGTCATGGTTTGCAAGTTGGTGGTGAGAATTATCTCGTGCCCATTGGGGCGCGTGTCAACCGAGAGCAGGATGTGAAGATCGCTGCGGTCCATGTCGGACGTGTCCTGGGCGCTATGGAAGAGGCCAAGAATGGCCTGAACATCGTGATCCTCGATGCCTGTCGCAATAACCCCTTCGGACGAGGGTTTCGGAGTCAAGTGCAAGGTCTGGCCCCAGTCGATGCTGCTCGTGGCTCCCTGATTGCTTATGCGACGGCCCCGGGATCAGTTGCGTCAGATGGGAGTAGTCGCAATGGGCTCTACACCGAGCATCTCTTACGGAACATGATGACGCCTGGCCTCAGTGTAGAGCAGATGTTCAAACAGGTGCGCATAGGGGTGGGGCAGATGACGCATGGAGAGCAGACACCATGGGAGGCTTCGTCCCTTACAGGAGATTTCTATTTTGTTCCCTTAGGAGCGCAGAGCGCATCACAGGGGATGGCCTCTCCGCCAATCTCCGCTCTCTCTCCTACTCCTAAGCTCACGGGAAAGCAGGAGCAGGTGGCGCTGAAACAACCAACCGCCCTATCTACAAGTCCAGCACAACGCCAGGGGGCACGGATTATGGTTATCCTGCTGGAAACCTCGCAGGGACGCCGCTTGCATGATCCTGCTGGCGAGAAAGCGATGATTCGTCAGCTCCTGCAATCCGGTCTCAACGTTGTCGATCAAGAGCAGGTCCAACGTATCAGGGACAGTGATCAGGTACGCAAAGCGGTCACAGGTGATAGAGGGGCAGTGCGTAGCCTCGGCCAACGGCATGGGGCTGATGTGCTCATTGTGGGGGAAGCCTCGAGCGAGAAGGCAATGAGTGGAGGACTATTAGGACAGTTAGTCTCTGTGCGCGCCCATGTGGACGCCAGAGCTCTGCGTACAGACACCGGTGATATTGTGACTACTGATGGCCAGTCAGCGTCAGGGGTTGATCTTGTCGAGTCTGGTGCCGGCAGGAAAGCCCTCGAAGAAGCAGCAAGGAAGTGGGTCGAAACCAATTTGCCAAGGTTACGTCAGCGCTAGTTTCGGAGTACAGCTAAGGCGCTAAGAGGAGAAGCCATGATGGTACACACAGGTTACGTGAGAACACCCTACGGATCTCACCAGGGCAGACGCGTATGGCGACCACTGCTCGTGGGCATAGCAGGGCTGCTGGCTTTCGACTGTATGGGTTGTGGAAATCCGAAGATCACCTCCCAAGTGCTCTTGCCAGCAAAGTCACACGAGGCATCTCAAATCAAGCGAGTCGCCGTTCTGCCTTTCTCAGGCACGAGTGATATGAGCAGCGAAGTCGAAGCCGTGCTCGTCAACACGCGTGTATCAGGGCAACCGTATTTTACCGTTGTTGAACGCACGGCTCTGAATAAAATCATGACCGAGCAAGCCATTTCCTTGAGTGGTACTATAGATGAAACAACTGCGGCCAAGGTCGGCAAGTTAGTTGGTGCCGAAGGGGTCATCATGGGGATAGTCAAGAGCGAGGTCGCCCAGAAACCCTACCAGGAGACGCGGGTGCGGTGCGTGTCCCAGGACAAGAAGGGGAAGTGTACGAACACACAAAACTATACGGTCCAGTGCATGAAAAGGGATGCGTATTTCTCTTTCACCCCGAAGATAGTCAGCGTTGCCACGGGCCGTATTGTCGCTTCAGAAGTACTCGTTGGACGGAACAGCCAGCAGACGTGCGCCGATTCCTCACCAAATGACAGCGCGGTCGTGGGCCTGGTCACAGCCCTCATGGGAGGAGACCCTAAGAAAGCCAATACGGGCATGCAGAGCAACGCGGAGATGCTTGGAGCTGCTAAACAAGAATCCCTCAACAAATTTCGCGAGATGATTGCTCCCCATTACATGCAACGTCAGTTTGTGATCTTGGAAGAGGACGATACCAATCCCCCTGCTGCCGCGAAAGACAAGATAACCCAGGGGATTCAATGGGCCAAGCAAGGACGACTCGACCGGGCGTGTGAGATCTGGCAGGATGCGTATAGTCTCCATTCCCAAGGGTATGCGATTCACTACGACTTGGGTCTCTGCGCCGAGATGGTAGGCAAGTTACCCGAGGCTCTCGAGCACTACGAAAAAGCGGACCGCTTGACTGGGAAACCAGTGAAGGAGATTAACGAGGCGCTTGGACGTGTCAGACAAAGTATGGCCCAACAAAGGCAGATTGAGGAACAAATGCAGAAAGACGTCAATACGCCAGCGACCACAGAGGAGCCACGCAAGGTCACGCCACGGGCAGTCTCTGCTCCTCAGCAGCGATTGCAAAGGAATATTGGCTTGCAGCCATAACCCCCAACAGCGTACAGGGGCATATCAAGGGGAGTATTTAGTGCTTCTGACGTCCCACAGGTGCCCCTTCTATAATCAGCAGGAGAGCATCACTACATCCTGCCACACGAGGAGTCACCCATGGGAGCGGCTGAGGTTATCGCGTTTGAGGAGGTCCGTGCAAGCAAACCAGGGGACACCCTGCGCCACCAGCTTCACGAGCGCTTTGACCCATGGCTCGATACCCTGGAACGCAGTGGCACAAGCCGCCCACAACCTTCCCGGAGATGACCGCCACGGTGTGGAACGTGTGCCCGCAACGCACTGGCAGCATCACAGAGGCGATTGTGGCGCCTGTCCATCGTAGTGAGCACGACCGCACACAGGTCCACTGCCCCAGGTGTGATGGGGTGTTGCGGGCACAGGAGCATACGTCCATTTTTGACTACAGAAAAGAGGGGTTATGCACAGACGACCACCTCGGCATTGCTTGGGTCACAACCGCTGCACAATCACCCCTCTCGCCCTCCACGTCCTCGGGGTTCGGTGCGTGTCAGTCCTCCTGGCTCACCGGATTACCTCATCCTCTTGGAAGACGAGCCCAGGAGGGATGGTGAGATCCAGAGTCTGCGCGGTCTTGAGGTTGAGGACGAGTTCAAATTTCATCGGTTGCTCTACCGGCAGGTCCGCAGGCTTGGTCCCCTGCAGAATCTTATCAACAAGGGCGGCGACGCGTCGCCACAGATCGGGGGCACTCGGGCCATAGGCCATCAAGCCGCCCGCCTCCACAAAGGGCCTTGGCCAGTAAATCGCTGGCAGCCGGTACTGTGCCGCAAGTGCCGCGAGGCGTCGTTGATGCATCGTAAAGAGGATGCCTGGCGGGATAAGCAGCGCGCCAGTTCCCTGCCTGATGGCCGCATTGAGGACGCGCTCTGTGATGATGTTGAGTATTTCATGCATGACCAGAGCTTAGCGCGAGCTGGAATTTACCTCCAAATTTGGGCGAATCGTGAGTATATAGGGGATATCGCGTAGAAAAATCATGTGGTTCATGGCACTGGTGCCGCCAACCAGCAGGCCGCGAAGCGCAGGAGCCGTTTGCGGCTGTTGGTCAAGAGTGACCACGCAAGGAGCAGTTCCTACCCAGGGCTACTGAGGCAAAACTTTCTTGTCGTTCCTCAGCACATCCTCAGAAATTTCTAGGATATTTATTACTAATATATAGTATTATAGAAATGATTATATTATCCTATATCGCTTGATGTGCATGCTGCATTGGCTCCTGACAAGAGGCTATCCTTATGACTCCGTCCCCGCAGCAGGCGCCCCCGGAGGGCGATACCGGCCTCCTCTGCCTGCTCATCCTCACCCGTTACTTTGGCATGGCCGTTGATGCCGTGCAGCTCAGGCATGCGTTCGGGGCCGCGGGACAGCCCTGCGGGGACACCGAGGTATTGCATGCTGCCAGGCGCTTAGGGTTGAAGGCAGGCAAGCGCTCTGCCACCTGGGCACGCCTGGCAACCTCGCCGCTGCCCGCCATCGCACCATACACGGACGGGCGGTATGTCATTCTCGGCCAGGTGAATGAGGAGAAAGTCCTGGTCCAAGACCCACACGAGACCCGTCCCCTGGTGCTGTCGCGCCGCGACTTCGAAGCAGCCTGGAACGGCACGCTCATTCTACTCACCACACGTTCCCTCTGGCGCTCAAGCGCGGCGAAGTTCGATGTCACCTGGTTTCTCCCGGCCATCCGCAAATACCGCAAGCTCCTCGGGGAGGTCTTGCTGGCGTCGTTCTTTCTGCAGCTCTTTGCGCTGCTCACACCCCTGTTCTTTCAGGTTGTCACGGACAAAGTCCTCCTGCACAAAGGCGTCACCACATTGCACGTGCTGGCCCTCGGCATGCTAGCCCTGAGCAGCTTCGACGCGCTGCTCGGCGGGCTGCGCACCTATCTCTTCGCCCACACCTCGAACCGCATCGACATCGGCCTGGGGACCCAGCTGTTCGCCCACATCCTCCGCCTGCCCCTGGCGTATTTCCAGGCCCGCCGGACTGGGGACACCGTCGCACGCGCCCGCGAGCTGGACACCATTCGGCAGTTCCTCACCAGCTCCGCACTTACTGTCGCGCTCGATGGCTTTTTCACCCTGGTTTTTTTTGCCGTCATGCTCGCCTACAGTCCCCTGCTGACCCTGGTGGTGGTCGGCGCACTGCCGTGCTACGCCGTCCTCTCGATGCTGGTTACTCCTATCATCCGTGCCCGCCTGCGTCAGCGCTTCGATCGTGGGGCAGAAAACCAGGCGTTTCTCGTGGAGGTGGTCAAGGGCATGGAGACCGTGAAGGCCATGGCGGTGGAGCCTGCCATGCAATGCCGCTGGGACGAACAACTGGCCGCCTACATGCACGCCAGTTTTCGCACTACGACCCTGGGCAATCTCGCCAGCCAGCTCGCCTCGTGTCTGAACAAGGTCACCACCGTGGCCCTGGTATGGCTCGGTGCAACACTGGTGATGCGTGGAAAATTGACCATCGGGCAATTGATCAGACAAAATGCGAAGCTTATATCTTCTGGTAATTCAGTAGCTTATTAGGCGTCTTTATCATGAGAACAGTGTACAGGTAACTCATAGGTAACACGGTGCATACAGCAAGGGTACGGGAGTCTGGGCTCACCTGGGGACTGCTGCGACCCTTCATGGGCAATCCTTGGCTTTGCGGTACCCCGCCTGGTGCGCCTCCGCCTCGGTGGCAAACGGCACCACGGATGCCGGATTCATGCTGGCGTAGCCCTTGCATCCTGGGACACGATAGACCTTGCTGTTCCTATTCCCGTGGACGTCTCCCGATGCTTGAGCCATGGGAGCTGCCGGGGATGCTGCCGCAGCGCTTCTGCGCGCGTAGGGATGCGCGTGTGCCGCATGGGTCTGGAT
>JBMDXC010000492.1:0-1984 GCA_048594805.1 Candidatus Entotheonellaceae bacterium | reverse complement strand
TATAGGTTTGTGCTTCAAGAAGCTCGATATCACTTTCCCCTGTACGGCAGAACGCAAAAGCCAATTTTCCTTTGGGGATGCCCTTGTTACACAACTCCCCTGCGAGCAGGACCGAGGGGCGGAGATCATCGAGCGACAGGCCGGTCGGTAGAATCAGCAGATTGACGGCCTTGGCGATTTCCAGGGTCTGCGATGTGGCATAGGGCTTGCCGTCAAAGATGATCAGGTCGTAGACATGAGCGAACTTGAGTGCCTGGCTGACACTGCTAAAGCGCTCGACAGGCACTTCCGGAGTGATGTGGTTGCTCATGCGGCGGCTCTGCCAATCAAAGCATGTCCCTTGTGACACATCGAGATCGGCAATTTTCACGGTCCAGCCTGCCTTGGCATACTCGCGGGCGATGAGTCGGCATACGGTGCTCTTCCCAACTCCGCCTTTCTGAGAGGCGACGCCGATCTGTATTGTCATAGCTTTCTTCCTTTCGTTAAACAACGAAATAACGTATTCATTAAATAATGATATACTCTGTCAAGAATTTTCGCAAGAATAAATGCATCTCTGCCAGCGCAGGTAATCGCCTTGCGCATCAATCAGCCCCCTGCACCGCTTGAGGATACCGAAAATAGATTTGTGCAGGTACAACTCCTCTCGTGCGGGTAGTGATATCCATGTAATGCTCGCTCTACGCCGCCGCTCTCGTCAGATTGTAGTGACAGATGAAGAGCTTGATGGCCCCGATATGGTTAGCGAGTTTCTTGGAAAAGGATAACGCGTCGCGGACCAGCCGTGACACGCGTTGCCTCAGCGTGTTGTTGAACCGTTCGATGTGATTGGTTGTGCGCGCCAACTTGCTGATCGCTTTGTGTTGCGCCTCAGGAATCACCTTCTCATATACGACATATTGATCCGTGTAAAACGTGGCGTGCTGACGGTACGCTGGCGGCATCGTGGCCCACAGGTGCTCAGCGCTTTTGTGGCTACGATCGCCCACGTGAAAGGCAATGATCTGGCGTGTTGTGGCTCCATGGCAATCCATACCCACTGCTTGTTGGCTTTCTTCTGCACAAAGCTGGCCAGTGCATCCGCTTCCACCTCAAGCCGTTGTATCAGCACATCGTGTGTACAGGAGACAGGGTGGACAGGCAGATGATCCGGCAATGTCTCAAAGCACTGGACGAGAAAACCCAATAACCACTTGAGGGTGATCCCTACCGCACGACAAATGCCGCGTAATGAAATCCGTTCCACCAGTAAGCGTTCGATAAGACCGCGTTTATCGTCAGAGATGAGATATTGAGCAGCTACTCCAAAATTTGAGGCGAAAAGGCAGGGAGCTTCGCACCACAGCAATGGCTGCATAGCGGTCACCCTTGGTGGCTATTCCGCCTCAAACTTCGAGGGCTCTGCTATTGCTCGCAGCACTGGACAAACTGGCGTCCACAGTCGTGGCAGTGATGATTTTGTTTGCCATTGTGAATGTGGGCAGTGTCCCTATAGCGGGTACAAGTTGTTTGCAGAGACAAAAAGATCTCCCAGAAGGCTATCCTCCAAAACCTGAGGGGTGCGGCTGGACTACCGGGGTGGACGATAAAAGCTACTCCTGCTGCCATCCTCGCCTTTATAGTAGGGCTTTTTGTCCAAGAGCAAAAATCTCATGGTGCTCACTGGCTGACTGTGGTACCCGTTATAGGGACACCACCCTAACAAGAAACAAAGAACAATTGCGGACGTCGATGTTCTGCCAACGGAAAAACAAAAAACCTGTCCCCATCCGCCCGTAGAGATCGTGGTTCTTGCCGATAACATCACCATCTGCCACCACTGCTACAGCCTGCTGGAGGATAACCACCTACTCAGAGAGGAGACCATGCACCGGCCCGAGGGGGTCTGTGCTGCCTGAGGCGACGGCGTAGGGGGTCTTAGGAATTCGTTCCCCCTCTGCGCGTTGCCAGGCCAAGACCATCTGTTTGCCTGCACACGACA
>JBMDXC010000491.1:0-13079 GCA_048594805.1 Candidatus Entotheonellaceae bacterium | reverse complement strand
TCTTGGCGATTGAGACACCACGCCGCGCGATGCTCAAGCTGATGAAGGCCGAGCCGTCTGTCAAGACCTTCATTGATAAAGTCTATATCCTGCGAGCGCTCCAGAGCAATTTGTGTCCTGAGCTGACGTCACAAGAGTGTCACCAGTCGATTACGGATGCGACGCTGAAACCCTATAAAAAAGATGAGATCATCTTCAAGGCAGGCGATGATGAAGATGGCTTCTACCTCATGCGTAGTGGCACCGTCAAGATCATTAAAAAGCGGGCCGATGGCCAAGAGTATGTCGTCACGTTTCTGCATGTGGGCTCGTATTTTGGGGAAATGGCTCTGCTCACTGAGGGGACTGGCAAACGCAATGCCACGGTCATGGCGGCCACGAATGTGGAACTCATTCACCTCGCCAAACAGGATTTTCTGGAGCTGTTACGCATCCATCCCCACTTGCAGGAGAATATTCAGCGCCAAGTGCAACAGCGCAATCTGGAAGCGGTCATCATCCTCGAAGCGCCGAAACAAGTCAACCGTATGACCGACTTCCGCGGCCATGGCGTGGTGGAAGGCACCGATGTCTTACTCATCGATGAGACGAAATGCGTGCGATGCAACAACTGTGTCGAGGCCTGTGCGGCGACCCACCATGGCCAGACCCGCCTCGATAGAGCCTCTGGCCCGAGCTTCGCCCATGTGCATGTCCCCATCTCCTGCCGCCATTGTGAAGGGGCGCCGTGCCTCCAGGATTGCCCGCCAGGAGATGCCATTGTGCGTGACGCTGATGGGGTGGTGAAGATTTTCGCCGATAAATGTATCGGCTGCGGCAACTGTTCCAGATTCTGTCCCTATAAAGTGATTTTCATGGTCGAGCCACCCAAGCCGAAGACATCCTGGAGTTTTACGCACATTATCGACTTCCTGCGTCCCAAGAAGGAGGGAGACGGACATACCCAGGGACATCGGACTATCGCTGTCAAGTGTGATCTGTGTTTTGATCTTGAGGGTGGGCCCGCCTGTGTACGGAACTGTCCAACGGGCGCCGCTATACGGGTCAAACCAGACTTTTTTAAGACGGTCGAGTTCCATGACCACGCCTAGAGCCTTGCATTAGGACTACGTGCATGTACGAAAATTTCCTGGCCTATCGACGGTATTTCTGGGGAAAGCTGACACTCGCCACGACGCTGGTCCTGGTGATATCGTACATTCTCTACAGCCAGCGCGTCTCCCCAAACGGTGCCACCATGGTGGGGCTCATCTATGGGATCCTGAGCTTCCTGGCGATCCTCCTGCTCATGTATTACGGCATGCGGAAGCGTTCCTACACGGCCAAGCACTGGCCATTGCGGGCATGGCTCAGCTTTCATGTCTATATAGGGACGATGACGTTGATCCTGGTCCCGCTCCATGCTGGGTTCAAATTTGGTTTTGACATCCATACGCTCGCCTACGTGTTGTTAGCCATTGTCGTGGTGAGCGGTATCGTTGGTGCGGCCCTGTATCTCTTGCTGCCGAGACGCTTCGAGGTCTTCGGGGAAGAGCTCACCTATCCCTTGGGACATAGCACTGATGATGAACTCCGCAAGATTATCCGACAGATGCGTGCCCTTGCCGCTGATAAGTCCCAGGAGTTTGCCGACGCCTGCCAAGCTGAGATCGAGTATGGCATACCCAAGCGGCATGTTGGCTGGGGACTCTTGTGGCGTAGGAGTGCTACTGCGGCTGCCGTGGCGACGCAAATTGAGGCATTCCGAGGTTATCTTCAGCACATTCCAGAAGCGGAACATGAGGCCTTCCACAGCGTCGCCAGGCTGGCGACGCAAAAACGTGACCTGGAACACCGCATGGTAGCGCAAATGCGTCTCCAGAACCTCCTCGAGGCGTGGCTCTATTTCCATCTCCCGGTCTCGATAGTGATGCTCGTGGTGGTCATCATCCATATCCTAGTCGTATTTTACTACGGATACGTCGTGTCAAGTTGAGTAGGAAGAACCCGTGGCCTTTACCATCATTCGTCACAATGTGATCAACGACCAGGCAGCGACGCAACAGACCCAGGTGGCCGGGAACTCTCTCGACATCGGCAGAGGCAGTGGTAATGCTCTCTTGCTGGATGATCTGCACATTTCGCTACGCCATGCCGTCATTGAGTATGTGGACGGGCGCTATGTCATCAAGGACTTAGACAGTAGAGCTGGCACGTATGTGAACCATCGGCCTGTCCGGATGCAACCACTTAGCGATGGTGACGTCGTCCATATAGGCAACTATAACCTGCGCCTGAGTGTGCCAGCGCATGCTGGCCCTCTCACCGTTGATGTTATACGCGAGGGCACTGAGGAAGCCGCAGATGATACCGTGTCTTTGTCCTATTTGTCACATTACAGATTGTCCGAGAGTGTATTCACAAAGAAGCGTTTGACATGGTGGGGACTTGGGGTTGTCGTAGGCGGGATGATCGTGTTGTTATTGCTGGGCGATATCCCGCTAGGGAACACCGTCTGGCACGCTTCGCACATCCTGGCCCCAGGGGAGGTGACACCGGCGCACCAATTCATTGGCCATAACTGCGCGCAATGCCACACTGATGCCTGGCGCGTGCCCACCTCGAACGCGTGCACTACCTGTCACACTGGTTTGGTACATCAAGCGAGTGAGCTGTTCACTCCTGCCTGTGTCACCTGCCACAGGGAGCACCGCAGCGACCACCAGGCCTTGACCACTATAGGAGACCAGTTCTGTGTCCAATGCCATGCCGATTTGCGCACCAAGGACGGGCAGGCGCCGCAGTTTGCGACGCAGATCCGCAGCTTTGACGCTGGCCATCCCGAATTCTCAGTGATGGTGACGGGGCAGAACGAGCAGCCATCAGCACGGGTCAAGCTGAGTGACAAGGCGGCTCTGCGTGATACCAGCGCCATCAAACTCAACCACCAGCTCCACCTCACGCCCGAGCGCATAAAAAAGGTGACTGGGAAGACCCTGACGTGTACGAACTGTCACAGGATGGATGCTCAAGGGGCATATATGTTGCCCATTAACTATACGGAGCACTGTTCACAGTGCCACCCACTGGAATTCGACGAGCGTTTTCCAGGGCAAGTCGTCGACCACGGCACCCAGCCTGAAGGCATCCAGGAATTTTTGACGAACAACTTCTTCACGCCACGCTGTCTCGCACTGGCAGGGCTGCCACAACCAAGCCCTGCGGTGGGAGGGACGGAAGGTGTGCGCCGCCCTGGGCAGGCACTGGCTGCGCCTCCACCACAGCAACCCGCCACACCCGAATCGGTGAAAATTCGCGCCTGTGTTGAGGCAGGCGTTCGCGAGGCCCAGAAACGGCTGTATGCTGGTGGCAAGCAGTCTGTCTGCGGCCTCTGTCATACCCTGCAAGACCCGCCTCCTGGCAGCCAACTCCCGACAGTGGCCCGGCCAGAGATTCCCGTACGCTGGTTCATGCACGCCAAGTTCGAGCACCAGGCGCATATGCGTGCGACCACAGCCAAGGCCACAGGGGAGAACAAAAACCCCTGTGAGAGCTGTCACCGGCCAGATTTGCCAGTGTCCAAGAGTACACAGACCAGCGATGTCCTCTTACCAGGAATCGCCTCGTGTCAGGAATGTCACTCGGCTGCTGGTGGGGTGAGCTTACAATGTGTCACGTGCCACCAGTACCACGCGCGTAGGATGAGTGGGATGAGCCAGCCCTAGGTTCACGAAACACTGCCTGCTCCCGGAGACCACGACATGGGTAAACGCATGGCTATGGTGTTCAGTGTGCTTGTGCTCTCCGGCGCGCTTGCAGGCGCCCAATCCCTCGAACAAAAACTCCAAGCGTTCCTCGCCACCACACCCCGACCGCAGCGCGCGGAGGATTTCAGCGCCATTCCGCACCTCCCCCCGTTAAATCAAGGCGCCACATTGTTCTGCTGGAGTTTTTCCACGTCCGGATTCATCGAATCCGAAATGCAGCGTCTCGGTCTGGAGCCTGTACGGCTCTCCGTCTTCTATCCGGTGTCGTACCTCTTCATGGAAAAAGCCAAATTGTACGCCCGCACACGGGGACAATCACGGTTTGGACCGGGCGATCTCTTCAGCGGGGTACTGGACATCATCAAAGAATATGGCACCATACCGGCGGCTGTCTACGGGGGCACCAAAGAAGAGGTTCCCGCCAACCACGCCGAGTTGTATCGCGAGTTAGAGCAGTATATGGCCTCCGTCAAAACCCGTGCGGCATGGCGTGAAGGACCGATCCTCCAACGTGTGCAAGCTCTGCTCACCAAGTATCTGGGGAAACCACCGACGACCTTTGCCTATCAAGGGAAAACCTTTTCACCGAAATCCTTTTTCAAGGAAGTCCTGACGCTTCCCTGGAACGAATACGTCATCATCACCTCGTTCCAGTATGCGCCGTTTTACCAGTTTACAGAGCTGCGTGTCCCCGACAATTGGAAGCACAACAGCAACTATTTCAACGTGCCACTTGAGGTCTTTTATACATCGCTCAGGGACGCGGTTGCGCAGGGGTATTCTGTCGCGGTGGATGTCGACATTAGCGAGCCGAGTTATGAGATCACCAAAGACGTGGGTATCATTCCGGATTTTGACATTCCTGCCACCGCGATTTCCCAAGAAGCGCGGGAATTGCGTTTCAACAACGGCATGACCACGGACGACCATTTGGCGCAAATTGTGGCCTACAAAAAATTCGGGGAGGAAGAGTGGTTTCTCGTCAAGGATTCGTTGCCCACCTCGTGGGAAGGGACCCGCAAAGGCTATGTCTTCTACCACGCCTCGTACGTGAAACTGAAGGTCCTGGCCTTTTTGGTACACCGGGATGGAGTACCGGCCATTAAGCATAGGTTGCCGGAGAAATCGGGATAGGCGAGAGCCTTACGACTCCCGTCTGCCTACCCCACTAGGCAGCAGGCTAAGCAGCCGCGCCGCTGTCTCGTTGCGCCTAGAAGTCAGTAGGATTCCGGGGGAGTTTGACAAACGGCAGGCGCGCTTCCCGCACCACGACTTGATCAGAACGTATAGTCTCAGGAGCTTCAAACCCTTTACTAGCCCCGAATGCGACGTTGTCATCCTGGTCGATACCATCTCCGCTGACCCCCACTCCGCCCACTAACTGTCCGTTTTTGTACAGAGGGACGCTGCCAGCAAAGATCTGGGTGCCATTCTGTATACCTGTGATATTCCTCGCACTGCATTTTGGCTGACCCGACGGGGATAAGGGTACCTGCCCTCCCATCAAGATGGTAAACAACGCATCTTGCACAATCGCGAGCTGCAGGCCAACATTGAACGGACTCCACTCTGGGAGACTAGTCGAGAGTGGCCCCGGTGGGGTTCCGTCAATGCCGTCTGGGAAAAAGGGGCGGTGGATGAAGCCCACCGCCCGGTTGCTAAAGGCAATCGAGCCATCGAAGGGGATCCCATCCTGCTGGGCTCTATCCACGAAGCTCCCTAAGGAAACGGTAGTGGTAGTGCTAGCGGCGCGCAGATCACTTCCGGCATTCCTACCACTAAAGAAAGCGGCAGCACGGGCTTTCTGTGCCGAGACATCAAAGCCAAAAAAAGGCGCATCTGGGGTCCCGAGATATCCTAGTACTGCCCCATCCACATCCACGACAAATACATTCACCTGGACAAAACTGTCCTGAGGCTCTCGAATGGCGGCTCGGAGTGCATAGGCTGTCTGGATACCTTGGGTCAGGATGGTTTGTACCTCCTGCGCTGTGAGTCCCCCAGGAGTAGGGCTATTGCGAAACGGGAAGCGGTTGTTCCCCTGCGGATCTACAGCAATGCGTGCAGCCAGACCAGCAGCCGTGGCTGGCGCAAAGCGAAACGTGGGGTCTGACGTCCCACGCAGCGTGCCATCAAAGAACGTAAAGGCCGGGAGGCTCACCGACACGACTGCCCCAGCTGTACCAAAGGGCAGCGTTGGGAGGGGCGGTGGCTGCTCTACATTGCTGTATGGTAACTGGACACCATCGAGCAAAATCTGATCGCTCTGTATCCCCTCAGGAGCCTCGAAGCCACGTGAGCCAGCGACAGCGAGGAGCTCATCCACAGGTTGCTCTGTATCAGAAGAACTGCGATCAATGCTGTACACACCGTCTGCCTCTACACCAATGCCACCTACGAGAGAGCCATTTTTGTACAGCGGCATCCCACCGGGGTCGCCCGCCAGTCCAAGTGGTAAAGGAGGATTATTCTTAATATCAGTACAGGGGAGGCTCGAAAACTGCACCCCAAACAGTGGCCCACTCATAACAAAGCTGACACCCACCGGGCGGTGTTCCTGGATGATGTCGCTGGCTGTGCGCGTTGAGAAGGCATTCCCGTTAGACGATAAGAAGGCACCAGTGCCAGCCTTGGAAATTGCCGCCAGGGTGGCCGGTACTCGCTGGCCTTCAAGACCGCAGAGGCTGGGCTGAGCCACCCCCTCAGCACAGCGCGGCGATGTAGAACTCCCAATGAGCGCCGTCGTCGGGGCATTGGTCATCTGAAAGACTCCAAGGACATTGCCGCCCCGGTCGACGACAGCCATGGTCGCCTGCACATTGCTTGCCACGGCTTGCGTCACGGCTTGCGCAATGATGGTTTGGACATCGGCAACCGTCAGTGGAGCAAGAGCCTGAAAGTTGGCATTCGGTGTATTCGCAGTGCCAGTGTCTGGTGTATCGGGTGTCCCTTCACAGCCAAACAGGACTCCTCCCACACTGACAACAAACGCACACACCAGTACTAGGGACACAGAAGGGCTTCGCATAGGCAGCTCCCGAGGAATAGTAGTGCCTCACAATAGTATGGCCAGTCACTAGCAACTGTTGAGCTGTATCATACTCGGCTTAGCCTGGCAAGCATTTTTGCAATTTTGCGCCTGGCCAGGGCGAGGGTCATTGAGGCTTGCCTCCCTAGCGCCGCCAGCGTCAAGCTCTTACCCTACTAATTTTCTCTGGATACAATACTGTGATCATGCTATCTTGCTACCATATGCATTTATACCAAGAAAACGTTGCGAGGGTTCTGAGCGCAGCTGCAATACCCCAATCCCAGGACGTGGTATAGTCCTTGAGGTTACGGTCTACAGTAGTCAGTACGGAAACCCTGGATATATGCCAAAAAATCCTAACCAGTGTAGGACGTTGTCTGCCAGATCATCCTCGCGTGAGGATGCTCGCTCACATCGCTTGTGCAGGAGGGGAAGATGCGTCATCTATGCGCTTCCGCAGTAGTCGTCGTACTGGTTCTCGGTATGCTTGGTCCCCCTCTCAGCGTGGGACAAATGGCGGCTACTGCACCGCCGCGTGGGGCGGCCCGTCAGGCGCCTGCCGTTGAGGGCGGCAGTACGGAGCGTTTTTTCTATATGGGGGCTGAGTCGTGTGGCGCAAGCACCTGTCACGGCAGTACTGCCCCACGCCGTGCTCCCAGAACCGGCATTCGACAGACCGAGTATACGCTGTGGCAGACCAACGATAAACATGCCAAGGCCTACGAGGTGCTGCTGAAAGAACGCTCTCTCGTGATGGCGAAAAACCTCAGGATGGCTGAGCCACCATCGAAAAGCAACCGGTGCATAGTTTGTCATAGTCTGTATGCTCCTAAGGAACTGCAGAGCGCCTTATATAAGGTTGAAGATGGGGTCAGTTGTGAAGCCTGTCACGGCCAGGCCGAGGGCTGGTTAGGTACGCACATCGCCCGTGGGTACGCGGCGTCAGCTTCCATGGGCATGTATGACACACGCAACCTGGTCAAACGAGCTGAGAAGTGCGTGTCGTGCCACGTCGGAGATGAGATCAGAAATGTTGATCACGAGTTGATTGCGGCGGGCCATCCTGATCTGGTCTTTGATTTCGAGACCTATACCGCCATGCTACCACCACACTGGCGTACTGCCCCAAGCGATGGTGTGGGCGGACGGGCCTGGACCGTGGGGCAGGTGGTGGCCTTGCGGGAGAGCCTCAAGCGGCTAGCGCGGCGGACCCAACAGCGTGCGGCGCCGGCCTGGCCAGAATTTGCTGAGTTCGAGTGTTTTGCCTGCCACCATGATGTGAACAATATTGAATCCTCCTATTATCGTCGTGGCGAGGACGGCCGGCTGCAGGAAAGTGGGCCGTGGGAGGTCAGTTGGCGACAACAGCGGGGCTATCCAGGCGTGGCGGGGATCCCGCCCTGGAATCCCGCCCGCTACTATGTCTTGCGGCAAGTCGTCCAGGCGATCGCGCCTGAGAGTCGCACGACACTCGATCAAGAGTTAAGCACTGTGAGCACGTTGATGGCGAACGCGGGAGCCTCTCAGCCGGGACAAATCACGGCGGCGGCGAATCGTGCAGCGCAGGTGGCCAACTCCCTCCTTGCCAAAGCGGCCAGCCTCCAGGTAAATCCAGAGTTGGCAAATACGGTGTTGCGCAATGTCACGAGCGACAGCGCGAGTATTGGCGGGGCTGGTCCTCGAGTCGCAGAACAGGCCGTTATGGCTGTTGAAACTTTCGTCCCGGTTGCCAGAAAGAGCGGGAAGCAATTGGCGCAGGAACCGGTCGTCACGAGTGCGCTCCAGAAACTCTCGCAGGTACGGGTCAAACCAGAAGAGTATGACCGAGAGCAGTTCGAGCAGTTTGCCGCACAGATGCGTGCCATTCATAGCTTCTTGACCCAGTAGTGAGACCTGTGCCCTGCTGGCAACTGCCGCCGCAGGCACAGGACAGGGAGCCTTTCGCGCCAGGAAGTCATATGGGCCTCGCGCAGGACGTTATCTGCCATGTGATCCTCAGGTGAGGATGCTCGCTCACATCGCTTTTGCAGGAGGGAAGATGCGTCATCTATGCGCTTCCGCAGCAGTCGTCGTACTGATTCTGGGTGTACTCAGTCCACCTCTCAGCGTCGGGCAGACATCTGGCACTACCAGTAGTGGTGCGCCACTCTATATGGGAGTTGGCACCTGTGCTGCTGTGCAGTGCCATGGCAGCCTGAGAGAACTCACGACCTCCAAAGCTGGTGTCCGGCAGACCGAGCATCCGCATTGGTTATTCAAGGAAAAACACGCCAAGGCCTATGATGTCTTACTGAAAGACCGCTCCCTCATGATGGCGAAGAATCTGAAGATGACCGAGCCACCAGCCCAGAGTGAACGGTGTCTGGTCTGTCATGCCATGTATGCTCCACAGGAGTCGCGTGGTCCGAAGTTTCAGCTCGAAGATGGAGTCAGTTGTGAAGCGTGTCATGGGCCAGCAGGCGTCTGGTTGGAGAACCACATTGATCGTAAGTACGAGGACTTGTTGAAGGAGGGTATGTACGACACGCGCAACCTGGCTAAACGGGCAGAAAAATGTGCGTCGTGTCATGTGGGAGATGAAACGCGCAATGTGGATCACGAACTGATTGCAGCGGGGCATCCCGACCTCGTCTTTGAGCTCGATACGTTTACCGCCATACTGCCGCCGCATTGGCGTATCTCGCAAGATGAGGGCAGCGGCAAAGCCTGGGTAGTGGGACAAGCGGTGACCTTGCGCGAGAGTCTGAAACGGCTGGCCCGGCGCACCCAACAGCAGGGCGCGAAGGCCTGGCCAGAGTTTGCTGAGTTCGAGTGCTTTGCCTGCCACCATGAGGTGAACAATGTGAAATCGACCTACTACCGCCGCACGCCGAACAGAGGACTGCAACTAGTGGCAGAGTGGCCCGTCAGTTGGCGGGAGGCACGTGGGTATCCTGGCGTCGCGGGGATTCCTCCCTGGAATCCGGCACGGTACTTTGTGTTCCGTCAGTTCGTGCAAGCGGCTGCGCCCGAGAGCCGCCCTACGCTTGAGCAAGAATTAAACACTATTAATACGTTAATGGAGAAGGTGGGAGCCAATGATCCGGCACAGATTGCGGCGGCGGCAAACCGTGCAGCGCAGACGGTTGACGCTCTCTTAGCCAGGATAATGCCTCAAAAGATCGAGCCGCAATTCGCTGGCACCCTGTTGCGTAACATCGCTGGTGACAGTGCTGCCATTGCTGGGGCTGGATTTCGGGTGGCGGAACAGGCTTTCATGGCCATCCAGACGTTTGTCCCAGTGGCGCAAAAGAACGGCAAGTCGTTGGAGCAAGAGCCGAGGATGAAGAGCGCAATCGACACGCTCTCACGCTCTGTGGAGAAACCGGCAAAGTATAATCCACAGCAGTTCGCCGCGCAGATGCGGGCTATTCATGGCTTCTTGACCCAGTAGTGCAGCTGCGTTGTGACTTATATACAGTGCGACACGCGGCGCTGGGTTGGGTCAGCCCCCCCCAACGCCGCGTGCCATGTCTCTCCCCTCGCCGTCCCCTCAGACTAAGTCCTTGTGAAATCTCCATAAAGTAAACCGGGCTTTTTACCGATCCTTATGCTAAGGCATCGTTGTAGAGACGTCGTACAGGCATTACTGGGTCATCCTCATTATCACTGAGGGGAAATCATTGAAAACCATTGCCGTGTTGTTGTTGAGCC
The DNA here is from genome assembly GCA_048594805.1 of Candidatus Entotheonellaceae bacterium. Taxonomy (GTDB): domain Bacteria; phylum Tectomicrobia; class Entotheonellia; order Entotheonellales; family Entotheonellaceae; genus SXND01. The sequence continues at coordinate 2,609 of JBMDXC010000491.1, read as the reverse complement.
TGGTCTTGAGCAATTCTGCCTGGGCAAGCATCATTGGACAGATGAAAGGAATCTTTGTTTGTGATACGAAGGACACGTATAACCACGCGGTAGACATGATCAGGCAACACAACTGGGACGCTGTGGATCGTTTGGTTTTGTCTGGCAGATGTACGCAGATTAGTAAGCGAGACATGGTCGTGGAGAACGTTACACGCTTGACGGGGCTCGTCAGAGTTCATCCGCATGGAAAAACCACGAGCTGGTGGGCAAGTGCTGAGGACATACACAGGTAATGCTGACGCTGCAGGGCAGTGATACGGCCTGAGCAATGCCATCCGCCTGTGTGTCTACTCCTCGTACTCTCGTGCCCGGACGCGTCGGCATAACATACGGATAATGCCCCGGGCAACTTCAAAACGATCAGCCATCAACTCATATAATGCATCTTGATCAAGGCGGAATAGATGCGTATCAATCTCTGCCGTCACGGAGGCCGAGCGAGGCTCAGCATCTAAGACTGCCAACTCACCAAAAATATCTCGGGCTCCTAAATATGCAATGGTCTGATCCCCGTTATGAATCCGTACCCGTCCGTCCACAATGATGTACATGCAGCGGCCTACATCGTCCTTGTGGAGGATCGTTTCTCCAGCTTTCACATCGACCTCTTCAAGTATGGCCGCCACATCAGCGAGGATCTCTTCCGGCGTTTCAGCAAAGATGCTCACAGTTTTTAAGATAAGTACTTTCTCGATAGTTAACAGCATGGCTGACTCTCCTTGACTCTCCGCAGCTATGCGCCGTATCACGCGGGCAACCGCTGGGCACGCGTCGTGCTGGAACATCTCAAGAGACGTGCGATATCCCGCTGGTTCTAGCTTGGAGAGGGCCCATAGGGCCGTCTCGCGTACATGGGGCATAGGATCGGCCAGGGCTGCGCTGACCGCCTCAAGGCACGCCGCAGCGTTGCACTCTGTCACGGTATAGAGGGTGCAGACCTTGATCCAAGCCGTTATCTGCCCCTCCGACCGAGTCAGTATATCCTGCAGGCGTTGGTGTAACGCCAGACTGGACTGAGGAAAATGCGCCTGCAGACGCTGCACGCGCTGCGCCGGCGTGGCATCGTCCAGCAGAGGGACGAGGCCAGTTTTGAGGTGTTGCGACACGAGCACATCGATGATCTCTAAGGCATAGGCGCGCTTTTCGGCCGTGCCATGCACGAGATGATCCTGGGCTCGCAGAATCGCTTGCGGATCATACAGAAACGACAGGAGCCAAAAGAGCCGTTGCTGGACCTGGCCGAGATGATAGGACAGGGCTGAGTGGAGGCTGGCGACTGTGGCATCATTGCCGATATCGACGAGCGTGGCCAGGGTCCAGGCCGCTTCAGCCATCTCTGCGTGGAGGCGTTGCTCGATGTGCGGGATATCTACGGTACTGGCCCGATAGTCACACATACTGAGCGCTGCCAACACACGGGAGCGCACTGCTCCATCAGGCACATCGAGCGCCGTGCGCAAGAGCGCTATGGCTTGTTCCCCGCGGAGCCGTCCACAGATCTGCGCGATGCTGAGGCGTGTCTCGCGTGGCTGCTCTGGAGCGACGAAGGCGGCCGCCAACACTGGTATTACCGCTTCTCCACCAGCCACGAGGGCCATGATAGCTGCTCTCGAGACCGTGGAAGCTGACAGGTACGGCACGACAAACGGCCAGAGTCGAGCATTGTTTACTTTGCCAGCGGCGAGTAGAGCAGCGCGACACACCCGCGGGTCACTATCCTGTAAGAGGGGCACTAACGGCTGATAAAAACTCTGGAGGCCTACTTCTCCGAGAACTTGTGCGGCCATCTCGCGCAGGGTCGGGTCAGAGGCATGCACCATGGAGAGCAGCTGCTCACCAGCCACTAAAACCCCCTCAATACCACCGTAACGCAAGAGGCCAACCATTGCCCCGATGCGCATCTGCGGCTCCGCATGGTGCAGGTATGGCATGACCTCTTCGACCACCTCAACTTCTCCCAGGGCACATAACGTCCGCACGGCTATAGCACGGGCGGGCGGGCTGGTCTCGGTGCTAAGATGCTGTCGCACCGCCGCCATGGCCGATGTCGCTCTCATCCCTTCGAGACGACGGAGGACATCCTGGCGTACGTTGACGTTGGGATGTTCGAGTAACGGCACGAGCATGGCGGTCAAGGACGGATGCTCGAGCCTTTCTAACAGCTCTAAGGCGTAGATGACCTCACCTGGATACGGGCTTTGCAGTTCCCGCTGTAACACGGCGAGGCTCGAGGGATCATGCAACGACAGCGCCATCCCTTCCAACGTCCGCTTCGTGAGGGCCTGTTTCAGCGCGCCGGCGTACTCCGGTTGCACCTTGAGAGCGACCACCACCGCCCCTGCCAGGACAACAAGTGTGACAATGGGCAACTGCCCCAGATGGCCAGAGTCCATCGTCCCAAAGAGCACCAGAATGGCGCCACTCAGGGCCACTGCGAGTGGCCCCATGATGCCTTGCATGACAATTTGGACTGTAAAACGCTGCTGCGCTGGTAAGGGTTGATAGAGGATGAGAAACACCGGATCATCGATGGATTTCCAGAGGACTTCATCGCAGAGCTTGGTGAG
>JBMDXC010000490.1:0-40596 GCA_048594805.1 Candidatus Entotheonellaceae bacterium | reverse complement strand
CCGGCCTGGAAGCGGCCATGGTCTGTCAGTTCGAGATCGCGCTGCAGCTCGATATCCGGGACTTGCCGTACCACCAGGTGATCAAAGTCTTGTAAGACCAGATTGTGCTCTCCATTGCCTTCGAGGGCCTTGATCAGGTCAACTTCTACCCGTATGGCATTCTCTCCCCCCTGGCCCAGGGTGTGCCGGGTGAGTTCAGCGCGTTCCAAGTAGGCAAACTTCAGGACATTGCCAGCACGGAACACGAGGTCACCCACACGCATGCCTTCCGTCAGGGGATAGAGACCGGGCCGATGTACTAAGCCAGAAATGCGTACCTGGGGAGGATCGACAAAGTCGGCCCTGGCGAAGACCCGCACGATGTCGCGCGGATGCAAAGTCAGGTTCTGGTTCGGATCGCCAGCGAGCAGGGCTCCGAGATTAAAGGGTACGACAGTACGGCGCGTGTCTGCCCCGATATAGCGCACAATCTCTCCATACTCAAGGTAGGGCTCCGGAAACAGGACCTCATAGGAGGTGATCACGTCGCGCAGGCGCATACCGGGTTTCAGTTCGTAGCGGCCTGGACGCATGGCGTGACCTTCCAGTTGCACCATATTTTTTAACACCGGCAGGATGGCGAAGATGCGCGCCAGGTCTCCGTCAGCCAGGCGCGTCTTCCACAGGTCTGTCGGAGCAGCTTTGGGACGAGGCGCGGAGAGATCGACATCAACCACAACTTTGCGCTCGTTCGCCACCGGACGTTCGATCTGTACACGCTGCAGATACCCCAGAGCCGTCACCCCACCCGCTAGATCAAGGAGACGTTGCAGGGTCATGCCTGGGTCAAGCTCATAAATGGCTGGCCGCTTCACATTGCCGGCCACTCCGGCCACCGGGCCGATGAGCGGCACGAGAATGGTATCCCCCGACTGCAGGGTTTTATCCTGGCCCTTGTTGCCTTGTAGGAGCAAGTCATAGAGATCGAGGGTATGGATCTGTCGACCCTGCCGTACCAACTGGATACGCCGTAGCGAACCGTTTTTCGTCGGACCACCCGAAGCAAACAGCGCATTAATAATAGTAGAGAGCGAACTGATGGTGTAGGCGCCTGGCTGTCGCACCTCCCCGACGACGTAGACCAGAATAGTCCGTAGTTTGCCTGGAGTCACCGCCATATGAAAGTCGGCATAAAACTCGCTGAAACGCTGTTGCAGGAGGCGCTGCACCTGATCAAGCGTCAACCCCCACACCTGCACCACCCCCAATCTGGGTAACGCCACGGCGCCATTGCGGTTGACCTCCACCTGGTAACTCTCCTGCACGCCTCCCCACAGGAGGATATTGAGATGATCCCCTGGCCCGATGACATACTCGGGACCGACAGGCACATCGGTGACCGGCGCAAAGGTCGTGGGCACACGTGTAAACAGGTCATAGCCAAATTGGCGTAGGCGAACGTCTGGGTCAGGGGTATTCCCCGCCACCAGTCGCTCGATCGGCGAGAGTTCCTCATGCGCCGGCGACAGCGGGGCTGGTGCGGTGGCGGCCTCTTCTGGCTCAGGAGCAGCCGGGGCTGAGGGCTGCTGACTCGTCGTGGGAGCCGTGAATGCTCCGGGAGGGGCACCCTGAGATATGCCGGGCTGGCTGGGTGCGAGAGGGGAGAGGCCTGGCACGGATGGCGCTAGGCTACCCGCTGGACTTGAGGGGAGTGCAGAGCCAGGAGCAGAGCGGCGTGAAGTGCTTGGTGAGGCGGTGGGAGGAGAAGTGACAGATGGGGGCAGCACTGAGCTGCCACTGCCAGGAATAGCCCCAGGGATTTGCTGCGCCATGCTGGGCGATGCCAGTCCCAGCAGGCTACCCAGCCAGAGCATGCCTACACCAAGGAGGCGATACCTCCCGCCAGAGCGATTGTGGGACACAGCTTCGTCCTCTCAGCTACCAGAGCACGCCATGCTTGCCTGTCTGTTGATGTGGTTTCCAGAGGGAGCATGCGGTGATGCTTACATACCACTGGAACAGAGGGTATATAATGTATCCTATAATAACATAGAAAGCAAGATTCTCAGTTACTTATAAATCTAGTGAGGCACAAATACAGAGCAGGGTGAGGCTGGCCTGGAGAGATAGGATGCAGGGTTAGGAGGCATGCGTCCGTCGCGGTGTCAGAGCACCAGGACATCCCCTTCCGCAGCACCAAGGCAGTCGAAATCGAGACCCTGCTGGGCAATCTGGTCCTGGGATTGTGCGACGATGTAATCGATGTCCGTATCAGCATGACTCGGATCGTGATGGAAGAGTACGAGACGTTTGACCTGCGCCTGCTGCGCAATGTGCAGGGCATCGAGGTAGGTAGAATGACCCCAACCGAGGCGATGCGGGGCGTATTCCTCCGGCGTGTACTGGGCATCCTGGATGAGGAGGTCGGCATCGCGTGCCAGAGACGTATGGCGGGGCGGTTTGACCAGGTGCCGAGACGCCGCCGCTGCACCAAAGGGTTCGTTGTCGGTAGTGTACGCGAGTACTTTCCCATTGGCGGTGAGACGATAGCCCAGCGTACAGCCAGGATGATTGAGCATCCCGGCTTCGACCGTCGCGCCGTTAGGGAGCTCCACCACACTGCGTTCTGCGAGCTTCATGAACTCGATCTTCGCCGCCATGGCATGCATAGGAATAGGAAAATACGGGCTCCGCATCTGGCCCGTGACGATTTTTTCCAGGGTCAGATGGCCATGTTCAGGACCCAGGATGGTCAGCTCTGTGCCAGCAATATAGGCGGGGGCAAAAAAGGGAATCCCTTGAATATGATCCCAGTGCGCATGGCTCAAGAACAAGTACGCGTGTACCGGGCCTGGTTGTGCTAGCAATGCCTGCCCCAGAGCCCGGATGCCAGTGCCAGCGTCAAAGATGATAAGCGTGTCGTCAGCGAGTCGCACTTCGACGCAGGAAGTATTACCACCGTAGCGCATGGTGCTGGGTCCTGGTGCGGCTATGGACCCGCGTGTCCCCCAGAACCTGACCTGCATGCTCTTCCCCTTGCACCTTTCCGGCCAGCGCCGCAGCTCAGGGGAGGTACCAGAAGCCCTGGCTATTGGCCACTGGCTGCGAGTCCACAACCCGCCGTGCATTGCCGCCGTATCAGGCGCTGATAGAGTTGCACATTCCGCTCAACCACACGCGGCCAGGCATATGTCTGGGCGCGTTGGACGCCAGCGTGCCCCCACATGTCGCGTAACGTCGGAGATGCTACCATACGGCTGATGGCCCTGGCAAAGGCCGGCCAATCCCCCACAGGCGCCAGCAACCCCGTGCGTTCGTGCACGATGGTCGAAGCGAGCCCGCCTACCTGAGAGGCGACCACGGGAGTACCACAGGCCATGGCTTCGAGCGCCACCATGCCAAACGACTCATAATGTGAGGGCAGGACAAAGACGTCCGCTGCCGTGTAATATTGTACCAATGTTTCCTGTGGTTGCGCCTTGATAAATGCGAGGTGTGGCGTCAGGTCCAGGTGGGCTGCCAATACCCGTAATCGTTCCAGCTCTGCCGCTTCGTGTGGGTCGCCATCATCAAGGCCCCCACCCACAATGAGCAGCTGGAGTGCCGGGTACTGCTGACGCACCAGGTGCACGGCACGTAAGAGGGTGTCCAGGCCCTTGAGGGGCTGCAAGCGCCCCACGAAGAGTACCAGGGGCGCCGCCTCAGGCAGGGCTAGCGCACGCCGCGCCTGCTGCCGGTTCTGTGGACGAAACCGCAGCGTATCTACACCGCAGGGAATGATCTGCACACGGGCTGGGTCGACCCCGTACTCCTGCACCATGTGCTGTTTGCTGGCTGGACTCTCGGCGACGAGCGCATCACTGTGTTTGAGGATCTCGTGTTCTACCAGCAGACGCTGAGCCGGCTCCTGCTCCCAGACCTGTTGGGCTGCGGCGTTCTTGGGATAGCCCAGGGTATGGGACATATGCACCATAGGGAGCGCCCATAACTGCCGTAGTTGCAGCGCTACCCAGCCCGAGAGCCAGTAATGACTGTGCAAGAGATCATAGTGCACCCCCTGGCTGGTCGCAAAGGCCAGGACACCTTCGACAAATTCCGGCAAGTGGTCCCATACCCGGTGCTTAGCGTACGGCGCCGCAGGGCCGGCATGCAGGTGAATGACCCGTGCCCGCGGCCCAAATGGTACCACCGTGGGCTCCCAGGGGTCCTGGCGGCGGGTATAGACATCGACCGCAATACCCTGTTGGCCCAGGAGACGACTGAGTTCCCGGACATAGACGTTCATCCCACCCGTCTCACGTCCTCCCAAAGGCGCCAGCGGACAGCTATGCACGCTGAACATGGCGACTCGGCGCAGCGACAGGCTGGTGCGAGGTGCGCCACTCATAGACACGACCCCTGCACTGGGCAGGCAGTGCGCGCAAGCAATTGGTAGAGCGGCTGATCTGTTGCACCAAAACGATATTTGTAGGACTCATTGCCACGCAGGAAGTCAAAAGCCGTGAAGCCCCGCGCTATGGCTGTACGGATGCGTTCAGCGAAGAGCACAATCCCGGCGCTGAGCTCTGCATAGGCAGGGTGGTACCCTGAATTATAGGCCGCGTACGTTGAGCCATAGGCAAAACAGCACAGCGTGGCAATTGGCTCCCCGTCGGCATAAAGGAAGGCCAGTTCTAACCAGCCCTGCGGCCACAACTGCCGGGCCATATCGCGGAAAAAGGCTTCTTTCTCAGGGGTCATAAACCCCTGCTTGGCATCGTGCTGACTCATGCGATGCAACGCCACAAACGTATCGATATCCTCGTCAAGCTGGGCGGCAGCGCTGGTGACGCGATACTCGAGGCGCGCCGCGGCCTCGGCACGGCGCAGTTTCCGACGCAGTTCATGACGGTCTTTGCCACGTAACATGGCCAGATAGGTATCCCATTCTGGTGGCAACAGCACCGTTGGGCACGTCTCAATCTGCTCGACCTCGACCGTGAGCCCCCTGTCCTGGAGGGAATCGTGGAACACGGCGGCGGTTGACGAATACTGCGAGAGATTCTGCAAGCAGACTTCCATCTCGTCGCCACCGGTGTCTACCAGATACTCCACCACCGCGCGCCCCACGGCGTGCTGCTGGGCCGGGACCATCAACACGTCAAGATAGTCGCACAACTCCAGGTCACCGAGCAGTTCGAGACGGGAGGTGCCGTCAAGCCCAGGACTGCTCATCAAGGGGGCCAACCCCTGCAGCGTCCCATCACTGGCGCGTACGGTCAGCATATGTAATTGCCGGGTAGCGCCAAAGTGACGCCACCATGTTTCCTGCCACTGTGGGGTAAAAAAGACACTCTGAAATGGCAATTGCGCCAACAACTGGCCCCACTCGGCACGCAAATCCTGAAAAGCTGAGACAGCCGTGAAAACCTCAACACGCATGGTGAGCCCTCGTCCACGAAAGGCATGAACAATCACAGGAGGCCACGTCTGCCAGTATGCTGCCAGCACATCTCTTAGGCAGGTCGCAGATCAACCCCTGCAGAGGCACTGAGCTGCGGCCGGTAGGCATACCGGGCGAACCCAAGAATGTTCCGATACGTTACACGTTGAAATTCTCTGAAACCAGCCTTCTGTACACCCCGAATCGACGCCATGTTGTCGCTAAGGACAAAAATCAGGGCCCGTCGCAGGCCTTGCTCGCGACTGAAGTCCAAAATCTGCTGCAGGAGCGCTGGATAGAGATTCTGGCCGCGATACTCCGCAAAGGTAAAGGCATCATAGAGATACACTTCGTCCCCACGCGGGTACATAATGCAACGAATTTCCCCGATTTCGACGGGCTCCTGGGTTACCCAGCAATAGGACAGGATTTTGTCTGCCTGTTGGGCAGTCCAAAACTGCTCACCACGGGCAAACCGGGCTGGATATAAGTGGCGGTCAGGGATGTGACTGGTGTGGCGCTGCACGGCCCAGGCTGCGGCGTCAAGCATACGCTGCTCCACCGCCAACCGCGCTGCACAGGCGGGCGCTGCCGCTCCCTTCAGATCGACTTCAAACAGGCACAAGGTCTTTTCAGCGAGCAACCAACCCATCCTCAGTCTCTTCTTTGACGTTAAAGCGACAGTTCGTTCTTGGGGGCCTCGAGCACATGGTGCAATTGCTCTTTGGCCCTGGCCAGCAGGGTCTCAATGTGCTCAAGCTTCACGTTGCATAGAGCGATCTGACGCACAAGCCGTTCCTCAGGTTCGCTCTCCGGCTGGAGGCGCACGATCAGTTGTTCATGCTGCGTGTAGGGCTCAAGGGCATTGGGTTCCGGTTTGTCTGTATCCATAGCTCAAGACTTATCCAGACACGCAACCATGGTTACCACCTCCCTGTCGCCCACAGCATACAGGCCCAACCAGCATAGAACACGAGAGCCGCCGCGGCACTCCAGTAGAGCAACACGCCCATACCTGCAGTACCAGCGAAGAGCAGCAACACCCACCAGATCAGCACCAATCCGCTCATCTGCAAGATGCGGCCACACCAGTAGACTACCCAACGGACACCAACCGGGCGCTGCGGGACAGGGATAGCGCCTCTTCCTGTGCGTTCTGCACTCATGATAGACCACTCATCCGGGAAGTAGCCACACATCATATGCGGCTACGCCAGCAAAAGCAAGCGCAAAGATATATTGCATCACGTTGCCTCTGCGGCAGGGCGAGGGCGCTATACGCCCTCCAATGATGCCCTAGGCCACATGCACATGCTCGGTTCCTAACAGCTCTTCCAGGCCAGCCAGGAGCGCCAGGGACGGAGCCACATTGAGGTGTTCAGCCGCGCGCAGTAGCACCCGCTCACCATCGGGAAACTGCAACACCAGCACCACATGGCAGGAGCCGGGCGTATGGCCCAAGAGGTCACGCACGTGCAGCAGCGTGGTACGGTCATGCTGGGGCGACACACTTAACGTCAGGCGCCGAAATTCTCCGAGGGCGAGCGCGTCCTTGAGCAGCAGCACCCGCTGGGCAATGATGCGGGGCTCCCCTCCCTCCCCTTCGATCTTGGCCTTCCCCCACACAATGACTGGCTCTTCGCTCTCACAGGCGGCGACGCTCTGGCGATAGGTTTCGGGAAAGACGATGACTTCCAGACTCCCGTAGAGGTCTTCCAGGGTCACAAACGCCATACGATCACCGTTTTTGGTGAGCTGGACCCGCCGTTGGGTGATCAGCCCGCCGATGGTCACCGTCTGCTCTCCCTGGAAGTCGACCAGGCTCTGGCTCGTCGCCGTGACCAGGCGCCGCATCTGTTGCTGCACGGCCATGAGCGGATGACTACTGATGTAAAAACCCAGGGCCTCTTTCTCGTAAGCCAGCTGCTCGCTGTCACTCCAGGGCATCACTGGTTCCAGCGTCGGCGTATCCACGCTGGGGCCGGCGCTGCTGTTGCCAAACAGGCTGAACTGGCCCTGCTGCCGATCCTCCTGCTGCCGCTGCGCCCAGTCCAGCACGCGTGCCATGTTCCCTAACATCTGGGCGCGCGTCAATCCCAGGGAGTCAATGGCCCTACCTTTTATGAGACTCTCCAGGACTTTTTTGTTGACGTGACGCGTATCGAGGCGTTCACACAGGTCGAAAAAGGACCGAAACGGCCCATGTTCCTGGCGCTCCTGCATGAGGGCGGTGATGGCTTGCTCACCAACGCCTTTGATGGCGCCTAGCCCAAAGCGTATGCTGTCGCTGGCGACGGTAAAACCGTACGAGCCCTCGTTAATGTCCGGTGGCAGGACGGCAATACCCATGTCACGGCAGTCGCCGATGTAGCGCATCACCTTGTCAGTATTGTCCATGTCACTGGTAATCAGGGCGGCCATGAACTCCCGCGGAAAGTGCGCTTTCAGATAGGCCGTGCGGTAGGCAATGAGGGCATACGCCACACTGTGACTGCGATTGAAGCCATACCCGGCGAAGTAAGCGATCAAGTCAAAAATCTTCGCCGCCGGCTCTTCTGGATAGCCGTTGCGCACGGCACCACGCACGAAATGCTCGCGCTGTTCCGCCATGACCTCGGGTTTTTTCTTGCCCATAGCGCGGCGCAGGAGGTCGGCACCGCCGAGGGTAAAACCGGCCAGCACCGTGGCAATCTGCATCACCTGTTCCTGGAACACAATGACCCCGTAGGTGGAGCGCAAGATGGGTGCCAGTTCCGGTAACTCATAGGTGATAGCGCGCCGTCCATGCCGGCGCTCGATAAAATCGTCGACCATGCCGCTGCCCAGTGGGCCCGGGCGGTACAACGCCACCAGGGCTACCAGATCCTCAAACACGTGCGGCTGCAGCTTGCGCAGTAACTCCCGCAGGCCACGGCCCTCGAGCTGAAACACGCCATTGGTGCGCGCCTCGGACAACAGGCGGTAGGTCTCAGCGTCGTCCAGCGGGATGTTTTCGATATCCAGCCTCATACCCTGGTTAGCGGCGATGAGTTTGAGCGCATTGTGGATGACGGTGAGAGTGCGCAGCCCCAGAAAGTCCATCTTGAGCAGCCCCATGGCTTCGATGTCGTCCATGGCGTACTGCGTCACGACCTCACCCTTGGCACCTTTGGATAGTGGGACAATGTTGTGCAGAGGCTCCGGCGAGATCACCACCCCGGCAGCGTGCACGGAGGCGTGGCGTGACAGGCCCTCGAGGCGCCGCGCCGTATCGATGAGGCGCTCGACACGCGGGTCTTGCGTTTGCAGCTCGCGCAGTCGTGGCTCCTCGGCAATGGCTTCGTCCAGAGAGATATTGAGGCGGTTGGGCACCAGCTTGGCGATGCGATCGACATCGCTGTACGGCATATCGAGGGCGCGCCCCACATCACGCAGAGCACCCTTCGCCAGCATCGAGCCAAAGGTGATGATCTGCGCCACGTTCTCAGCGCCGTATTTGTCAGTGACATACCGAATGACCTCGTCGCGCCGGTCCATGCAAAAGTCAATATCGATGTCTGGCATGGTGACGCGTTCGGGATTTAAAAAGCGCTCGAACAGCAGGTTGTACTCGAGGGGATCGATATCAGTGATACGCAGGGCATAGGCCACGAGACTGCCGGCGGCTGAGCCGCGGCCTGGGCCAACTGGAATGTCCTGCTCGCGGGCGTAGCGGATAAAATCCCACACAATCAGGAAGTAGCCAGAATAGCCAGTGGTGCGGATGATCGCCAGTTCCTGCTCCAGACGCTGCCAGTACCGATCCTCCTGGGCCACCGGACGATGGCGCAGGCGCTCTTGTAGACCGTTACGGGTCACCTGCTCGAGATAGGTGTCCAGCGACAGGCCTTCCGGAGTCTGATAGCGCGGCAGGAGCATGCTGTCAAAGGGTAACTGGATGTCACAACGCTCGGCAATGCGCAGCGTGTTGGCGCAGGCTTCCGGAATTTCCGCAAAGACCTGGTACATTTCCTCGGGCGTCTTAAAGTAAAATTCCTGGGGACCATAGCGCATGCGCTGGGGGTCGTTAAGGGTTTTCCCGGTGCCGATACACAGCAACACATCGTGCGGGGCCGCATCCTCACGGCGCAGGTAGTGACAGTCGTTCGTTGCCACCACTGGCAGGCCGAGGTCGCGGCTAAATGCCATGAGCTGACGGTTCACCTGCATCTGCCCGTCGACGCCGTGTGACATCAGCTCTACGTACAAATTCTCCGGGCCAAAGATCTGGCGGTAGCTGTCGAGCGCCTCCACCGCTTTGCGCATGTCCTCGCCGAGGATATGCCCATTCACCTCGCCCTTGAGACAGCCCGTCAGACCGATCAACCCTGTGGCATGCTCGGCCAGCAGGTCCTTATCGATGCGCGGCCGATAATAAAAGCCTTCGAGGTGCGCTTTGCTGATCAGGCGCGCCAGATTCTGATAGCCTGTATAATTGGTGGCTAAGAGCGTCAGGTGGTGCGCCACCGTGCTGATGCCCTGCTTGGAGCGGTCAAAGCGTGTCGTCGGGGAGATATAGGCTTCACAGCCCAGAATAGGATTAATGCCGCGCTCCCTGGCGGCCTTATAAAACTTCATGGCGCCGAACATGTTGCCATGATCGGTCATGGCCACCGCCGGCATGTGCAGTTCTTGTGCGCGATCGAGTAACTCATCGATCCGGTTCGCCCCATCCAGCAGACTGAATTCGGTATGCAGGTGCAGGTGCACAAAACTCTGTGGCGTCATGGATACGCGGTCTCCGTTCAGTGGTAGAGTATTGCCTGCGATGATGACGGTCAGTCGATCTGGTAATTTGGTGCTTCCTGGGTGACGATGACGTCGTGGACGTGGCTTTCGCGCAGTCCAGCACTGGTGATACGGATGAAGCGGGCACGCTGGCGCAGGTCATCAATGGTGCGGCAGCCACAATAGCCCATGCCCGAGCGCAGCCCGCCGACCAGTTGATACACCACATCAGCTAACGCCCCTTTGTAGGGGATACGTCCCTCGACCCCTTCAGGGACTAACTTGCTGGTTTGGGTCTCATTGCCTTGAAAATAGCGATCGCCTCTGCCACCTGCCATGGCGCCAAGCGAGCCCATACCGCGGTAGACTTTATAGCTCCGGCCCTGGTACAGCACACGCTCGCCCGGACTCTCTTCGGTGCCGGCAAAGATGCTGCCAATCATCACCGAATGCGCGCCGGCGGCCAGCGCCTTGACAATATCGCCCGAGTATTTGATGCCGCCGTCAGCGATGATGGGGATGCCGTACTGCTGGGCCACCCGCGTACACTCGGAGATGGCCGTCAACTGCGGCACACCAATGCCAGCGATCATGCGGGTGGTGCAGATCGAGGACGGTCCCATGCCCACTTTCACCGCATCAGCGCCGGCGTTGATGAGATCACGCGTCGCTTCTGCCGTGGCCACGTTGCCACCGATCACCTGCATGTCGCCATGGGCTTTCTTGATCTCTTCAACCGCTGCCAATACGTAGGAAGAATGGCCGTGCGCCGTGTCGACCACGATGACATCGACCCCGCAGCGCCCCAGTTCGGCAACGCGTTCATGGCGATCAGGGGTGAGGCCGACCGCGGCCCCCACGCGCAGCCGGCCTAGGGCATCTTTGCACGCCTGCGGATATTTTTTGCGTTTCTCTATGTCCTTGATGGTGATCAGACCTTTAAGGTGAAACGCCTCATCCACCACCAGGAGTTTTTCAATGCGGTGCTGGTGCAGGAGTTTTTGCGCCTCGTCCAGGCTCGTGCCTTGCGGCACAGTGATCAGATGGTCCTTCGTCATCAGGTCCGCGATAGGTTGCTGCGTGTTGGTGACAAAGCGCAGATCACGGTTGGTCAAAATGCCCACGAGCTTCGGGCCTTCCGTGATCGGAATACCCGAGATCCGGTAGCGCGTCATCATCTCGATGGCTTCATAGACCGGCTGGTGTGGCGCCATGGTAATCGGGTCGACAATCATGCCGCTCTCAGAGCGTTTGACTTTATCGACTTCAGCGGCTTGCTCTGCGATGCTGAGGTTTTTGTGAATGATGCCAATACCCCCTTCTTGCGCCAGGGCAATGGCGAGGGCGGCCCCAGTCACCGTATCCATGGCCGAGCTCACCAGGGGGATGTTGAGGAAGAGGTTATTGGTCAGCTGAGTCGACACATCGACATCGCGCGGTAAGACATCGGAGCGGGCGGGCAGAAGTAAGACATCATCAAACGTTAAACCCTCGGGCAGTGGTCCTTCAAGCATATGCGTCCCCTTATGATGGGAGGAGAGGGATGCCGCATGCATGCGGACATCTTTACCTTAACAGCGCAGAAACTTCTTTTCAATGTCAGCCAGAGCAATATGCAGGAGCACTGGCCGGCCGTGTGGACAGGTAAACGGCATGGCGGTGCCTGCCAGGTCGCGCAGCACCGCCCGGATCTCGTCGTCATGCAGGCGCTGATGGGCACGCACCGCGCCGTGACACGCCATCACGGTCAACAGACGGTGGAACACCCGGGGCAGACCCTCATCGAGGATGTCGTCTGCTGCCGGGGAGCGCAGGATCTCGAGGACATCCATCAACGCTGCCGCATAGTCGCGTTCCGCGAGCAGGGCAGGGACGCTCGGCAGGCGATACGTCGTCCCCCCAAAGTGCTCGAGCGTAAAGCCCAGGGCGGCAAGACGTGGCAGACACGAGGCAATCCACTCCGGGTCAGTGGCGCCGAGATCAAGGGTGGCAGGAAAGAGGACCTGTTGGGCTGCGAGAGGACCGTCTTGCACATGCGCTCGCAAGCGCTCATAGAGCACGCGTTCGTGCGCCGCATGTTGATCGACCAGGAATACCCCATCCGTATATTGCAACACAATGTACGTGTTGTGCAGCTGTCCCAGAGGCATGCCTTCGAGAATGGCGCGCCCGGCTTCTGGGTAACCGGCATGCAGGTTGAGTGTCTGGGAGAAAGCTGCTGAAGAGCTGCCAGGACGTGGCGCCTCTGCAGAGGGCACCGGTGCAGTGGTCGACGCCGGCCACAGCATCGGGACCGCACGCTCCGGCATGGCGAGGGCACACGGGGCAGACGGCTGTAGAGCCGCCGGCCGCGCCCCGCCCGGGCCGGCCACACTGTCCTGCAAGCGCTGCTGGAACAGCCGCCGCAGGCGGTCATAGAGGCGTGCTTCTTGCCGGAAGCGCACCTCCAGCTTGGCCGGGTGCACATTGACGTCGACCTCGCTCGCCGGCAGGGTCAGGAACAGACACGCCACCGGGTGGCGATCCCGTGGCAAGAGCGTGCGATACGCTTCGTACAGGCCACGGCTCAGCACACGATTTTGCACGGCGCGGCCATTGACGAAGAAAAATTGCTGCCGGCGCGTGGCACGATGCAAAGTGGCTTTGGCAATATAGCCGCACACTTGCAGGTCAGGGGCGGTGTCGGCCACAGGCAGCACCTGCTCGTGGAAATCGGCCCCGAAGAGCATCTCCAGCCGCTCTCCCAGGTCCGCCGCTGCCGGCGCCTGGAGGTGCAGGCGGCCGTTCAGGTGCAGGGTCATATGCACCGCCGGCGCTGCCAGCGCCAGAGTGCTGAAGCAATGCGCGATATGGCCGGCCTCTGTGGACGGCTGTTTGAGGAATTTGAGCCGTGCAGGGGTATTGTAGAACAAATCGCTGACCCGTATAGACGTCCCAGGCGGCGCGCCACAGGCGGCCACGTCCAGCACGGTACCTCCGGCCAGGACGACACGTGTCCCCAGTGGCGCGTGCGCCCAGCGCGAGATCAGCTGCAACCGTGATACGGTCGCAATGCTAGGTAAGGCTTCGCCCCGAAAGCCCAACGTGGTAATCTGATCCAGATCGTCCAGCGCCCTAATTTTACTCGTAGCGTGCCGGGTAAAGCAGTGTACGGCATCCTCAGCGTCCATGCCGAGGCCGTCGTCATCGACCTGGATCAACTCGATGCCCCCACCCTGCACCATCACCTTGATGCTGCGCGCCTGCGCATCCAGGGCATTTTCCAGGAGCTCCTTGAGCACAGAAGCCGGGCGTTCGATCACTTCGCCTGCGGCAATATGATTGATCACTGCTTCGGGAAGCGTCTGCACCCGACCCATGCCCTGGTTCTCCTAGCCGACTTGCCGGCTGGCGCTGACGTACGCCATTTGCAGTTGGGGCAGCAATTCCTGCATCATCTGTTCCTCGTCCGGCGCCAGATTCCCGCGCGTTTTCTCACGCAGCACCATGAGGAGATCAATCATGTGTTGGGCTTGCGGCAGGTTACGCATATACTGCTGCGAACCGGGAGCGGGCATTTGCCCCAGGAAGACCATGGCATTGGTCACCAGCATATTCACCAGCATCGTAAAATCGGCTGGCGGCAGGTCACGGTGTGTGCCAGTCCCCGGCTCTGGCCGCTGCGGCTGCGGCTCTGGTCGCTGCCGCTGCGGCTCCGCGGCGCGTGGCGCTTCACGCCTGGGGGGTGGGGGCGGCGGGGGCGGACTCGCCGCCGGGGTCTCGCGTGGCGTATCCGGGTCACGCCGCGCGCCTTCCCTGGTAAAGAGACGCTTATCTGAGACGGTAAAAGCCTTTTCGGCCTGTTCCTCCTCGTATCGTTCCGACGCCATGATGTCTATCCTTCTCCTGGACTACTCGGGGTACTCGACGTTATCCAGCCGCCACCAATGACCGTGTCACCGTCGTAGAATACGGCCGCCTGCCCGGGCGTCACGGCAAATTGCGGCTCATGCAACACCACACGTGCCTGGTCGGCAGCCAGCGGCTCGATAGCCGCGGCTACTGGCTGATGCCGGTAGCGAATCTGCACCGTCGTGTGCACTGTCCGCGCTGGCGGCGGGCACATCCAGTTGACACGCTCGACGCTAAACACCGCACCGAGGGCGGCCTGTCGCGGCCCCACCACCACCGTGTTGTGCACTGGATCGAGGCGTGTCACATACAACGGCTCGGCTGCAGCGACGCCGAGGCCACGTCGCTGCCCTACAGTATAAAAAGCTAGGCCCTGGTGTGTACCAACAGTGGTGCCGTCGGTAGTGACCATGCGTCCTGGCTGCGTTTCTGCCGGGGTCAAACGAGGGCGGACGAAGGAGCGGTAATCACCGTCAGGAATAAAGCAGATCTCCTGGCTCTCGGGCTTCTCGGCCACCTTGAGTCCCAGCCGGACGGCGATCTGACGCACCTCCTCCTTACGATACTCTCCAAGCGGCAAGAGCGTGTGCCGCAGTTGCTCCTGGGACAGATCAAAGAGGAAGTAGGACTGATCTTTCTGCGCATCGCGTCCGCGTCGAATGTAGTACCGCCCCCCCTCGTCCTGCCATATTGCTGCATAATGTCCGGTCGCCACCCAGCGCGCACCCAGCTGCTGCGCCCGCTGCAACAGGGCCGTAAATTTGAGATAGCGGTTGCACTGGACACAGGGATTCGGCGTGGCACCCTGGCGGTACGTATCGACAAAGTAATCGATGACGTGTTGGGCAAACTGGGCCTTGAAATTGACCACGTAGAAGGGCATCCCAAGGGACGCTGCCACGCGGCGCGCATCGGACACATCATCCAGCGTACAACAGGTTTTGTGGTGGGCTGCGGCCGTCTCTGGCCCGTCCCAGAGCTTCATGGTGACCCCAATCACCTCATAGCCCTGCTCGTGTAACAGCGCCGCGCTGACCGAGCTATCCACACCACCACTCATGGCGACCACCACACGCTCAGCCACGTTATCTTACCTCCAGATCCTCGGCGTCTCCCTGTCCCTTGCTGCCGTCGAGCCCAGTGGGGGTTGCGAAGGCCGCATAGAGTGAGAGCTGGGTCGTACCATAGCGTCGGCGCTTCCACAGAGGACGTTCGAGCACCATGTGGGGTATCGCACGGCGCGCCATATGCTGCCAGACAAGGACACCATGGGCTGCCAATAGAGGACGCTCGGCCAAGGCTGCAAGGGTGATCTCTGCCAGATCAGAAGCGTAGGGGGGATCGAGAAACAGTATATCCGCTTGCAAAGAAGCCGGCAGTTGCTGCAGCGCTTGCGGTAATGGAGCAGCCACGATTGTCGCCCGCCCCACCATGTCACAGCGACGGATATTCGCCTGCAAGCTCATCAGGGCACGGCGGTCGTGCTCAATAAAGTAGACATGTCTGGCACCGTGACTGAGCGCCTCCAGGCCCACACTCCCGGTGCCAGCAAAAAGGTCTATGAAGATAGCATCCTGGACCAGCCCGCGCAACATATTAAACAGCGCTTGCCGTACCCGCCCGCTCGTGGGGCGGACGGCACGTCCTGCCACGGTGCGCAGCGGACGCCGGTTGGCGTGGCCACCACCGATACGCATAGTCTGCCACCATGTCCTTTACACACCACCGCGCGCCAGCACGCGCACAACGTCTTTGGCGAAGTAGGTGATGATGATGTCTGCCCCAGCGCGTTTGATACTGGTCAGCGCTTCCAACATGGCCCGCTCTTCATCGAGCCAACCCAGACGCGCTGCCGCTTTGATCATGGCATACTCGCCGCTGACGTTATACGCCGCCAGGGGCAGGTCCGTGCTTTGCCGCACGCGGGCAATAACGTCGAGGTACGGCAGCGCCGGTTTGACCATGACGATGTCGGCGCCCTCCTCGATGTCGAGCTGCACTTCGCGTACGGCCTCGCGGGCATTGGCCGGGTCCATCTGATACGAACGGCGGTCGCCGAACTGCGGCGCCGACTGCACGGCCTCACGGAAAGGACCGTAGAAGCTGGAAGCATACTTGGAGGCATACGCCATGATCGGGGTGGTGTGATAGCCTTTATCATCCAGAAAGGCGCGGATAGCCCCAATGCGTCCGTCCATCATGTCAGACGGTGCTACCATATCCGCACCCGCCTCGACGTGCGACAGGGCCGTACGTTGCAGCAGATCCAGAGTTAGATCGTTGTCGATGTGCTCCCCTTGCACGACACCGCAATGGCCGTGGTCGGTATACTCGCACAGACACACATCGGTGATCACCACCAGCGCCGGCACGGCCTGCTTCAGGGCGTGCACCGCCTGTTGCACGGCACCCGTCGGGCTGTAGGCTTCCTGCCCTAGAGGATCTTTGGCCTCTGGCAAGCCAAACAGCAGCACCGCCGGGATGCCATGGTCTACTACGCTCCTGGCCTCCTCAACGCTCTGATCCACCGAGAGGTGGTACTGTCCTGGCATCGAGGCGATTTCCTGGCGGATGCCATACCCTGGAACGATGAATAAAGGCAGAATAAACTCGCTTGGCGCCAGGCGTGTTTCCTGCACCAGGCGACGTAAGGCCGTACTCTCACGGAGTCGTCGGGCACGATAGGCGGGAAAACGCATCACTCTTTCTCCTCTTGTCCCTCTCGCGCCAGGAGAGGGTGTAGGTCGTCTTGCAGGGCTTCCAGTAGCGCACCCGCTCCACTGGCACGCATCTGGGCTGCCAGGCGCTCGCCGAGCGCGGCTGGCTCCTGGACGGGACCACGCAGCTTCTGGCGCAGGAGCTGCGAGCCATCGGGGGTGCTGACGAGTCCCTGCAGGGACAGTTCGGCGCCCTGACACTGTGCCAAAGCCGCGATGGGTACCGTACACCCCCCGCCCAGGTGCCAGAGAAAAGCGCGTTCGGCGGCCACAGCTGTGGCTGTGGTTGGATCGTGCAGTGGTTGCAGCAGGTCGTCGACCCAATGACCGGCCACGGTCTCGATCCCCAGGGCACCCTGTCCAGCGGCCGGCAGCATCACGGTGATCGGGAGGAGTTCTGTGATCTCCGCTTGCAGGCCCAAACGGCACATGCCAGCCGCAGCGACGACCACGCCGTCGACCTCCCCCTGGCGCATTTTGCGCAGGCGCGTATCGACATTGCCGCGGATATCCTGGACCTGGAGCTGCGGGTGCAGCACAAGTAACTGCGCCCGCCGGCGCAAGCTGCTGGTGCCAATACGCCAGGGACCAGACGCCTCGGTAAGGCGCCGGCCATCGCGCCCCACAAACGCGTCGCGTACATCATCCCGAGGCGGCACAGCACTCAGGTGCAGTCCAGGTGGGAGCGTCGTTGGCACGTCCTTCATACTGTGCACGGCGAGATCGATCTCCTGGCGCAGCAGTGCGTCTTCGATGTCCTTCACAAACAGCCCCTTGCCGCCAATGCGCGGCAAAGGGTCATGACGGTTTCTGTCCCCTGCGGTACGAATCACCACGAGTTCGGTTGTCAGTCCAGAGTGCTGCCGCCGCAGCGCCTCGGCGACCCAACGGGCTTGCCAGAGGGCCATGGGACTACCGCGGGTGCCTAGACGGACGTGGCCATACATTGATGCCATGGTTATGCATCCAAGTTGAAAAGGTGGCGGACCATGTGAACCGCATCGCGTACCTGCCCCTCCTGCGAGGCCTGCTTCAGCGAGACGGTAGGTGCATGCAGGAGTTTGTTCACAATACCACAGGTGAGGGCGTCGAGCACGCGCCGCTGCCGCTCGTCCAGTGGTCCGAACTTGTGCAGGGCTTTCTCGAGTTCCTGCTGACGAATGGCCTCAGCCTGCTGCCGGAGAGCGACAATGGTAGGTACCGCGTCACGCACCGCGAGCCACTGCTCAAACTGTCGGACTTCCTGCCAGACTAATTCCTCCGCCGCTAACGCCTCGTGTTGCCGTTCACGGCGATTCTCCTGCACGACGTTTTGCAGATCGTCGATGTCGTACAGAAACACGTTTTCCAGCGTATTCACCGCTGGATCAACGTCACGCGGTACGGCAATATCGACAAAAAACATGGGTCGGCTGCGCCGGGCTCGCATTGCCTCACGCACCATCGCTGACTCAATGATCGGGTGCGGGGCACTGGTCGAGCTGACGACAATGTCGGTATAGGCCAGATGCTCGGGGAACGCCTCCCAGGGAATCGCCTTCGCCTGCAGCGTCTGGGCGAGATAGACAGCGCGCTCTGCCGTCCGGTTGGCAATAAAGACGCTGCTGACGCCCTGCCTGACCAGATGGCGCGCCGCCAGCGCGGCGGTGTCCCCAGCCCCTAAGACCATGACCGTGCGCTGCTCGAGGCTCTCAAAAATTTTTTTTGCCAGTTCTACCGCCGCATAACTCACGGACACCGCGTGATCGCTAATGCCCGTCTCCGTGCGGATCGCTTTCGCCACCCGTAAAGCGCGCTCAAAGAGGTGCGCAAAGATCATGCCGGTGCGGCCGGCGGCCTGGGCCGCCAGGTACGAGGCCTTCACCTGTCCAAGAATCTGCGGTTCCCCCAGCACCAGCGAGTCCAGACTTGCGGCCACGCGAAACAGATGCCGCACCGCCTCGAGATCGCTCAACTGATAGAGATGGGGCGTAAACTGCGCTGGCGGCACCGCGTGGCATGCCGCCACAAAGGCCACGGCACTGGCCACGCTGGCGTCGACATCGTTCGTCTGCATATACATTTCGACGCGATTACACGTGGAGAGTATGACCAGCTCCTGGACCTCTGGCGGGCGAAAGTGTGCCAGAGCCTCGGCCAGGGTCGCGTCGGAAAACGCCAGGCGTTCCCGCACTGCTACCGGGGCCGTCGTATGGTTCAATCCCACCACCACCACCGCCATGCTTGTCTGCTCCATTGCCCCAGGGGCACTCACAGCGTGTGCACAAAATACGACGCCAGGACGACAATAAACCCGCCCACCGTCGCCCGAGCTGCCTTGATGCCTTGCCAGCCTAACGTCCGCCGTCCTCCCAGCAGCAGCGCATAAATAAACCACGCCAGGAGGAGCGGGAGTGAGGTCAGATTCCAGTGCAGATATGACCCGTACGTGTACTTGGCCCACACCGAACCCGTGACGATGCCCTGGGTTAAGAAAGGGAAACCCAGTAGCAGCGCCTTGGCGTTCAGCTCATCGAGCAGCGTCAGTGACGGTAAATAATGATACCAGGCTCCAGGACGCTTTGACTTCAGCTGGCGTTCCTGGATGAGATACATAACCCCGGCACAAAACATGAGGGTAAACGCCGCATACCCGAGCAATGCGAGGACGATATGTAAGCCGAGCCACACGTGTTGCACCGCCAACGGCAACCGGACCGGCGTGGTTATCGGTACGCCGGCAGACGCGGCGGCGAGGAAAGCCAGCGGCACAATAAAAGACCCCAGCGCTTCGATACGGTAGCGCCATACCGCCGCAAGATAGACCGCAATGATGGCCCAGGAGAGGAACCCCAATGATGTCGCCACCTCCCCCCACAACGGAAACGTCCGGACATAGAGATTATAGCCCAGGATGAGCGTTTGCAGACCAAACCCGCCCCCCAGCAAAGCATGGGCTAGGTGGAAGATCCAGCGCTGCTGCAGCCCCATGTAGAGCCAGAAGAGCAAGGAAGTCAAGAGATACGCAAACAGTATGACGTGGAAGAGGACATTATCCATGCCAGAGATATACTAGGCTCCTCTGAGCCCTTGTGGCGTCCCAGGGCGGTGCGGCACCAGAGTCGGCATGGGAGGACCGCAACCATTCCCTGATACGTGCCATCCATCGCGTCATACAATACATACGTGTTTCTCCTGGCACTCAGCCATATTGGTGCTACAATCATTCTCACAATCACTGGGCTTTGTCAAGCGCTGGAGCGTGCGATTGACGCCTGGACAGGCCTTCTGTACACCTGGCGGTGGCGGTGCAGCGCTCCAGCGGCAAGTGGCAGTGGTGTTACAGGGCCGTCTTGAGGTATAATCTTGACAGTGCCAGCAGTGTGCGAACATGCAGAAACTCTAGAAAATTCAGTACATTACAGGCTCTATTGACGCTTGACACCCCCTGCCAAGTATGCTAGGGTTAGCGGCACAGATGTCAAAAGCCATGGAGTTTGCTCATCACCATTAAGGAGAAGGTTTCTTGACTATGGAGAACTTCCCGCAGGAAGAGAGGAAGGGGTTTGTCCGCGACACGATGCGCAAACTCTCCATCCATATGCCACGCTCAGAAGCCTCATTCCAGAGCAAACTCGCCCAGTACGAGATAGAAATCAAAGACTTACAAGAGCGCATCAGGGTCGTTGAGCACGATTCCGAGAGTTTGGTACGCCACCTGGAGAAAACGATTAGCCATTACGAGGCGCTGAAACGCAAGTATCATCAGTCGCTGGAGCAGCTGACGCAAGGGAAAAAACAGAACGAGAAGCTCGTAGGCGCTCTGCAAGAGGCAAAGGAGCAGATCAACGCGCTCAAGAAAGAAGTTGAAAAGCTCTGCATGCCCCCCAATAGCTATGGTGTCTTTCGCCAGCGTAACGCTGATGGCACACTGGACATTGACATTGACGGGCGGCATTTGAAAGTCAATGTCCATCCCCGCCTTGAAAACGCTACCTTTGAAGAAGGTCAGCTGCTGGTACTGAATGAGTCCCTGAATGTGATTGATATCAGTACCTATGAGTCCCGCGGTGAGGTCGTACGTTTAAAAGATCGCCTGGATGAGCGGCGTGTCCTCGTGATGGGACGTGCCGACGAAGAACGGGTGGTAACGCTCTCGGATAACGCCCGGCTCTTGGACTTAGATGTTGGGGACAATCTGTTGCTCGAGACGCGGTCGAACTATGTGCTGGAGAAACTCCCCAAATCAAAGGTGGAGGAGGTTGTGCTGGAAGAAGTGCCCAATGTCACCTACGAAGATATTGGTGGTTTGGACACCCAGATTCAAGACCTCCGGGATGGTATTGAACTCCCGTATCTCTATCCCGAGGAATTCCGCGAACACCGTCTACGCCCACCGAAAGGCGTGCTCTTGTATGGCCCGCCGGGGTGTGGGAAGACCTTGATTGCCAAGGCAGTGGCCAATAGTCTGGCGCACAGTTTGGCGGCGCGTAAGGGTGTCGAGGCGCAGAGTTATTTCCTCAACATCAAAGGGCCTGAACTCCTGAATAAGTACGTGGGCGAGACTGAGTCAAAAATCCGTGAGGTGTTTAAGAAGGCACGGGAAAAGGCGACGGACACGACGCCAGTGATCGTCTTTTTCGATGAGATGGACTCCCTGTTTCGGGTGCGCGGCTCGGGGATTTCGTCGGATGTCGAGATCACCGTGGTCGCGCAATTCCTCTCCGAGCTGGATGGCCTGGAGTCGCTTGAGAACGTCATTGTCATTGGCGCGAGCAACCGCCAAGATCTGATCGATCCGGCGGTGTTGCGCCCAGGGCGTTTGGACCTCAAGATCAAAGTCGAGCGGCCTGACAAGCAGGCGGCCAGAGATATCTTTTCAAAGTATCTGCTCGCAGATCTGCCCCTGCACGAGGAGGAGTTGCGGCGCCACGGGCATGCCCGTGAGGCGACGGCGGCGTGGCTCATTGAGCAGACCTGTGAGCACATGTACAGCACACGGGACGAGAATAAGTTCCTCGAGGTGACCTACGCCAAGGGTGACCGGGAGACCTTTTACTTCAAGGATTTTGCCAGCGGGGCAATGATCGAAAACATTGTGGCGCGGGCAAAAAAGTCGGCGTTGAAACGCTATCTGGCCATGCGCGAGAAAGGCCTGAAGTTGGAAGATCTCCTCAATGCCGTGCAGGAGGAGTTCAAGGAGAACGAGGATCTCCCGAACACTACGAATCCTGATGATTGGGCGCGTATTTCCGGTACAAAAGGGGAAAAGATCATCAACATTCGTACGCTTGTGGGGTCGAAGACGCCGAAGCTACGGCCCATTGAGGATATTGCCCCAGGACAGTACCTCTAGGCGGTGGTGTGAGGGCTCTTGTGATGTCCGCTGTTGTTTACAGCCGGTGCGGCAGTGTAGGTGATGCACAGTCCTGAGTTTGGAGGTGTCATGGCGCTCCCAAAAATCCTTGGTTCGGAAACGGAGTATGGCCTTGTGGTCCAGAATGATCCGGAGTTCGATTCCATTGCCACCTCCTTATTACTGGTGAATAGCTACAATGCTGACCAGTCGCTCAAGCTGTTATGGGACTACGATCAAGAGGACCCGCTGGTGGATGCCAGGGGTTTTGAGCTGGACGATGAGTACGACGTGCCGGATCATCAGGACAACATGGCGATTAATAAGATCTTGCCCAATGGTGCGCGCTTCTATGTCGACCATGCGCACCCGGAATTCTCCACGCCGGAGTGTTCCAATGTCCTCGATCTTATCCGCTATGAGAAGGCCGGGGAGCGTATCCTGAACCTGAGCCGTTTGGGCGCCAACCAGCTTATCCCACCTGGTCGGACCATCATTATCTATAAAAACAACAGTGATCAGAAGGGCAATAGCTACGGCTATCACGAAAACTATCTGTTAGACCGGCGCACGCCGTTTCAGACGATTGCCGAACGCTTTATGCCCTTCCTGGTGTCACGGCAGATTTTTTGCGGGGCTGGAAAGGTTGGCTCAGAAAACGGGGCTGAGCATGTGCCGTACCAGATCTCACAACGCGCCGACTTCTTTGAAACGGAGATGGGGCTGGACACGATGGTGAAGCGCCCGATTATCAATACCCGTGATGAGCCACACGCCAATCGCGACCGCTATCGCCGTTTGCACGTCATTATTGGCGATGCCAACATGTCGGAGTTCACGACCTATCTGAAAGTCGGGACAGCACTTGTCGTCCTGCACATGATTGAAGAGGGGTTCTTGCCGGAGCCGTTGGCGCTGCGCAACCCTGTGCGGGCTTTGCGGGACATTTCTCATGATCCGACATGTCAGGTGGCAGTACCGATGAAAGACGGTACCAAAATGACGGCGATTGATATGCAGCGCTGGTATCATGAGGCGGCGCAGCGGTATATAGCACAACATTCTGACTGCCATCCGACCTATCCAGCCATAGTGGCGGAATGGGGTTCTGTATTGGATCGCCTGGCCAGTGACCCCATGCAGCTGTCTCGGGAGATTGACTGGGTGATGAAGTTGCACCTCTTGAGCAATTATATGGAGCGTCGGGGGAGTGGCTGGGATGACCCACGCATTGCCATGATGGACTTGCAGTATCATGATATCCGCCCGGAAAAGGGTTTGTATTACGTGCTAGAACGTAGCGGTGCGGCCCGGCGTATGCTCGTCGAGGAGGACATCGTGCAGTCAATGGATGATCCGCCTGAAGATACGCGCGCCTATTTCCGTGGGCAGTGCCTCAAAAAGTTTAAAAATCAAATTTTCGGGGTGAACTGGGATTCGATCTCATTTAATCTTGGAGATGGCCCCATTAAACGCATCATGATGGAGGAGCCAACGCGTGGTACGAAACGCCACGTGCAGCAGTTGCTGGATCGTTCGGAGACCGCGGCAGACCTGGTCGCCAACATTGTCACATAGGTAGCGCTAGACAGCGGGAGAGTCCATACAGAAGGAGCGTATTATGGTGAGGGAGCAGACAAGAGGGGCGTGGACGGCATGGGCCGGCATTGTTACATGTGCTGAAGGTGGTGGGCAGCAGCAAGTGCGGCGCACCAGTGACACGCAGACGGCGACAGCGAGCGCGCCGGCGTCAAATTTGTCGGCCAAGGGTGAAAAGCTGCGGGATGATATGGATGCCCTGATTGATGAAATCGACGAGGTCTTAGAGGAAAATGCCGAGGAGTTCGTGAAAAACTACGTGCAGCGAGGAGGAGAATAAGGTGCCGTTGTTGTCGGGAAGCTACGACGGTGCGAGCTTCTTTGAGTTGCTGCGGCATGATTTTCCGCATCTCCTCCCGTTCCAACACCTGTACAATGTGCCGCAGCTCGCTGCCAGTGAGCTGCGGTTGACGGAGGCCGTGCCTTTTGCCACGACAGTGCTGGCATTGCGGTTTGTGGATGGGGTCGTGATGGCCGGTGATCGCCAGGCCACAGAGGGGTTTGAAATATCGTCGCGCCGCATCGAAAAAGTGTATAAAGCAGACGACTATTCACTCATTGCCATGGCTGGTGCTGCTGGCCCCTGTCTGGAAATGATCAAGCTTTTCCAGGTCGAGATGGAGCATTATCACAAGATTGAAGGGGAGACGCTCGCACTCGACGGCAAGGCGAATAAGCTCGCACAGATGGTGAAGCAAAACCTGCCGGCTGCTTTTCATGGACTCGTGGTTATTCCCATTTTTGCTGGCTACGATCTGCGCTCGCGGCAGGGTCGCATCTTTAAGTACGATGTGACCGGTGGGCGCTACGAGGAGTTGCAATTTTATGCCACAGGCTCGGGAGGCAAAGACGCCCGGAGCACCCTGAAAAAATTCTTCAAAGCGGACATGACTCGAGAGGCCGCTCTGGCTTTAGCCTTGGAGGCGCTGGTGGATGCGGCGGATGTTGACGTGGGCACGAGCGGTCCTGATCTTGTACGGGAGATCTATCCGGTCGTCAAAATGGTCACGTGTAACGGGGTGGCAGATGTTGCTGACGATGAGATCCGTCCTCTGAGTGAACGGCTCATTGCGGCGTTGCAAGGATAGCGCCATGGCTGTGCCTTTCTATGTGTCGCCCGACCAGATCATGCAGGACAAAGCCGAGTATGCGCGCAAGGGCATTGCCAAGGGCCGCTCTATCGTCGCTGTCGAGTATGCAGATGGGCTCCTGCTCATGGCGGAAAACCCCAGTGCATCGCTCAACAAAATCTCCGAGATCTATGACCGCATCGCTTTTGCCGGCGTCGGCAAATATAGTGAGTTCGAAAACCTCCGCAAAGCTGGCATTCGCTATGCGGATCTCAAAGGCTATGCCTATAGCCGTCAGGATGTCACGACCAAATCGCTGGCGAATGCCTATTCAGAGACCATGGGCACCATCTTTACCCGTGATCCTAAGCCGCTGGAAGTGGAGATTCTGGTGGTGGAAGTTGGTGAGACCCCGGCGCAAAATGAAATGTATCATGTTTCCTTTGATGGTACGATCACAGACCGCCGGGAGTTCGCCGTGATCGGTGGGCAGGCTGACCGCATCCGCACTTTCTTGCAAGAGCATTATCGTCCGGACCTGCCGTTAGCAGAGGCATTAGCTCTCAGCCGTCGGGGTTTGCTGGCCGGTTATGAGCGACCGCCAGCCGAGGAGAGTGCTCTGGAGGTTGGCCTCCTAGAGCGCGGGCGCGTCGGCCGGAAATTCTATCGCATGACGCAGGCCGAGGCTGCTCGGGCGATGGCGGCCACCAACAATGGGCTATGAACATCTATGAAAAAGCGCATCTACGGGCTGGAAAACGAGTTTGGTATTGCGTTCACCTGCAATGGACGACGCACTCTCCCATCCGAGAAAGTAGTGCGCTATCTCTTTGAGAAGCTCATTACCACGGAAGGTTTTTTGAACGTCTTTCTGGAAAACGGGGCGCGTTTTTATCTCGATACGGGGTGCCATCCTGAATACGCCACCCCAGAATGCGCTAGCCCCATGGACGTCATGATCTACGACAAAGCCGGCGAGCGTATTTTGGAAAACCTACTCAATTACGCCCAGAATAAGGTGCATGAGGAGGGTTTTCAGGGTGAGCTCGCCATTTTTAAAAATAACACCGATTTCGTGGGTAATTCTTACGGATGCCACGAGAATTATCTGGCCGATCGCACGGCTGATTTCTACTACATGGCCGAACAGCTCATTCCGTTCCTGGTGACGCGGCAAATCTTCACTGGGGCTGGGAAGGTGTTTCGCACGAGGCGGGGCACGGTCTATCACATCTCGCAGCGCGCGCAGCATATTCGGCAGAAGATTTCTGGCACCACGACGAATGAGCGTAGCATTATTAATACCCGTGATGAACCGCACGCTATCAAGGAAAAATACCGCCGGCTGCACATCATTGTGGGTGATTCGAACATGTCCGAGTTCTCCACCTACCTGAAGGTGGGGACGACGGCGCTTGTGCTGCAGATGATCGAAGATGATTTCCTCCCACCGATCTTTTCTCTACGCAATCCGGTACGGGCGATCAAAGATATTTCGCGTGACTTGACCTGTCGGGAAGCAGTCCCTCTCAACAGTGGGAAGAAATATTCGGCTCTGGAGTTGCAGAAAGAGTACCTCGATCTGGCGCATCGTTATTACAGTACACGGCCGATGAGTCCTGAGGCCGCTGATATCCTGCACAAGTGGGAGTACGTGCTGACCAAGCTCGAAGAAGATCCCATGCAGCTGCACCACGAGATTGACTGGGTCATCAAACTGCACCTCCTGCAAGCCTATGGGGAGCGCACCAATCTGTCGCCTGAGGCCAGCGGCGATCGTATGCTCATGCTCGATTTGCAGTATCACGATATCCGGCGCGAGAAAGGCCTGTACTTCCTCCTAGAGCGGAAGGGACAGGTGGTGCGACTGGCGAGCGATGAGCAGATTGAGACAGCCATGGTTGATCCGCCCCAAAACACCCGGGCCAAGATGCGGGGGGAGCTCATCAAGCTCGCCAAAATGAAGCGTATTCCCTATGATCTCGACTGGAATTACATCCGTATTGGTTACCTCCTCAACCTGTGGGTCAAGTGTAACGACCCCTTCCAGGAAGAAAACGAGAAAGTCACCCAGCTCAAACGCCGGATTGAGCGTTCCAATTTTAAGTACGGATATCTGCTCTAGCGTAGTGTATACGGCGTCTCCTCAGACACGCTCACGGAATTCCAGGTGATTGAAGAAAAACGGGATTTCCTGGGCGGCTGAGGCTGGGGAATCAGAGCCGTGCATGGCATTTTTTTCCACGTCGAGGCCAAATTCCTGCCGTATCGTGTCGGCTGCCGCTTGGGCGGGATTGGTGGTTCCCATGAGGTTGCGCAGGGCCTGAATCGCGTTGTCACGCGCCAGCAGGATGGGCATAGCTGGACCCGAGGCCATATACGAGGTCAGGCTCTCGAAAAATGGCCGTTCACTATGTACAGCATAAAAGCGTTCAGCATCTTGCTTGCTGAGATAGACCATTTTCAGGCCTAGCACGACAAAACCCTCAGCCTCAAGACGTGCCAGAATCCTCCCAGCCAGATTGCGCTGCACCGCGTCGGGCTTAATGATTGCAAGGGTCTTTTCCATGGCTCTCCTCTTGTCCTACGTGTTTCAGCACGTCGGCCACCGTCTCACCGATACGCGCTGGACTGTGCACAACCTTGATACCACTGCGTTCCAAGGCGGCTATTTTTGAGGCAGCCGTGTCCCGCCCACCGGCAATAATGGCACCAGCATGGCCCATGCGCCGTCCCGGCGGCGCAGTCTGCCCAACAATGAAGCCTACCACTGGCTTGGTGACGTGCTGCGCAATATAGGCTGCAGCGTCTTCTTCCGCGGTGCCACCAATTTCGCCGATCAGCACCACAGCATCGGTCTCGGGATCCTGTTGAAACTTCTCAAGGCACTGCACAAAGGTTAAACCACCTACCGGATCCCCGCCGATACCGACACACGTGGACTGACCAATGCCGCGAGCCGTGAGCTGTGACACGGCTTCATAGGTCAGCGTGCCGCTGCGGGACAGCACACCCACCCGGCCGGGCGTGTGGATATGCGCCGGCATGATGCCCACTTTTGCCTTCCCTGGAGAAATCACGCCAGGGCAGTTGGGACCGAGAAGGCGCACATTTTTCCCGACCATATAGCGACGCACCACCAGCATATCGCGGATGGGAATGCCATCAGTAATGCACACCACCAGTCCGATGCCAGCGTCGATCGCTTCCACAATCGCATCTGCTGCGGCAGGTCCTGGCACAAAGATAATACTTGTGTTCGCCCCCGTATCAGCCACCGCTTGAGCAACACTGTTGAACAGCGGACGCCCTAAGGCCGCACCACCGCCGCGTCCGGGATGCACGCCACCGACAAAACGCGTACCGTATTCGATGGCCTGCTCAGCATGAAACCTGCCCTCACGTCCCATCCCCTGGACCAGCAGACGGGTGCTCTGATCCACCAGAATACTCATCGGGCTACTCCTACCCCTGGATAGTCTGCACCACCTGGTACGCACCGTCTGCCATGCTATCAGCGATGCGAAAATTGAGACCAGACTCGCCAAGAATCTGCCGCCCCTCTTCCACATTCGTGCCCTCCATGCGCACGACCACTGGCACTGTAACCTGCACCTTCGTCACGGCCTGGAGCACTCCCTGGGCAAAGACATCGCAGCGTAAAATGCCGCCAAAGACGTTGATGAAGACAGCCTGCACATTAGGATCAGCCATAAGCAGACGAAAAGCGTTCTCAACCGCCTCAGCCCCGGCTCCTCCACCAACGTCCAAAAAATTGGCTGGAGCACCGCCCGCCAATTTGATGATATCCATCGTGGCCATCGCTAAGCCAGCGCCGTTGACAATACAGCCAATATTACCAGTAAGTTTTATATAGTTTAATTTATACCTTGAAGCTTCAACCTCCAGGGGGTCTTCCTCGGCCAGGTCCCGCAGCGCTAGCACCTCAGGATGGCGGAAGAGGGCATTATCGTCGAACTCCATTTTGACATCGAGGACCAGGGGTATCCCCGTGTCGGTCAGGATCAGCGGGTTGATTTCGAGCAGCGTACAGTCCTTGTCATAGAAGACGTCGTAGAGCTGTCGTAACAGCGGTGGTAGCGCTGGCTGCGCTTCTGTCCTGACTTTGAGCTGCTCGACAAGGCGTCGCGCCTGAAAGGGTGCCAGGCCGAGCAGCACGTCGATGGACTCACGAAAGATTTGGTCTGGCGTAGTCGCGGCCACCACCTCGATGTCCATCCCGCCAACGGGGCTCACCATACACACTGGTTGCCCTAGCTGCCGGTCGATGACGATCCCACAGTATAATTCCTGGGCAATATCACAGCCCTCTTCGATCAGCACGCGCTGCACGATCTGGCCTTCTGGCCTGGTCTGCGGTGTGACCAGCTTCTGTCCCAGGAGTGTAATGGCGATCCGCTCCACGTCCGCGCTACTGGTTGCCACCTGCACGCCCCCACCTTTGCCACGTCCCCCTGCATGGATCTGGGCTTTGACTACCCAGCGATGCCCTCCCAGTGCCTCCGCCGCCTGTCGCGCTTCCTGGGGCAAGGACGCGACAGTCCCTCTCGGGACGGGCACATCGTAGGCGCGTAAGATCTCTTTACCCTGATATTCGTGGATTTTCATGCTTAATCCTAGCCTCTCGCTATGCTCGGCGAAGCAGGGGGAAGCTGTGATATGTTTAAGAAACAGTAAAAAGCATGCAAGAAGCACAACGCCAAGACATGCGCCATTTACGGGGGGATGATAGCGTAGTAGATGGGCAGTGTCGAGTCGCCGATGATAGAGAGTGTATACTACGAGAGCAGCATAAAGTGATGTAGCACTCCCGTGCTAGGGCTAACGGAGATCAAAGAGCATGCCAAAAAAGATTCCCTCTCACCGCAAACGCCTCGGGCAGATTTTTTTACGCGATCCGCTTGTCGTTGAGCGCATTCTCCAGAGCGCCTCTCTCGCTCCCGATGACATCGTGCTCGAGGTCGGGCCAGGCCGGGGCATTCTTACAGCCGCGCTAGCCCAGCGTACGCATGCTCTCTATGCCATTGAGATCGATGCTCACTACGCGCACACTTTGCAGCAGCGCTTTGCATCTGCAACCCATGTGCACATTATCGAGGCCGATGCGCGGTTCTATGACTATGAGCTCCTACCACAGCCCCTGGTGGTTGTGGCCAACCTGCCATACAGTATGGGCATGGCTATTTTGCAGCGCTTGTTGACGTTTCGCCAGCGCCTGTCGCGGCTCGTCATTATGCTGCAGAAAGAAGTGGCGGCCCGTCTCCTGGCTCTGCCGAACAGTAGCGCTTACGGAGCGCTCTCGGTCTGCTTTCAGTACTATGCCCGTATCACGCACAACTTTGACGTCTCACGACACGCCTTTGCCCCGGTACCAGCGGTCGATTCTAGCGTGATAACGTTGAGGCCGTTTGCCACCTTACCTTGGCCGGCGTGCGATGCAGGTTGGCTGTTTCGTCTTGTCAAGACAGCCTTCGCTCATCGGCGCAAGACTTTGCGCACCAATCTCTTAGCCGCCTTTCCGCAGGCCCTGACCAGAACCGTATTGGCCGGCGTCTTTACTGACCTCGCTCTCAATGAACACGCCCGTGCCCAGGAGCTTTCTGTGTACCAATTCGTCCAACTCGCACAAGCCTTACAGCGCCTGTGCAGCGCCGACACAGATACGGCATCTCACAGCCTGAACTGGCTTGACCCCGAACTCCCGCTTTAGGACGCCGGCAGATCTAAAAGCTTCCCGAGGCGATGCAACCGGATATGGTGGACAAAACTGCCATGACGGTCCCAGGACCAGTAAATGAAAAAGGCCCTCCCTTTCAGACGCGTGCTGGACACGAAGCCCCAATAACGACTGTCTTGACTGTTATCACGATGATCCCCTAATACAAAGTAATAGTCCTGTTCCACAGAACGCGCCTCGAGTGTCTGCTGCAATGTGGTCCCTGGAGGTAACAGCGCTCCGTAAAAGACCTCCAGACCTGACATGGGGGCATTATCACTGCGGGGTCGGAAGAGACCCGACGGTATGGGTACAGGTGTACCATTGAGATACAGATATTTGTCGCTACGTATCTCAATGCGATCACCTTTCTTGGGCACAACCACTGGCCCAAAGTTCCCCTGCTCCTGCCCCGGTCTAGGCTGCGTGGTGTAGTAGACATACGGTTCGTGTAAGGGCTGGTCATTCACATACACTTGCCAGTCACGCACCTGCACACGATCGCCCGGCAAACCAATCACCCGCTTGATGAAATCGCGATCCTCCTCCCATGGGAATTTAAACACCACAATGTCCAAGCGTTTGGGAGGCGTAAAATAGTACAGGAATTTATTGACGAGGATGTGATCACCCACCAGGAGCGTGGTTTCCATGGATGCCGAAGGAATTTTGAAGGCCTGTACCACGAACTGGCGCATGACGAGCGCCAAAACAATAGCAAAGATAAAGGCCTCCACATATTCACGTACGACGGACTTGGCTTTCCGTTGCCTCATGCTTGCCTCATCGTGCTGGACTCTGTACATCTCGTAATCTGCCCCTGTGCATGTCATCCCACGCCGTCCAGGCACACTGCACACGCTCCCAGGGTGCCTGCGGATACACTGGCTAACTCTGTCGCAACACCTGCAGGGCGCTGACCGCCTCCGGCGACAGCGGTTGGACACGTCCGAGGAGCTTTGCCAGATAGAGGATCTGGGCGGCACGCTCGACGATTTCCATCTTGTTAAAGGCCGCTTGAAGGGTGGCGCCAACCGCGACACTGCCATGATTTTCCAGCAGGGCTGCCTCAGCCTGGCGCATGGCCGCACCGACGTCGTTGGCAAACTGCCACGTGGTAGGCATCTGATATGGAATCGTTGGCACCTCTCCCAAAGCCACGACAGCCTCAGGGAGCAAAGGAGGTGCAAGTTGGTAGCCAGCAACTGTGAGGGCTGTCGCCAGCGGCGGGTGCGCGTGTACGACAGCGCCAATATCAGGTCGGCAACGATACAGCGCCAGGTGCATTGGCGTTTCACTTGAGGGACGTCCGTTGCCGAACAGCACGTGTCCCTGGAGATCAATGAGCAGCAAGTCAGCAGGCTGTAAGAGCCCCTTATGGTGCCCTGATGGGGTAATCCACAGCCGGTCGGGTCCCTCCAAGGCACTGATATTCCCCTCTGTACCAGCAATAAATCCCCGCTGATACAGGCGCTGGCAAACCGCCACAATGTCCCGACGCAGCACATCGGCGTCAGCAGGCATAGGCCCTCCTCAGTCCCTGACGTTCGGGAAACGGAGCGTCCCACAGATCTCCGCCACCGTGGCGATGTGGTGACGTTGCAGGTAACGCGTCATTTCGGCGAGAATATGTCGGCACGCGGCAGGATCCACAAAGCTCGCCGTCCCCACCTGACACGCGGTGGCACCAGCCACGAGAAACTCGAGCGCATCTTCACCGGTCATAATGCCACCGAGCCCAATCACCGGAATACGCACAGCCTGGGCGACTTGCCATACCATGCGTAAGGCCAGCGGCTTAATAGCCGGGCCTGATAAGCCCCCGAAGCCCAGGGGCAACCGCGGCGTGCGTGTTTCCAGATCGATCACCATGCTCAAGAGGGTATTGATCAACGACACCGCATCGGCGCCAGCGTCCTCGGCGGCGCGGGCAATGGCCGTGATGTCAGTGACATTGGGGCTGAGCTTCACGATCAGCGGCAGCGAAGTTACTTTGCGCACACGCTCGACGACTTGAAAAGTCAGGCGCGGATCGCAGCTGAAGAGCATGCCTCCATGTTGGACATTCGGGCATGAGATATTGGCCTCCAGGGCTGCAATCCCTTCGGCGTCATTGGCCCGTTCCGCAACAGCGGCGTAGTCTGCGGGCGCCTCGCCAAAAAAATTCACGATGATATGCGTGCGATACTGGCGCAGTGCCGGCAGCTTCTCGGCAAGAAATGCCTCAATGCCAATATTGTGCAGCCCTACAGAGTTCAGCATGCCAGCCGTTGTCTCCACCAGGCGTGGGCCAGGATTGCCCCTGGTGGGTGTGAGCGAGAGTCCCTTGACCACGACTGCACCCAGGCAATTGAGATCAACAAAGGGATGGAGCTCTTCGCCGTATCCACACGTACCCGAGGCTGCCATAACCGGATTTTGCAACGTCAAACCTGCAACCTGGACACGCAGATCAGGAGCATGTGCTGCTGCCACGTCGATTACCTCTCAGCAGAAATGCTGTTCCTGGAGAGCCCTCTATGTCTGGGCAATGATAACACAGGAATCCTCATGGCTGGAACGACGAAGTGTACAGTGCTAAGATACCTGCCCGGAGGTATGGTCAACTACCTGAAGAAAGGGGACAGCAATGCCTGCAGAAGTCGGTGAGGTCGCTCCTGATTTTACCCTGCCCTCGGTCAGCGAAGGCGATATCAGTCTGAGCCAGTATCGAGGCCAGAAACACGTCGTCCTGTCCTTTCACGTCTTTGACTTCACCAGTGGTTGAACGGAGCAAGCCGTCACTTTCCGGCGTTATCATAGCCGGTTCGAAGAGCGGCAGGCCCAGGTACTGGGCATCAGTTGTGATCATATCGCGGCGCATCGGGCATGGGCCACGTCGATGGGCGGGCTTCCCTACCCAGAACTTTCCGATTGGCATCCCAAAGGCAAAGTAACGCAGTCCTACGGCTTATGGAACGAAGAGCGAGGAGTCGGTTTCCGTGCTGTCATTGTGGTCGATAAGGCCGGTGTCGTGCGCTTTCGGCAACGCTATACTCCTGGAACACTCCCTGATGCGGAGGAGATTTTAAAGGTCGTGGACAGTTTGGGGTAAAGACGTGGGGCCCCATCCTCCAGGCCATAGCAGAAGCAGGGAGACGTGCTGCGCGAGCTGGCACAGCACGTCTTCAGCACAGGCCTTACAGCGCCTTCCCCGTCATGGCCGCTACTGCCATACGCCGGCCCGCACACGACTGGCCGTGCGGACCGTGGGGCTTCCCCGCTGGGCTGCTCAGCCGGTGGCGGCGGCAGCCCGACGACATGCGCCTGAGGGAGCCCGAGCCCTTCACACAGCCCTAAGGGCAGCCCCGAAGCCCCATACCGGTTGATCGCCACATTGAGCACTGTTGGTGCCACCAGAGGGAGCCATGCGACCCGGGCGGAAGTTTGCTACAATGCCGAGCGCGATGCCATAAAAGCTACCGCAAAGCCCCTGCAACAGCTACACTTTAGCCTGGAGACAGCGAGCATGCGCGCCATCACCTTCAGTACCCCGGGCGGACCTGAAGTGCTGCAGCTCACCGAGGTCCCTGATCCTACCCCTCGTCCCGAGCAATTATTGGTTCGAGTGCGGGCCACAGCCCTGAACCGCGCCGATACGCTGCAACGGCGCGGCCAGTATCCACCACCATTGGGTGAGTCAGACATTCTCGGTCTGGAACTTGCCGGGGAAGTCGAAACCGTGGGCACCATGACCCAGGGCTTTCGCGTCGGCGACCAAGTATTTGGCCTAATTGGCGGCGGCGGCTATGCTGAGAAAGCCGTCATCGACTACCGTATGGCGATGCCTATCCCGGCATCCTGGAGCTTTGTCGAGGCTGCGGCCGTACCGGAAGTCTTCTTGACGGCCAATGAGACCCTGTTCACGCTGGGTCAACTCGCGCCTGGCGAGACGGTGTTGATGCACGCCGGTGCCAGCGGGGTGGGGACGGCAGGGATTCAAATGGCGCACCATATTGGAGCGCGAGTCTTTGCCACCACGAGTACACCTGAGAAAGTGGAACGGATCACCGCCCTGGGGGCCGATGTCGGCATCAACTATAAGACCGAAGATTTTGCGGTGCGTGTGCGTGAACTCACGACCCGGGCTGGCGTTGAGCTGATCCAGGACTTCATTGGCGCCGCCTACTGGCAGCGCAATTTGCAGTGCCTCAAAGTGGGCGGCCGCCTGGTGTTAGTGGGACTCATGGGCGGCGCCAAAGTCGAGGCCGATCTGGGCTTGATCCTGCGTCAACGCTTGCACATCATTGGCTCGGTGATGCGTAGCCAATCTCTAGAAAGTAAAATCGCCATCACGCAGCGCTTCCGGGAACGCTGGTTGCCACTGCTGGCGCAAGGGCATATACGCCCCATTATCGATACCTCATTTCCGCTGGCCGAAGCGGCTGCCGCTCATAAGTATATGGAGGACAACCGCAATGTCGGCAAGATTATGCTCACTGTGGACTGAGGCGCAGCACTTCGTACCGTGTGTAGGACAGACGCAGCGAGTTCCAAACACAGTGTACGAGCCTCGCAGCGGCACAATGCGCCCTGCCACACTGGCGGGGCAGTTGCTGTGCGCAGCACTTAGCGCAGCCCGGCAAACAGGTCATCCTCAGGACCATCGACGGCGACGTGTGACACGATGCGGGTAAAACACTCCAGGCCGAATTTGTCACGCAGGACCTCGTGTGGGACGCGTGTGAGCCACCAGTCCGGGGCAATCTGCGTCCGGTGACAGCGCAAAGCGCGCATCTTATGCAGTAAAAAGTCGCGGATATCGACGCGCGTGGTGATGAGTTCTTCAGGCGTGCCCTCGACTTTGTTCGGATCGAAGTCCGGGCGATCTGATGGCACTTTGGCCCCCATGGCACCCATGATCTCGTAGCGCGTGAGAATATAGGAGCGTGGATAGGCGGTGTAGTACAGCTTGGATGGCTGCCAGGGGGCCAGGCCATGCTCTGGATACTGCATGGCCTGGCCAGCCGCGTGGAAGGCCGCCACTGTCATGCGGTGCACCTGAATGTGGTCAGGATGACCATAACCGCCTTGTTCATCGTAGCAAGTGATGACGTGCGGACGGACTGCCCGAATGAGGCGCACCAGGCGTCCCGTGGCCTCGTACAGGTCCGCCTGGGCCAGGCAGTTCGGATGGTTATTGGTTTCCCATCCGGCCATGCCAGAGTCACGGTAGCCGAGGATATGGAGATCTTCGACCTGCAAGTGTTTACACGCGCACTCGAGTTCCGCAGTGCGCACGTCCCCAAGTTTCGGCTTCACCTCGTCAGGATGCATGTCCGGGTCCACCACTTCGCCCTCTTCCCCGCGCGTGGCGGTGACCAACACTGTCCGTATGCCCTCACGCGCATAGCGCGCCAGCACACCGCCCGTGCTCATACACTCATCGTCAGGATGAGCATGCACTGCCATTAAACTCCACCGTTCAGTCATCGTCCTCGCTCCTCATGTTGTCTGCAGGTGGCGACGCGCTCGCCGAGTCGCTTCAGGCTATCACAAGCGTTGGCAATGGTTTGGGTAGCCGGCACAGGGCAGTTTAGGCAGGGTGAGCCTCTTGACGCAGCGCCTGGAAGTACGGCATCAGCATGGCGTAGGTGTCGTCAAGGTGCTGCGGAATGACGCGCACCTCGCCAATCACGGTCATATAGTTGGTATCGCCGTCCCAGCGTGGTACCACATGCACGTGGAGATGCTCGGCGATGCCGGCTCCGGCGGCTGAACCAAGATTGAGACCAATGTTCAAACCGTCTGGACGCATAGCCTGCCGGAGGATCTGCTCGCAGAGCATGGTGAGTTCGCCAAGCTCGGCCCGTTGGGCGGGTTCCAGGGCTGTGAGTGACGCCGCATGGGCATGCGGCACCACCATGAGGTGACCGTTATTATAAGGATAGCGATTCAGCATCACAAAGGCCGTGTGCCCACGCCAGAGAATCAGGTTCTGGGCGTCATCCTGGGCACCGAGCATCTCACAAAAAAGGCAGCCCGCAGGCTTGTCACTCACAATATAGGTCATACGCCACGGTGCCCAAACGACCTCAGCCATACTCCTGTTCTCCTCCCGACATGCGCTCTGTGAAGGGTGCTGCCCTGCGGCAGTAGCTACAACACATTGTAACAGGTCCGCATGGAAAATACCCTGTGGTCGCGGACTACCAGTCTTATCTATAGATGTAAATGGAATAACACAAATGGATATACTCTGAACAAAATGAAAAGAATACTTGACAGACTCTGGAGGTGTGCGATATATCTGGATGCCAGAGTGGGAAAGGGGTATACACCAGGGATCTCATACTGCAGATGGACGTCACGTGAAACAGCAACATACCAGAGGCGTAAGAGTGAAGAGCACAACAGTTGGTGTATGCCTGTGGCTCTTTGCAAGCGTGGTGTGGGGACAGGATGTTGGCCAGAGTCCGCAAGAACTTCTGAGACAGCAATCAGGGGGGCAGGTCTTCACATCGCCTGCGGTGCGAGAGTCCAGACCAACCCAGGTGGCGCAGCGCCTCAGGCGGTTTGAGGAGGGGCCACCTCCAGGGTCAGAACGGATTCCATCAACACCACCTTCAGAAGTCGAAGATCGCCTGATCTTTGAGCCTGTCCCGGACCGCTGGCGTATCGGCTATAAACGCAATATTATCGATCCGTACAACCAGAACATCCTGAAAGGTGATTATCCCATCCCAGGAACACAAAATCTCTTTTTTGTCTTCACTGGCATAAGTGACACGTTAGCTGAAGTGCGTTCACTACCAACTCCCAGTGGGGTGAGTGCCGCAAACCCTGATAGTCTAGGTTTCTTTGGCGACAATCGACAGGTCATCTTCAGGGAGAATCTCCTCCTGCGTTTTGAACTCTATCATGGCGATACGGCCTTTAAACCCCCTGATTTTCTCCTCACCATCACACCGGCCCTCAATTTCAACTTTGTCGATCTGGAAGAGCGCGGTGGTGTTAACATTGATGTGCGTCAAGGCACGAACAGAGCTCGCGGGGACGGGGCGTTACAAGAGGGCTCCTTTGAGTATCATATTGCTAATTTAAGTGACCGCTATGACTCTATATCGGTTAAGCTCGGTATCCAACCCTTTAATAGCGATTTCCGCGGTTTTATTTTTAATGATACGAACCTTGGGGCACGCCTGTTTGGCAGTTTGGGTAATAACCGCTATCAGTACAACCTCGCCTTCTTTGACATGCTGGAGAAACAAACGAACAGCGAGTTAAATACCTTCGACAGGCGAGATCAGCGCATCGTCATTGCCAACTTCTACTGGCAAGACTTTCTCACGCTCGGCTATACTACACAGTTCAATCTCCACTATTTACACGACAAGGCAACGTTCCACTTTGACGCCAACGGCTTCCTGGTCCGTCCGGATCCTGTGGGGGTGTTCACCCCTCATGAACTGAATGTCGTCTACCTGGGGTGGACGAGTAGTGGCCATATCGGCGTACTCAACGTGACCCATGCTCTGTATCAAGCGGTCGGTACCGATACGCGTAACCCTCTTGCCGGGCGCCGGGTGACGGTCAATGCCCAGATGGCCGCTTTGGAACTGTCGATGGATTACGATTGGCTGCGTCCCATCGTCTCATTCACCTATGCCTCCGGGGATCGGGATCCTACCAGCGGGGAAGCCCAAGGGTTTGATAGCATTTTCGACAAACCGAATTTTGCCGGGGGCGATTTTAGCTTCTGGAATCGGCAAGGGATACGCTTACTTGGCGTAGGGTTGGTGCAAGGTAGCAGCTTTTTGCCCGACTTGCGCGCGAGTAAAATTGAGGGGCAGCCGAATTTTGTCAATCCTGGTTTGGTCCGCTTACACGCTGGTCTAGAGGCTGAGGTCACCCCAAAATTGCGCGCCCTGCTCAACGGGAGTTATTTGCGTTTCGCGACGGTGCAACCGCTGCAGCACTTTTTGCAGCAACCCAAGATTGGACACGATATTGGCTTTGACTTCAGTCTCGGGCTCCTCTATCGCCCGTTGCTGAATAATAACATCGTCCTGACTGGCGGTGTGGCGGCGTTCATCCCAGGTAATGGTTTCCGTGACGCCTTAACGAGTGAAACCCTCTTTCAAGGTTTTCTCAATGTACGCCTCTTATACTAGCACGGATATGCTGCGGCAGGCTGATTGCATGGCACGGAGCCACACAGGGCTTCTGCACCTGGTGCTTTGCCT
Source organism: Candidatus Entotheonellaceae bacterium (assembly GCA_048594805.1). Classification (GTDB taxonomy): domain Bacteria; phylum Tectomicrobia; class Entotheonellia; order Entotheonellales; family Entotheonellaceae; genus SXND01. The sequence continues at coordinate 1,875 of JBMDXC010000490.1, read as the reverse complement.
GGGGTTCATGGCTGTCTTGATCGTGGTGTCAGGTTGTGCACCGTCTCAGCAGACGGCAGAGACGAGTCCCTCACTCCCCAGAGACCAGCTCACGCTGCTCAGTCAGACGCCTCAGGAAGTCGACCGCAAGAACGCCGGATGTCTGTCCTGTCATGCACCCATTGAGACGCCGTCGATGCATCGCAACCCTGCCGTACAGGCTGCCTGCGTGGATTGCCACGGTGGCACCGCGAGCGTGTTTGTGCCAGCGGGTGCGGCGCCGGGCTCAGCAGCCTACGAGCAGGCCAAGACGCAGGCCCATGTCCAGCCACGCTTCCCAAAGGAGTGGCACACGTCGGCCAATCCCGAGCATACCTATACATTGCTGCTCAAGGAATCACCAGAGTTTGTCCGCTTCATCAATCCTGGCGACCTGCGGATCGCGCAGGAAACCTGTGGGCAGTGTCATGCCAAGGAAGTGACACAGGTGCGGTCGAGTCTGCATACCACGACTGGTGTTTTCTGGACTGCAGCCGCCTATAACAATGGTATTTGGCCCTTCAAAACACCCACCTTTGGGGAAAGCTACAATCGTGATGGGATAGCACAATCCATTACGATGAAACCACCCCCGACCGAGGCTGAGAGACGTAAAGGTGTGGTCCCGCTGATATTGCCACTGCCGCGCTGGGAAATTCTGAAGCCGGGGGACGTTTTTCGGGTGTTTGAAGACGGTGGGTTGCTGATTCCGGCGCTTTTCCCGGACATTGGGAATCCCCTGCCCGAGGATCTCGGTGGGAAGCCGGACCTCAGGCAGAGCGTCCGTGGGCTAGGTACCGGGCTGCGCATCAGCGTGCCGATTCTGAATGTCCATAAGACACGCCTGAATGATCCGCATCTGTCTTTCCTGGGCACGAATGATCATCCAGGGGATTATCGCTCGAGCGGCTGTACTGCCTGTCATACGATCTATGCCAATGACCGCGATCCATTTAACTCTGGCCCTTACGCCGAGTTTGGGAACGGAGGCCTCAGTGCTACCCAGGATCCCACGATCCCCAAAAACGAGCCGGGCCATCCCATTCGCCACGAACTGACGCGCTCCATTCCTACAAGTCAGTGCATGATATGCCATATGCACCAGCCGAACGTCTTCGTGAACCCGTTTCTGGGATATCAGATGTGGGATTACGAGACGGATGGGGAATTGATGTGGCCCAAGGAAGCTCGCAATCCCAGCGATGCAGAGCTGTTCAAGAGCCTCGAGCACAATCCTGAAGAGGCTGCCGCTCGCGGGTTATGGACTGACCGCGCCTTCCTTGCCAAAGTGTGGGAACTGAACCCGCAACTCAAGCACACGCAATTTGCGGACTACCATGGCCATGGCTGGAACTTTAAGGCAGTCTTCAAGCGTGACCGTAAGGGTAATTTTCTCGACGCTAAGGGCACAGTAATCCCCTTTGAGTCGATCAATGGACCGCTCTTGCAACGCGCTGTCCGTGAACCGACCGATCGCCCCGAACAGCGCGCTGGAGTTCCGGTGCATATGAAAGACATCCACCTTGAAAAAGGCATGCACTGTATTGACTGCCATTTCACCCAGGATGGCCATGGCAATGGCCAACTGCACGGGGGCTATGTCGATGCTGTCGAGATCACCTGTATCGATTGTCATGGCGGGGTAAAACAACGGGCTACGTTGCGAACCACGGGGCTGGCTGCTCCAGAGGGCGGCACTGACCTCGCGCAGTTGTATTCCCCCTGGGGGCAGCGACGCTTCGTGTGGCGCGAGAGGGACGGCCGCCCGGTGCTCTTACAGCGCTCCACCGTCACGCAAGATCTGGAATGGGAAGTCGTGCAGGTGATGGATAGTATCGATCCACAGTCCAGACACTA
>JBMDXC010000049.1:0-4076 GCA_048594805.1 Candidatus Entotheonellaceae bacterium | reverse complement strand
CGCAAATAGAGATGCATGACGTCCCCGCAGGCCGGGTTCGAGACCAGGGCCTCGGCGTCGGCTGGCTCGATCGTACCGACGTTCCTCGGGTGCTCAAAATGCTCCTGGACGATGTCAGAATATTGCACGGCTTCTCTCCCGTGTCCACGTCTGTTACGGTGCAAACGAGGGTGATAGAGTGCGGGCCTGCTGCACAATGCCGGGCAGAATCTCCAGGACATACTCGATATCAGCCAGAGTGGTCCCACGCCCGAGACTGCAGCGCAAGGCTCCGTGCAGATAGGGCGCTGGCACACCCATTGCCCGCAACACGTGTGAAGGTTCGAGCGAACCAGAGCTACAGGCTGAGCCAGTCGACAGCGCGACACCGTGCAGATCAAGGCTCATCATCAGGGCTTCGCCCTCAACCCCAGCAAAGGCAACATTGGTTGTATTAGGCAGTCGCGGCACCTCAGCGCCCTGGATACGCACCTCAGGAATCTGCTCACGGATCCCATGTTCGAGGCATTGCTGCAGCTGTTGCTGACGCTCCCACTCCTGACGCATGTCACGCATAGCAAGAACACATGCCTTGCCCAGAGCGACAATCCCGGCCACGTGCTCTGTGCCTGCACGCATACCGCGCTCCTGATGTCCACCGTGCAGTAAGGCGTGCAGCGGCGCTCCGGGGCGGGCATACCACCCGCCTATACCCTTGGGCGCATAGAGCTTATGCCCTGAGAATGACAGAAAATCTACGCCCAGCTCATCGACCCGTAGAGGCAGCTTACCGAACGCCTGCACTGCGTCTGTGTGCATCAGGATGCCACGTTGGCGTACCAGGTGGGCGATGTCGGCAATGGGCTGGAGCACGCCTGTTTCGTTATTGGCATACATGATAGAGACTAAAATAGTCTCGTTCGTCATGGCCTCCCGTACGGCATCTGGATCAACGACGCCGTGCGCATCCACTGGCACATAGGTCACTGTGCAGCCCTGCTGGGCGAGGTACGCACAGGTATCCAGCACGGCAGGATGTTCAATCTGCGACGTCACCAAATGGCGCCCGCGTCCCCTGAGCGCTGCCGCCACACCCTGGAGGATCGTATTATTGGCCTCTGTGCCGCCGCTGCTGAAATAAATGGCCGAAGCTGGCGCGCCAAGCATATCAGCCACACAGTCACGCGTCTCGTCAATAGCCACACGCGCCCGGCGGCCATAGCGGTGCACGCTCGACGGATTACCAAAATCCTCCTGGTAGTAGCGCAGCAGGGCCTCCAGCACTTCTGGCAGGACTGGCGTGGTGGCGTTATGGTCGAGATAAACCTGACGCATAAAAAATGATGTTCCTTATGAGGAATAGGCAATCTGAGCTGGGCAAGGTGCGCTCCTAGACACCGACTCAGGCATCCCGTTGCAGCTCCTCCACATGTGCCTCCACACTGCGACCCAGAGCGTCCAGATTGTACCCACCTTCGAGCACTGCGATGAGCCGTTGCTCACAACAGGTCGCAGCAATTTCCTTGACGACTTGCGTCATGCGCCGATATCCTGCTTCCGTGACTTGCATGTGCGCCAGCGGATCGGCATAGTGGGCATCGAAGCCAGCGGAAATGAGCACACAGTCTGGGCGGTAGGCCAGGGCACGCGGTAAGAGCTGGTGCTCAAAGACGTCGATGTAGGTCTCATCGTCTGTGCCGGCGGGTAGGGGGACGTTCATGGTATAGCCCTTGCCACGTCCAGAACCCGTTTCCGTGGAGGCACCGGTACCCGGATAGAAGGGATACTGGTGGGTGCTGAAATAGAAGACACTGGGATCGTCTTCAAAAATGTGCTGCGTGCCATTCCCATGGTGGACATCCCAATCAATAATTAAAATATTGTCGAGCCCGTGATGCTGCTGGAGATAGCGCGCCAGAATCGCAACATTATTGAACAAACAAAAGCCCATGGAGCGGTGCGACTCGGCATGATGCCCCGGCGGACGAACCGCACAGAAGACCTGAGAAAGCTGGCGGTTCATCACCGCGTCAGCCGCAGCCAGGGCTCCCGCCACAGCCTTCAGGGCAGCGTGAAACGAATCGCTGCTGACGACCGTGTCAGGATCAAGCGCCGCGGGGGCACGCTGGCTCGCGATCTGGACCAGTTTTACCAGCTCAGGATGATGCACTTGCGCGACCCAGTCACGGGGGTCATGATCCCAGGTGAGATGGACGAGTTGTCTGGCCCGGCCACTCACCTCAAGGGCGCGCATAATTGCCTCCAGACGGTCAGCACGCTCTGGATGGTGCATTCCTGGATCGTGCTTCAGATAATCGGCATGATAGACGAGACCAACATCCATAAATCCTCCTGACGCTGCCTACGGGGAGCACTGCTAGCGCTAGTATAACGCGCCGTCCCCCGGATCGGCAATACACCCAAGCATGGGACACACGCGCCATGAAAGCGATGATTCTTGCCGCAGGCCTGGGTACACGAATGCGACCGCTCACCAACCACTGTCCCAAACCCCTCCTGCCGCTGCTGTTGCAGCCAATGCTTGACCATATTCTGGGACAGTTACCGCGCTACAGTATACGTGACGTCATCATCAATCTGCATCACCACGCGGACCAGCTCGCCCGGTGGCTTGGCGATGGTAGCCGCTGGGGTGTGCATCTGTCGCTGTCGTTCGAGCCAGAAATTCTGGGCACTGCCGGGGCCTTGAAACGGGTCGAGCCGCTGTTGCGGGACGCGCCTTTTCTGGTGCTCAACGCAGATGTCCTGCTCGACCTGGATCTGCAGGCCCTGTGGCACTGGCACTGTCAGCACCAGGCGCTGGTGACCATGGTGCTCCGACCTGACCCTGCCGCGCGCTCCTATGGCGCGGTGATAGTTGATGCCGACGAGCGCGTGCGACTCATTAACGGTCGTCCGTCTACCCACATGCCGGCGACAGGGCAGGAGACCATGTTTGCCTGTGTGCAGGTGGTGGATCCGCAAGTGCTAGAGCGCATCCCGCCCGACTGCTTCAGCATGACCACAACGGACGTGTATCCGGCTTTGATAGAGCGCCATGCAGCGGTGTATGGCTACTGCTACAGCGGCTACTGGATGGATATCGGCACGCCAGAGCGCTATCTCCAGGCCCATTGGGACCTGCTGGATGGCGATCTCGGGGACGCGTGGGTCCAGCGTCTGCCGGCGGGTAGTCGTGTTGTGCTGCACCCGGACGATGCGCCACCGGCGGCACCAGGTGTCACCTTTATCCCCCCGGTCGTGCTGGGGCCTGATGTCGCACTCGCTCCGGATGTGCACCTGGGACCATACGCCGTGCTAGGGACAGGGTGTCGGCTGGCCTCCGGAGCCGTGGTCCGCGAGAGCGTGTTGTGGGACGGTGTACAGGTGGGCGCGGGTGCCCAGGTACACCATTGTGCTCTTGCCACGAGTGTCCAGGTGCCGGCCGCGAGCACTCTGGAACAGGCTGTACTGAGTGGATGAGAAAGCATACCTGGCAGCCCCGAATAGCATGCGGTCTGCCAGAACCCTGTCTCACCTCATGAGACAGGTGTCGGAGGCTTGCTGGACCAGACTTGCCCAAAGTAGGCCTTCTGGATATTATGTCTTGCTTTTGGAGATCTGGGCTGGCTTTTTTATCTGGTAACAAGGCGCTACAACACCTTGAGAATGAGTGTCTGGCAGCTCACCACTGCAGTCCACATGCTGGGGATTATATCTCATATGGACTTCATCCGTGAATCTGAAGCGTGTTACTATACTGACCTTAAGCTCTCCACAGTGTTTCATGGCGATGCAGCAGTGCTTCTCAAGAAACTACCCGCTGACTTCTTCAGATGCTGTATTACATCGCCACCATATTGGGGTCTGCGAGATTACAACGCAGCAGGACAAATCGGTGCCGAAGATGACCCGCGGGAATATATTAAGCGTCTTGTAAGCATCTTTGAAGAAGTGCGCCGTGTTCTCACAGCGGACGGCACGCTCTGGTTAAATATTGGCGATAGCTACACCAGCGGAAATCGTGGCTACCGAGCGCCGGACAAGAAGAATCCAGTCCGCGCGATGTCGTACCGTGCCAAGACTCCCAGAGGGCT
>JBMDXC010000489.1:0-2754 GCA_048594805.1 Candidatus Entotheonellaceae bacterium | reverse complement strand
CAGTGCTGCATGGCCGTCTCATTGACGCGGTCCAGCGCATGGAGTATCGCCGCCATTCTGCGCTCACGGGCCTGTGAGATCGGGGCCTGCATGAGCGTCTCCAGATGTGCTATCGCCAGGGTAACAGATTGCGTGAGGACGGCAAGGTGATAGAGCAGCGTATCCGTCCGCTGATCCTCGGTATGGTTGCGCGTTGCCATCCCGCACTCCTTTCCTTGTAAGGCTATGCCTGCCGTCTCCTGCTAGCGGCACGCCGGGGGGAGGTGTGGTGGACCTGGGTCGTGTAGCGCATGTCTAACGCCTCCTACCACTCTCCTCTCCTGCTGGCCTTCCGGTAGCAACGGAACAATTGTGGAAATCGGCCCTAACCCCACCCTCGGGTCACCAGCCGCCAAGTCACCCTTCGTGGCTATGACCAGCATCCGTGCCAAAGAGGGTTTCCCATTTGATGCGGCCGTAATCACCACCAAATCAATGTACAGCATCTTTACGACACTGTGCCCCATAGGCTCAAGCCTATCTGACACTAAGAAGACGTTCACAATGTCCGAGGAGATTACCTCGTTACAACTTATTGCTTAATAACGTATTGCAGACAGTTGGCGGCGCAGGTTTTAAGTGTTGGGTTTGGGCCTACCAATGGGGAGTTAGGCCGTAGCGACCATCACATTACTCGCCTTGATAACAGCATAGCCTTCACTCCCTTGGGCCAAGGGTAGCCGTTCGGCAGAACTCTTCGTAATAATGGACGCGATTTCGGTGCCACCTGGGAGTTCAATGGTGACCTCCGTGTTCACCGCACCGTAAGCGACCTGTGTGCCGCGGCCCTTCAAAACATTTCGAGCACTAAGATACATCGTAGGCTCCTTCTTGGCATTGTCAAGTTGTTGATCATCCTTCCCAGCCCGTGACATAATGATCGCAACGATGCCCCCTCACAGACCCAGCCAACCTCAGGAGAGGCAACCGACATGACTCCGCCTGCTGACCCTGAACGCTACAAGCACCACCGCGTCCCCAGCGCGATCATCCGCCCTGGTGTTTGGCTCTCTTATCGCTTCCCTCTGAGCTACCGCGACGTGTAAGAACTCCTGTGCGAACGCGGCATCGAGGGCACCTAGGAAGCCATCCGTCAATGGGGTCTCAAGTGTGGGCAGGAGTATGCCAATCGGCAGAAGCGCCAACGGGCTTGGCCCGGGGACAAATGGCCTCTCAATGAGGTCTCGTTGACCATCCATGGCCAGCGCCATTACTTGTGGCGCGCTGTCGACCACGACGACAATGCGCTCGATATCCTGGTGCAGAGCCGACGCAACACAAAGGCAGCGAAGCAGTACCTCTGCAAGTGGCTGAAGGGATTGCAGTACGTACCGCAGGGCATCATGACAGAGGGATTCGCTTAAGAGGGGACATTCTGTCGCTTCAAGCACTGATCACGAGGGCCTGAGGGCGTTGACGAGGCCGTGGCACATCAACGATCCTTGACAACACCGTCTCCAACAGGTCTGGAAACTCCCGCCTGAAAAAGCGCGAGGCAGGTATCGTCCCGTCCGCGGCACGACAATCGAAGTTATGCCATACCGTCCACACCTTGTAGCAGCCCTTGGGGAAGCCGCGCTGCTTAGGATGCCTCTGCGACACAGAGCCATGGCGGCCTTCCGCCGCCGAGGAGGCCCGCTGCAAGGCCTGGGCATGCTCTGCCGCCCAGGCTGTCCACCCCGCCAAGACCTCAGGGGCCAGCTGTGGGGGCAGGGTATGCGTCTCACCTGCCTCCTCCACCGTCTGCACGGCCTCTCGCAGCTTGGCTGTGCGTTGTGGGCACCGTGTGCGTGATCGTTGCAAACCACGTCATGACATCCGTTACGCCAGTGCGAAGTTAAGCTGACCGTGTCTCCCCTGTGTTGCTAAGTTCAAAAAGTAACAGCTGTTGTGTGGAGGAGTGCGAGGGCATCCGCCCTCGCGGCCGTGGGGGATGATAGATGACGAGACAGTCCTGTGCACGCACATTCCGCACCCCTTTGGAACCTGTTGATTCTATTTTGGTTATTTTTCAGGCCTGTATATCCTATAGACAAAATACCCAGAAAATTCAGTGGCTTATGCGAGTGACTGCGGGATGTGCGTGTGCAGTCAATGGAAGCAAGGATTGTTGGGGCGACGTAAAGCGGGGCGCATACCACACCGTGGATGTCAGTGATTTTGCGGGTCTGCCAATCGTAGCGACGGGCGTAGGCGGCGAGGACGACGTACTCAAAGATGGCGCGTACTTCCTCGCCATAGACCCAGCGCAGGACCGGTGTCTGGGGCCAGCCTTCCGCCACAGAGAAGTGGTAGTGCTGCAAAGTCACACAGCCATACCGATTGGTCGTCCGGGGAAACACGGCGCGTGAGAACTGCCGGACGAGTGCGTCCGGGCTATCCCATCGACCGCGGGCCGCGCCCAACACGGCGCCGGGCATGGGGGGCTCAAACCCCTCAGGCCATCATCCTTGATGGGCGGTCGTGTTCTAGGAGCCTGTCCGAGAAATATTCTCTGACAAATCAATGAGTTATATGTTTTTCAAGAATTCAGGAAAATCACGATCCCTAGTAAGTATGCGGGTTGCCTGAAAATGGTTGAGAGTGAAATCACATTTTCACGCCCCTAACGCATTATTTTTCAATGGCTTTTTTCTCGGACAGGCTCCTAGTACTACTTTGTTAGATCCGCCTGGGGCGGAAGTGCGCAATCTGGTTGGTCGCCATGAGCCATAA
>JBMDXC010000488.1:0-8888 GCA_048594805.1 Candidatus Entotheonellaceae bacterium | reverse complement strand
CCGCAATGCGGGGCACACGCGCGGCCAGATGCGCCACGATTTCATAGTTAATGGTGCCCAGCCTGTCGGCAAGCTCATTCACGGTCACTTCTTCTGGCCCTTGTTGGCCGATAATGACGACTTCATCACCCACGGTGACATAACCGCGTAAGGCCGTGACATCCACTAGACTCTGGTCCATACAGATACGACCCACCTGCGGACAGCGCCGGCCGTGGACTAACAGCGCCAGCTTGTTGGACAATAATGGGCTGAGGCCGTCGCCATACCCTAAAGGGATAGTCGCGATCAACGAGGGTTGTACCGTGTGCATGGTATGCCCGTAGCTGAGCCCAGTCCCAACAGGAACTTCCTTGAGATAGGTGATACGGGTTTTCCACTCCAGGACAGGCTTAAGCGCCTGGATGCGGGGATTCTGCACCGTGCGGGAGGGCGTGAGGCCATAGATCGCGATGCCGGGACGGACGGCGTCGCAATACGCCTCTGGGAGATCAAAAATAGCCGCACTATTGGCGCAGTGGTAGACCACGATGCCATAGCCACGTGACCGCGTTTGCACCTGCCGAAAAATCTCGATCTGCTTGTAAGAAAACGCCTTATCTGATGCATCCGCGAGGGGAAAGTGACTCATCAGCCCCTTGATCCATACCCTGGGAAAATCTCGACACCGTTCGAGAAACGCGGTGACCTCATCGGGCCGAATGCCAATGCGTCCCATACCCGTATCCACCTTGAGATGCACTGCGATCCGAGTGTCAGCCCTGGCAGCCGCACATGCCAGGCTCTCGACCATGTCCAGCGTGCATACCACGGGCTCCAGGCCATACGCCACACAAAACGCGCTGTGTTCGGGGAGCGTGGCAGACAGTACGATGAACGTGGCGTGCACACCTGCTTCCACCAATGCAATGGCTTCTGACACATGGGCAACACATAAGGTAGTATAGCCCAGGTGCACGAGATGCCGGGCGATGATATCTGCACCATGCCCATAGGCATTCGCTTTGATCGCCGGCCAGAGCGGTCGAGTCCCCACCAGCTCCTGCAGCAGACGCAGATTGTGGGTGACATGGTCGAGGTGGATCAATACCTGCGTCAGATGACTGGTCCGCTCGTCCACGGCCTAGCATCCTCCCGGGAGAGGACGCTTGGCGACATACGGGGAGGCCATCACGGCAAGCAGAGCGCTAGAGTTGCGTGCGAACACCATGTCATCGCCTATATGCATGGTACTGGCCGCCGCCGTGGCATCCACAATGAGGTGGTCACTTGATGTTCCGACAATGGTGAGACGCGGGTCGAGCGGCGTGAGGCCATGAATATCGACATCTTCGCGCCCAATGTTCAGAATCGCTCGGGTCATGTCACCCTGATCAACAAAGGTTGGGTGCCTCCCGAAGGCATCTTCACTCGTGGCGTCAACCGGTACCGAGGGCTTTTCCTTGAGTTCAATGACTTCCGCATGCAGGAGAAAGGCATCCTGATAGGTCTCAGACCAGGCAGTAGCGTGCAGGATTCCGGTCGAGGCGCATTCTACAGTCTCTCTGAGAGAGTGTCAACAGCCCTGCGTTCCCCGCCAGGAGTATCCGGCTCAGGACCAGAGGCTCGGCAACCGGGGTACAATATGTACTTTAACATCACAGCCCAGAATGTGCCAGTCTTCCAGGATCTGTGGTCTGCTGGCACTGCGCGTTTACCGTGACGGCGGCACGGCAGGAGGCGGTGGGGGGACACCGTGGGCACCGGCGGGTACAGGTGGTCTCCAGGCTCTTAGACGAAAGAGGTCTCTCCGCCTCTCGAACATTCTGTCCAGGACAGCATGGAGACTGGGCAGACAGAATGTCCCCTCGTGCCCCCTATCCGCTGGTCTGGGTCGCGTTGCTGCGGTGTCTCATCGTGGCACGCTTTTTGCTCCCTCCAGTGGGTGATCATTGCCGTGAGTCTCCTGTGGTGGTTGGTAGGCTGAGCGGCAGCGCTTGGCGCATAGATGCAAGGGCAAGCAGTCGCCTGGCAGGCCAGGCACATACAAAGGGGGAGTATATGAGGGAGACAGGTATACTGAGCATCGTGAAGCGTGGGCCCACCTCTCAGGTCCGCTACGCTTCATTCAATCCGTACGACAAGGACCGCCTACCTTATCCCTGCCTCGACGAGGACGCCCTAGTCACCTTGTTGCACCACTTTGGGATCAATGGCTGGTCGCTCCAGCAGGCCATTGCAGCCCTGCGGAAAGGGGAGGTCGCAGTTCTGCCTGTTGCCCTCTCTGAGGCGCAATTGCAGGCATACTTTCCCCCGCCACGTCCTCATGTGGCCGTATAGACGTGGGGACGCCGGCCGTCAGGCCGACATCCCCGGTCACTGAATCAGTACAGGACGTGCGTAGAATAAGGCGAACGCCTCGACATAATATATTGCAGAGGATGCATGCCTGCCATAGCTGGCCAAGCATCCATCGCCACGCGCGCCAGGAGGAGACATGGAACAAGCACTGCCTGCTTCCGGGCAGTTATCGGTATGAGGAACTGGGGAGAGCACTGGCCATGAGCACGCAGGTAGACACGACAGGCCTGATCCTGAACCGTATCTTTCATCCCTCGGACTTCTCGCCAGCGAGCGAGGTGGCTTTTGCCCATGCCCTCAAGCTGGCACTCATCACCAGGGCCGAACTGCGCATGATGCATGTAGCCCTGGATGAAGAGGATATGCACTGGAGCGATTTCCCAGGCGTGCGTGCCACACTGACGCGTTGGGGCCTGCTGCCTGAGGGCAGTCCACGAGAGGCGGTGACACAGCTCGGTCTCGACATTGGAAAAATCCTGTATCCCAGGGAGAACACCGTGGGCGCGCTGCAGGATTATCTCGATGCGCACCCTCCTGATCTGGTCGTGCTCGCAACGCATCAACGTACCGGGATGGCACGCTGGCTGCACCGGGCGGTGGCGGAACCGGTGGCACGCCGTGCAGGGGCGCTGACCTTGTTCCTGCCTCAGGATATGGCAGGGTTTATTGCGCTCGACAATGGCGCTGTGACGCTGCGACGCATGCTGGTCCCCATAGATCAGGTGCCGCATCCGCAAGCCGCAGTGGATGTGGCTGCAGGGCTGGCTCGCACCCTGGGCTGTGCTACGGTCGCCTTCACGCTGGTGCATGTTGGTGCCACAGGTGAGATGCCTGCGGTCCACGAGTCGCGCCAGGCGGGATGGACATGGGACAGGACGGTGCGGCATGGGGATGTGGTCGAGCAGATTCTCGACGTCGGCACGGCATGCGCTGCTGACCTCATTGTCCTGACGACGCAGGGACACCAGGGCTGGCTCGATGCCCTGCGTGGGAGTACCGCAGAGCGTATTCTGCGCGGCGCCCGGTGTCCTGTGCTGGCCGTTCCGGCTCCCTACTAATTTATGGCCAGGCAGAGGTGGTCAGCATTGGCCGGCAAGGCCATGAGAAAGCAACGGCTACTGCACTGGCCGCCCAGCTTGGCACGAGCGTCGCTCTCTGAGGTGGCTTCCTGACGCCACACGCCGCAGATAAGCGCTCTCATATGCGAGCCGGTCCTGTCCCTCTCTCATCTCCCGGTTGCGTGGAGGCCGTAGCCACTTTGAAGATGTCCACTTTGGTCTCTAGACATTTGCGGAGACTCAGATCATTGGCGCCAACCTCGAACCAACTGTGCGGTCTCTGATAAAAATCCAGGCCCCGCCCAATTTTGATGACCCAGCCGTTATCAAGCCGGATCTCGCGGTCGTGGAGATTCGGATTCAACTGGATATCTAAGACAATATCGAGTTCCAGGAGACTCTGCTGCAGCTCACCGAGCTTGTCCTGGAGATCCGCGAGTTGCGTTTTCTCTTCATAGCTGGTAATGAGGGTGAGCTTTTTGATCGTCAGGGTTTTGACCACTGTCTCACAGAAGCGCACAAAGTTCTGGAGCTGGTGGGGCAAACGGATATACAGGTCTTCTACTGTTAGTTCTTTGGCTCCCCGCAAGTAGGGGCCAAGAATGGACTCATAGCTATAGCCTGTGTCGCCATAGAGAATCGTGAAGTGTTGTTCGTGCAGCACCGATACCGCATCCTGGTCAGTCGGGGGGACTGGTGCGGGCGTCACTTCCTGAGGCGGCGGCTCCTTGGGGACAATCGTGGGTGCTGCACGCAGAGGCTGCGCCTGTCGTGGGTCGTCCAGGGCTTTTCTGATGGGCTGTTGCGTGGCCACGGCATGCCGGGATTCCGGGCAGTAGACGACCACCTCTGTGCCATCGGCTCTCACATACGACAGCTGGATGTTGGCAAATTCGTCGTCTGGCTTGCGTTTGTTCATCTGTTCCTTGACACGCCGCCGTCCTTCCACCGCATACGCCACATATTCGTCAAACTCTGCTTCTGTTGGTGGGCCATCAGGATGCAGAATCTTGAGAAAGACGCAGACGGTCTTCTTGATGCCTTTTTCATCGCGGCCTTCGACCGCGCTCCCCAGGCGGATACGCTGGCTGACTTCCTCATAGCGGTTGGTGTGGCTCAGTTGGTAATGCAAGGCTTCTGCCAGGTAGTCGGTGATCAACCCGTAGTTGCTGGTCAGATACTCACTGCTGTTCTTCGGCATCTCCCACCCTGGGACATAGCAGGCAAAGCGGTCCATCACCGCCAGGTCAAATTGCGGCGGCAGGGGCTGAAACAGATCATACTTGGTGGAATTGACCACCTGCTCCACCGCTACGTCGAGGTTCCCGACAAAGGCCAGACTGGCATCGGCAATCACATCGACACCGCGAGAAAAGCGGCCGTTCGCCATGTAATCCTTCATAATCTGGATGGTGTCCGGATCTTTGACTTTGATGCCGCTGACTTCGTCAAAAGCCACTGTGTCCCAGAAGCCAACGAGACCGATGCGCTGGCGGGCATTGTTGTAAAAGAGAATGGCTTTGGTCGCCTGCCCGCCACTCATGAGAGTGGAATAAGGGGAAAACTCGCTAAAGAAGTAGGACTTGCCGGTGCCACGTGGTCCGAGTTCGATGAAGTTGAAATTGGCCTCCACCAGTGGTGCAAGCCGCGCGATGACGTGGAACTGCACCCGTGCGGACAGCTTGCTGGGTTCCAGGCCGACAGAGCGCAGGATCACCGCCAGCCACTCGTCCCGGGTAAACGCCTGCCGTCCGGCACTATACTGGGTAAAATCAAAGCGGCTGAGCTGGATAGAACGCAACTCTTCCACATAAAAGGCATAATGATCGGCATCCAGGTCATTATGGGCGATAGTCACTTCAGCCCAGATGCCACCCTCTAGAAGACGGTCATTGTCCCGATAAAACCGTTCCCCAATGGCAATACGCTGCGAGTTAAAATTCTCCAGGGCGGCCCAGTGGCGCTTTTCTTTTTCCACATAGCGCACGTGCACCTTGTCAATAAAGCGATGCTTGCCCTTCGTGGCCACCCGCGACTGTGCCGCATTGGCTTCATCGGGGCGGACGTAATTGTCCTGGAGGGTGGCCAGGACGGCCTCCATGCCCGCCTGGATTTCCGCTGGATCGTCACTGGCGCAGTAGCGCGCCAGCAAGAATTCCAGCACAAAGGTCGGCACATTGGTGCCTTTTTTGATGCGGTGCAGCAGATCCTTGCGGACGACTTTGCCGTCAAAGACCGAGAGCAGTTTCTGATCTAAGGCATCCATCATTTTACACCGTGTAATCTGTGTGCAACTCCAAGCTGCCGTAAGTCGCCATGGTTGTTGGGTTCAGAGCTTTGACGGTGAACTTGCCCTCAAACTCCAGCTGCATTTTGAGCGGCACCTGCACGCGCTCGCCGGGGTGGAGCGTCATGATACCCGTTGCCGGGTTCACCCGCTCACCGGCTTTAGCCTCGCCCACGACACGGCCCCGTCGGTCATGCGCTTCAAGCAGGATGTCGAAGGCGGTCCCCAGCGAGAACAGGTTGCCACTCTCGACACTCACCTCGAGCACCGGCACGCGGGTGGTAATACGGGTGGCCCCGTTCTTGTATCGCAATGCCACCGTCGCCTGCCGGACGTCTGGTGGGGCGGTCAGCTCGAGACGCACTGTGAGGACGGGTACGATAGCCTCTTGCAGCGACGCGCCGCCATGAAAGTACAGCACGCCCGCACGGTACGGCGCCATGGTGCGTGGCGCGGCGAACTGGGCAAACTCACCGCGAATCCCGGCGCGCTCAGCCGGTATCACGACACTGTGGCTATCCGCCACGCCATCGCCTAAGAGGCTGCGATCGTGCATATTGAGCCAGTGGCCCTGCGGTTTCACGCACACATCCCCGGCTTCCGCGTGCGCGTTGAGAAAGAAGCCATGATCCGTGGCAATGACTACGTCATGGAAGCCGTGCTGTTTGAGCTTGTGGATGGCAAAGGCGATCTGCTTGAGCGTGCTGTGAATGGTGCCCAGGGTCGTTTCCGGGTTGTTTTCCAACTGGCTATCAATCTCCGTACTGCGCAGCACCAGGAGTTCCACAGTGTCCGGTACGGCGTGTTTACGACGCAGGAAATCGCGCAACACCATGTCAGCAAACCGCTGGCCATAGCGCTTGCGCAACACGTCCATGCGCTGGGCGACATTGGTCACGGGGACCTCCCCCAGCATCGGCACCAGGTTCGTGTCGTGCCTGCGGAGCGCCAGGTGCTGGCCGGCCCCCGGCAAGAGGCTCGCCATTCCCACTGACGTGATACTGGGCAGTTGGGCACATGCCGTGTGCAGCTGGAGGTGCCCAGCGTCAGCGAGCTGCTGAGCCAGGGCGACACCGAGTTCATAGCGCAGGGCATCGATCAAGATGTAGGCGACACGGCGACCACTTTCCTACAATTTCGGCGCCACCAGACAGTCAAACACATCCGCGTTGGCCAGCCGTCCACTGGGCGGCCAGCCGCTCATTTCCAGATGTTTGGTAAAGAGTACCTGCACCGTGGTCGCCAAATGGCCGTAGCGCGTACGCGCCTGCTCAATCACCCCGGCCATACCCTCGTGCGCCTCGACGGCATCGCCTACGGCCTGCTCGAATTCCCGCTGTAAGCGATCGGCCTCGCGCAGGCTTGCCAGGTAAAAATCAATCAGGGTCTCCTGATCGCGGGCATGGTCGCTGAGCTGGCGATCGTAGTCATCACAGGCGTCCATGAGCTGTAAGGCGGCCTGGAGCAAGCCCCATTGTGCCTGGCTCTCCCCGGTGCTGCTCCACACCGACTGAGCATGACGCGGGAGCATCGCCCGCACCGCGTCGTTCTCCTGGTGCGCCAGGGCCTGCAGAGCCCGCCGCAGGACCGCGTGTTCCTCAAAGGGAAAGGTGTCACGCTGGCCCAGGTCTGGGAGATGGCTGCAGAGGTTCGGAAGGTCCAGCTCGCGCTCAATAGCCGCTGCACGGTCGAGATACGTCGGCTGCGTACGGCGATCACTGCGGAGCCGCTCGCAGAGGTCTTCGATCAGCGGACGCGCGGCCTCCGGAGCCCGGGGGACGTTGGCGAGCGCCTCGGGCAGAGGCCCGGGGAGATCAAAGGCAAATTCGCTGAATAACAGGAAGCGCCAGACCTCCTCCGCAAGGGCAGACCACGCTCTGGCACGGGTCTTGAGAGTGAGTCCCAGCGTGGTGCGGTACAGCTCCCGCGCTTCGACGCTCCAGCTCTCCTGCCCTTTCAGGGCCTGTGACTGCGCGTCGCTCGGCACGAGTAAGGCAAAAAGAATATCCCGAGCCGACTCTACCCCCAGCAGCGCCCGGAGGTTCGGCCATCCCAGGCCACCGCCAACCGCATCGATGACGGCAAAGTTGGGGTTGGAGTCCTGCGCAAAGATCTGGCGAATTGCCATGGCATGGTCCGGCTGGGCCTTGAGGCAGAGGTTCTGGTATTCATCCCCGTCGCCTTCGGGAAACATGCTGCCGCACACGGTATAGAGGGCAAAGGGGTCCTGCTGCTTCGCTTCATCGGTGAGTGGCACCTGGGCCGGCACGTACACCAGGAGTCCTGTGAGCGGTGTCTTGGGGCGCCCCAGCTCGTGTAAGGCCTGATGGCGCTCTCACGGCTCTCAATGCTACTCTCCGTCGCGTCCACCACCCGCAGGGTCTCGCTCGCCAGCTCCAGGCACAGGTTGCGGTAGCGCTGCGCCGGGTCGTAGATCACCAGGACACCGTTCCGCCTGAGGCGTGGCAGCAGAATCTCGTCTTGGATAAAGGTCTGTATGGCCATGAGGGCCTTGCCTCCATATAATCTATACCTTAAGAGGCAGTTGCTCGTTGCTATGGCTCAATCATATAAGCCAGGTCTTCCCTTGAGATACCCAGTGGGGGCCATGACCTGCCAGCGGGCTTACGTTTTGCTATGTCAGTCGTCTTAACCTGTGCCGGCTCGGTTCGACAACGACAAAAGCATTTCTGAGTTCTTCTTCGGAATAAGAGCGCAACACTTCCTCAAGCTCGCTATGGCATGCATGCACGGTTGCGGGCAAAATACGCAGATAAATGACACCCTTCCCGGCGTCTTCAACAAAGACGAGTGCACCAAAATCTCTATCTCGCGTGACAAAGAGTCGTTCTTGGTCTTGCGCTATACGCAAGAGCGCCACATCTGTTGCCCGGGCACACCCGATCTCTGCTGCAGTGACCACGTCGTGCTCTAAAGTACGGAGAAAACGTGCTGTGAGGGCATAGACGTCCTGATCAAGTAAGAACCTCACGTTTGCACCGCGATATGAATCTCTTCAGCAGCTATAACCTCCATAGCATATCGTACACATGCGCGGACATCCTCAACCTGGAGTTCAGGGTAGTAATCTCGCACAATGGTTTCAAAGGAGAGGCCTTCGCCAACCAGTTCCAGGACACTCAACACCGGCACTCGTGTCCCAGCAACACAGGGCTTTCCGAAATGTATGTTGGGATTGACCG
>JBMDXC010000487.1:0-2713 GCA_048594805.1 Candidatus Entotheonellaceae bacterium | reverse complement strand
CTGGATGCACGGAGCATAGAGGAAAAACGGATGGATGAGTAGAAAAAACATCGGCTGATTACCGGAGGCTGGAGAGGCGGCAATGCCGATGAATTCCTTGTTCGCCGACCTCGGTCACGGGGTCACGGATACAGTTCTGGTGGAGACCGCAGTGTATTGCCTGGGAGCGGTGGAGAGGAAGGGCACAGCGTGAGTCGTGCGTTGGATTATCCACAGGTGACAGAGGATCTCCTGCAAGAAGCGGTGCGTCGTATACTAGCCGTTGGTGCCCCGGACAAAATCGTCTTGTTTGGCTCACGTGCCAGGGGGGATACCAGAGTGGATAGCGATCTCGATCTCTTGATTATCGAGGCGTCAGACCTTCCCAGGTACAAACGTTCGTCACGCTATTTACGGGCGCTCGTTGGCCTCTTTCCAGCCAAAGATGTGGTGGTGTGGACCCCAGAGGAAGTCGAGGTATGGTCAGAGGTGCCGCATGCCTTTATCACCACGGCCTTACGAGAGGGGAAGACCCTCTGTGGACGATAAGTTTGATCATGCTCGGGGTTGGTTTCGTCAACAGGCTGTGCTTGCGGCTGCCCAACCATACGGAAGTTGCACACGGAGGCAGGTCATGAAAGAAAGAATTGCGGTCAATCCCCATGTGCATTTCGGCACACCCTGTGTTGCTGGGACGCGTGTACCGGTGCTGAGTGTCCTGGAACTGGTTGGCGAAGGTTTCTCTTTCGAAACCATTGTGCACGATTACTACCCTGAACTCCAGGCTGAGGATATCCGCGCATGTGTACGATATGCTATGGAGGTTATAGCTGCTGAAGAGATTTATATCGTGGTGCAAGCGTGAGGTTCTTACTTGATCAGGACGTCTATGCCCTCACAGCACGTTTTCTCCGCGCTTTAGAGCACGACGTGGTCACGGCAGCAGAGATCGGGTGTTCTCACTTCCCATAGATAAAATGAGCATAATGTTCGATTGTATCCATAATTGGAGATTACTGCAGTAGAGAGCATTGCTGCATTCTCGTGAAGACAAAGGAGCAAGAGACATGTCAACCTCTGTGCGCGATTTGTTTCAACAAGCCTCGGAACTCGATGAGCACGACCGAGCTACCCTTGCCGGTCTCCTGTTAGAAAGTCTCGAGTACGAGGTCGACGAGGATGTCGAGGGCGCCTGGAAGGAGGAGATTGAACGGCGGATGGCCGAACTCGATACACACAGCGTGCAGTGTGTGCCGTGGGACGAAGTGAAGGCGGAACTCATGAGGCGTACTGGTGCCAAACGTCCGGATTAACTTTCATCCTGCTGCGGTTGCTGAGGTTGAGGCGGCTGTGCAGTGGTACGCGGAGCGCAGTCCGGTTGCTGCCCGGGCCTTTGCAGCGGAAGTCAATGCCTGTGTGGAACGGGTAGGAGAAGCCCCTGAGCGTTGGCCCCGATATGTGCACGGAACACGTCGGTATCTCTTTCCCCACTTTCCTTGCAGTCTTGTCTATCGTGTCCGTGACGAGGAGGTCGAAATCGTCGCGGTGGCACATCATAGGAAACGACCGGGCTACTGGCGGGATCGGTAAACCGCCAGCATGCTCTTCTTCTGAGAGCCCACACTGCGGGAGGCGTGAGAATTGTACCGTTGTGAGGCAATAGAGGCGACTGGTGAAAGATCTGAAGCACACCCATCGCCTTAAAACGGCAAGGAGGCAGGACACGCATGGCCATACAGACATTCATTCGAGCCGAGATTCTGCTGCCACGCCTCAGGCGGAACGGTGTCCTGGTGATCTACGACCCGGCGCAGCGCTACCGCAACCTGTGCCTGGAGCTGGCGAGCGAGACGCTGCGGGTGGTGGACGCGACGGAGAGCAGCATCGAGAGCCGTGAGAGCGCCATGCAGGCCTTACACGAGCTGGGGCGCCCCAATACACCGCTTACAGGGCTCCTGGTATACGTGCCGACCCAGGTGCCACTCACCGATGAAGCGAAGCAGCAGGAGCCCTTTGCCCTCTATGCCGTGTGCGGCAGCCTGTTTCCCGAAGGCGATGGGGATGAATACCAGAGCCTCTGCCTCAAGGCCCAGCCAGACCATGCCATGGCAATTCGTCAGATCTTTGAGCAGGATCCCGATCCCAGCTTTGCCGTCATCGATGCGGTGGGCGGTGGCCTGGGATGGCCGAACCTCCGGGCGCTGCTCGGGGTAGAGTCGGCTCGGGATATTCTTTTTGCCTTACTCGTGCCGAGTGATGCACAGTCACAGGCCCTGAAGAGGCAGGAGAGCTGGAGCGTCGAAGCGCGGGAACTCTATACCACCACCCTGGGACTCACCCTCAAGACCCGCGCCAGAGTGTGGTCTGCCCTGGCTGAGGAGGTCTGGCGCTTCCTGTTGTTCAGTGAGTTTGCCTTTGACCTCCCGGGGCCCTTGCCCGAGGCGCTCGCCAACGTCCCCCGAGCCCCGGAGGCCGCGCGCCCGCTGATCGAAGACCTCTGCGAGCGACTCCGCAGTGATCGCCGCACGCAGCCGACCTATCTCGACCGTGCGGCGGCGATTGAACGCGAGCTGGACCTCTCAAACCTCTGCAGCCATGTCCCAGACCTTGGCCGGCGTGACACCTTTCCCTTTGAGGAACGTGCGGTCCTGCAGCGGGCTCTGCAGGCCCTGACACACCAGGACACCGACGCGGTGCGGGCGATGCTCCCGCGTCATGCCCAGTCGGTCTGGAG
>JBMDXC010000486.1:0-23576 GCA_048594805.1 Candidatus Entotheonellaceae bacterium | reverse complement strand
AGAAAGCAGGTGCGCAGGCTCGGAGACGAGGTCGCCGGCTCGCCAAGGCCGCTCAAGACCCGTAGGCTCTCCTGTACTACAGCCATGGCACGTGCCTGGCTGAGGGGCAAATTGGTCTCATCCTTCCCTGAAGAATCGGAGTGCCCTTCCACGACAATAGAGCTCAGTTCGCCCTTAAAAGTATCCGAACACGCTATGGCTGCCAGCCGGGGCGTAAAGGCCCGCAAGAAATCGACTCCGGCGGGTGGAATTTTCGTATCACCGACCGCAAAGGCGAGGAGTCCCTCAGGCACGAGCACCAGTAACCCAAGTGGGTCCGCGGGGTCTGCCTCGGCCCTGACTCCTTGGGCCGCGAACAGCTCCAGCGCCTGTTTCAGAGTCACCAGCATGGCGTTACGAGTCGTGGCCGTTTTGTGCTCCGCAGCGGCGAGCCGTTGCTGTGTATCTGCGACTTGCGTTCTGGCTGTGTCGAGCTTCTGTTGCTCGTTGTTGTGCGACGCCACCAGGAGCAAAATAAAAATCACTGCCAATGAGGTCATCAAATCGGTGAACGAACTGGCCAGACCCGCACTATCCCCGTGGACTGTCATGCATTTCCCCATGCTGCTGGAGCCGCTCCAGGCTCTCCGTGACCCCACGCAACTGGGCGTCAAGATTGTGCACCGTATCCCCTAAACGCCTGGTAGCCTGGGCCAGGTGGGCTTCAGCTGTCTGGACTATACTGTCACATCTCTCGGTGCTCAGGGTCGTGTAGTGATGCATGTGCTGTTCCATACGCGTGAGGAGGTCATGCGTCGCCTGCGTCGCCTGACTAAAGACCTGTTGATACTGCCGCATGCTCTGCGCCACCTGCTGCTGCATGTCCTCCTGACGTCGGACCGTCTCCGCAAAGCGTTCAGCCTGCACAGCAGCCATGGTGGCTGTGCGTTGGGCGGTTACACCGGTCTCATTGATGGCTTTGCTGATGCTCGCCGCGGCAGCAGCGATCTGGCGTACATGCCCTGTCACCGTGTGGTACTGCCCGAGCGCCTCCTTGAACTGTCCCAAGCTGGTGTCAAAGGCCGTCTGCATCTCCCGGCTCCGGTCCAGCTGCCTCTGGTGCCTCTCGAGCAGTTGCGTGAGCTGGGCTGCACTCTGAGCGGACCACCCATCCGCTTTGTCAATCACTGCCTGGGCTGCCCCAGCCGCCTGTCCGGCGCTGTCAACTACTGTCTGAGTCATCTGTTGGCTGAGCTCAGCCACTTTGGTTGAGAGGTCGTGGACCACGGTCGTCAAGGCCGCGGCCATCTGGTGCACGGAGAGCCCTGTCGCCTCGTGCATCTGGTCTATAAAGCCTTGCAGTCCTGTGGTGAAATGCTCCATCTGCGTCTTGCCAAGCGCCATCTGTTCGGTCGTGGTCTGCAAAGACTCTGTAAACCTGGCACCCATCCGGTCCAGCCCGGTGTCAAGCGACTGTTCAAGGTGTTGTATGAGGCCGGTGCAGGCCCTCGTGAGCGTCTCCTGCTGGTGTGCGAGCCCCGTAATCATACGCTCCAACATGGGTCCTATACTGTCACTCATCCCCTGCTGGAGCCCAGTGGTAACATGGCTCGTAAAGCGTTGGAGCACTGCCCCCTGCTTCGCCACATCCTGCTGCATCGCTACCAGAATACTGCCCGGTGATAGCCGGGGTACGAGACCATCGAGCGCCGTGACCAGAGCGTGCAGGCTGGTACTCAGGCCGTGCACGAGCGAGCGCTCGATGGCGAGAAAACCCGTGGCCGCGAAGAGGGCCGCAATGGACGACAGAAACTTGCCCGAGAGCCCGCTGATCAAATTGTTAAGCCCCTGAAATTGCCCATCAACAAGTCGCACATCGAGTAAGGCCACCAGGATCGCGATGAACGTACAGAGCAGGCCCATGCCTGTGACCATGCCTGGGAGCGCCGCAAAAAAGCTCTGATTCACCCGTGGCTCGATCACTGCGGTGGCATTGAAGGCACTGGTGGCGCTCGCTGTCGCCCACCAGCGGAGCTGGCCGGCCGCGTCAGCCTGCCTGAGTATCTGCGCCTCGAAGTTGTACCAGGCCGGGAGCAATGGCGGATGCGCGCGAAAGACCCGCACGACTGCCTCATACGCGGCCTCTGTTAGCCCCGTCTGGCCAGGGGTGTGATACTCGACCTGGATTGCCTCAAGCTGCGCTATGACACGCCGATGCAGGACCTTTTCACGGGTGGTAAGCCACCACAGCCGGATGCTCTGGGCCAGCGTGCCTAGCAGGAGCAGAGCGGCGGCGATCCAGATAAATTGCGGGGCCTCGAGGCCAAACAGTATCCATTTGGCCTTGACCATTGCCAAGAGGGGCATATATGGTCCCATTTGTCTGCGAGTGTAGTGGCTGCTGATGTGTGTAGATGGACGCGGATGACTCCATTTCTCTACTTAAAGCATACCCATGCGACCGCCTTGCTGCCCACTCCAAGGTGGACACAATAGGTGACACTCTCTGCGGTGGTGCGGAATTCCTATTGCTCTTGATGGCACGCACGCTATAATTTAAGGCTTGTCGCGTTATTGGTCCTGCGCTGCTTTCCGGCAGGGAGGGCGGCTAGCAACGCTGGGAGGGTAGAGGAGGGTAGGGAGCATGCATGTTGTCAAGCTTGAGCGGCTGTCACAAGCCATCAGGCGTTCGCAAGACTATATCTTGTCGCAGCAACTTGCAGAAGGATTTTGGGTCGGAGAACTCGAAGCGAACACGACCCTAACCTCAGAATACATCTTGTTTCGTCATCTCATCGGGCATGTCGATACGGAGCGAGAGCAAAAATGTGTGCGCTATCTCCTCTCACAGCAGCAACCTGATGGGGGGTGGACCCTTTACTACGGTGGGCCGAGTGATCTCAGTACGACCATCGAGGCGTATTTCGCCATGCGTGTGGCCAGGGTCGCGCCACATGTACCGCCTATGCAACGTGCCCGTCGGTTTATTCTGGCACATGGTGGGTTGACGAAAGCCCGGGTGTTTACCAAGATCTTTTTAGCCTTGTTTGGGCAATACGATTGGCGTGGTATTCCAGTCATTCCGCCCGAAATCATCTTTCTTCCTCGCTCGTTTTACATCAACGTCTATGAGTTTTCAAGCTGGTCGCGCAGTGTCATTGTGCCGCTCAGCATTGTCTTTGCCCAAAAACCCCTGCGCCGTCTTCGGGCAGAGCTGCATGTCACAGAACTGTTCGTGGAGCCACCCGGTCCAGGGCGTTACGCTATCCCAATCGGTGAGCGCAGGTTCAACTGGAACACCTTTTTCGTCCTGCTCGATAGGCTGTTAAAAATCTCGGAGAGATATGCTCCCCAAACCTTACGCGAAGCCGCGATGCGGCGGGCTGAGCAGTGGACGCTGGAGCACCAGGACCATACTGGGGACTGGGGGGGGATCATGCCAGCCATGATGAACTCTGTCCTGGCCCTGGTGAGTCTGGGGTATAGCCTGGGCTCGCTGCCAGTGGCGAAAGGACTGCAAGCCATCGAGCGCTTTGGTATTGAGACCGCCAATACCTTCCGCCTGCAGGCCTGTGTCTCGCCGGTGTGGGATACGGTACTCTCCATTATCGCCCTGGCTGACTCTGGCTTGCCGCGCACGCATCCAGATGTGCGCCGGGCGGTCCAGTGGGTGGTGGGCAAGCAAGTGCTGCACGAAGGAGATTGGAAGGTCAAGAACCGGCGTGGACAGCCTGGGGGATGGGCCTTTGAGTTTAACAACAATTTTTATCCAGATAACGACGACACCGTGGCAGTGCTGATTGCGCTGCACAAGGCCGGGCTCCCCGACGAGGAAAAGGGCGAAGTCTTGCAGCGTGGTCTGCAATGGCTCCTCAGCATGCAGTGCGACGATGGCGGCTGGGGGGCCTTTGACGTGAATAATAACAAGGTCATTCTGAACAAGATCCCCTTTGCTGATCATGAATCCATGCTCGACCCCAGTACGTGCGATGTGACCGGTCGGGCGCTCGAACTCCTCGGGCTCATCGGCTTCCCGCGTACGCACCGCATTGTCCAGCGGGCGTTGCGTTTTGTGCAGAACAATCAGGAGCCGGATGGCGCGTGGTATGGGCGCTGGGGGGTCAATTATATCTACGGCACCTGCCACGTTTTGTGTGGCTTGCGCTCGGTGAATGAGCCGATGCACCAGCCCTATATCCGGCGTGCCGTGCGTTGGCTCATCTCCCGCCAAAACCCTGATGGGGGCTGGGGGGAGACGTGCCACTCCTACGCCAACCCCTCCCTGCGCGGTAGCGGAGTCAGTACGGCCTCACAGACGGCGTGGGCACTCATGGGGCTGCTCGCCGCTGGAGAAACCCGTACGAAGGCCGTGGAACGTGGCATTGAGTATTTGCTCCGCACGCAGACCGCTGAGGGCTCGTGGTATGAGCCCGAGTTTACCGGCACAGGATTCCCCAAATATTTCTTTATCAAATACCACATGTATCAGCACTACTTTCCTCTCATGGCCCTGGCACGCTATCGCCAGAGCCTGCTGGATCTGTAGCGTCGCCCCTGCTGGAGACCGGGTATGGCCGGGCACATAGCAATTATCACGGCATGTGCCCACGAAGCGATTCTGGTACGACGTCGGTTGCGTGTCCAACAGCAGGCCACAGGCGTTGCCGGTCTACTGTGGCAGGGGGTCATGCAGCATCAGGAGGTGGTATTGCTGCAGTGCGGCATGGGGCCAGAGCGTGCCACCCAGGCCGTCCTCTGGTTGGGGCAACATTATCAGCTTGCCGGGGTGCTCAGTGTTGGTTTCGCCGGTGGACTGCAGGCCGAACTGCGCCCCGGTGAGGCTCTCCTGGTCACGCAGATACTCCCACAGGATAGTGTGGCTCGCGCTGCGAGCCACACCACCGGCGGTGGCATCCGACCAGACGCCAGACTGGCACACATTGCGGCAATGGCCGTGGCACAAGCCGCCGTTGTGAGTCACACGGGCACGCTGCTCAGTACCACGGCTGTAATAGCGCAGGCGGCGGCCAAGCAAGCGCTTGGGCAGCGCTCAGGAGCGCTGGCGGTCGATATGGAGTCGTATAGCATTGGCCAGATGGCAGCCCAGAGGCACATCCCCTTTGCCGTCTTGCGGACGATTTTTGACGCTTCTCAGGAGAATATGTCCCTGCCTGTGGCAGCCTGTACAACTGCTCATGGCTCTTTGCGACCATTTCGTCTGGTCGGCTGTCTCGCCTGCCGCCCATGGCTATGGCCGCAACTCCCGCGCTGGTGGTGGGCATCTCAGGTGGCAGGACGCCATTTGCAGCGCTGGCTCCAGCATTTTTTTCTCCTCCTGAGCCAGGGCGCATGATACGCTGACATGTGCTCCCTCTGCAGGAGAGAAAAACATACGTGCAGTGGAGGTCGCTGGCATGATCACTCTGGTGACTGGTGCAACAGGTTTTATTGGGGCTAATGTCGTACGAGCGTTGCTCGACGCCGGCGCTTCGGTGCGTGTGCTGACGCGGCCTGAGAGTGACACACGCAATCTCACGGGTTTACCTGTCGAAATGGTCTATGGCGATGTGCGGGACATCGCCTCGCTGCGGCCGGCATTGCAGGGGTGTGACACCCTCTACCATGTAGCCGCCCACTATAGCCTTTGGACCCCTCATCCGGACGCCATGTATGCCACCAATGTACAGGGTACGGTCAATCTATTACAGGTCGCACTTGACCTGGGGATACAAAAAGTTATCTATACGAGCAGCGTGGCCACGATTGCTATCCCAGACGACAGCTCGCCTGGGGATGAGACCATGCAGCTTGCCCCGGAGAACGCCATTGGCCACTACAAGCGCAGCAAAATCTTGGCGGAGCAAGCTGTTCTCAGGTTCTGTCAGCAAGGCTTGCCGGTCGTCATTGTCAATCCTGCCACCCCCATTGGCCCATGGGATATCAAACCCACACCAACAGGAAAAATCATTGTCGATTTCTTGCAGCGCAAAATGCCGGCCTATGTGGACACCGGTCTCAATCTCGTGGATGTCCGTGATGTCGCCAGCGGTCATCTCCTCGCCGCGCAGCACGGTAAAATTGGCGAGCGCTATATTTTGGGTTGTAGGAACATGACGCTGCGTGAGATTTTGTTGTTAGCCGCTGAAGTCAGCGGCCTCACCGCACCGCGTTGGCGCGTGCCCTACGGTCTGGCCATGATCCTGGGGTACGTCTGTGAAGGACTGGCGCATGTCACCAGGAAGCCACCCCGCGTGCCGCTGGCTGGTGTACGCATGGCGCGACGCCCCATGTACTTTACAGCACGGAAAGCGGTGCGTGAGCTTGGCCTGCCACAATCGCCTCTCGAAGAAGCCATGCGCGAGGCGGTGCACTGGTTTCGTACCCACGGGTACGCCTCGTAGACGGGCCACCATGGAACCCAATCTCCTGTCCCTCCTCCTCGGTACTGTGCTGCTCCGACCGTATGTCTTCATCTTCCTGGCGGCTTACCTGATTGCCAGTACACTGCAATTTGGTCTGAAGCGCACCGTCAGCTTTATGGTGATCGGCTACTGGCTGGTGTTTCTGGCCGAATACAGTTCCACCCATACTGGCTTTCCCTTCGGATGGTATTATTACATTGATACGACCCGCCACCAGGAACTCTGGATCAGTAATGTGCCCTTCATGGATTCGCTCTCGTTTATCTTTCTTGCCTACGCCAGCTACATGACCGCCCTGCTCCTGTGTGCCCCCCTGTGGCGTTCCCGCCGTGATCTGCAGATCGTCGATACTAAAGCCCTGCGCCGTTCCCCGGCAGTGCTGGTGCTCGCAGTGATGTTTTTTGTCCTGATTGATGTCGTCATTGATCCGGTGGCGTTACGCGGCTCACGCTGGTTTTTGGGGCAGATTTATGGCTATTACGAGGAGGGCATTTATTTCGGTGTGCCGCTGGCGAATTTTGCCGGCTGGGCCATCGTTGGCGCCGTACTGATCACGCTCCATCGCCTGTTGGATGGCGTCTTCCAGGATGGTCCGCAACGGCAAGTAGACTGGGGTGTACGCTGGGTGCCGTATAGAGGGTTGTTCGGCCCTCTCCTCTACCTCGGCACCTATGGTTTCAATGTTTACATGACGTTTGCGATTGGTGAGCACTTACTGGGCTGCGTTGATCTGTTTCTGCTCATTCCCGTCAGTGTGTTGGCCTGTACCCAGGTGGTCCGGGCTTCCAATAGGGCCACCTGGGTTGACCTGGAGAAGCACTGCCAGGATTTCCCCCACTCGCCGTTAGCCTGTCTCAGGCCACAAACGTAGCCCAGACCGACCTCGCAATCTTGGCGGGGCTACTCATGGCGTCTGTCACCGCGGTGGCCTCATAGCCACAGTGCACCATACAATCGGCGCAGCGCGGATCGTGGCCCGTGCCGTACTGGTCCCATGCCGTCTCTGCCATCAACTCCTTGTAGGTCGTCGCATAGCCATCGGCCATGAGATAGCAGGGTTTCTGCCAGCCCAGCACACTGTAGTTGGGATTGCCCCAGGGGGTGCATTGGTATTCACGCTTGCCCTGCAGGAAATCCAGAAAGAAGGGGGAGTGATTGAAGTCCCATTTCTTGCCAGCAAACACCTTGCGAAACAGCTCTTTGGTGCGCTCCCGCTTGAGAAAGTGCTCCTGATCAGGGGCCTTTTCGTAGCTGTATCCTGGCGACACCATCATGCCATCGATACCAAGTGCCGACGCATAATCAAAAAATGCCCGCAGTGCCTCGGCATTTTCACCCTCGAAGACCGTCGTGTTGGTGGTGACGCGGAACCCTGCCCTTTTGGCACTCTTAATAGCCTGTATGGCGGTGTCAAAGGTGCCCTCTCGGCATACCAGCTCATCATGGCGCTCCTTGAGACCATCGAGGTGGACACTGAAAGTGAAGTAGGGCGACGGTGTAAACTTGCCTAAATGTTTTTCGAGGAGCAGCGCATTCGTACAGAGGTAGACAAATTTCTTGCGTGCCACCAGCCCGGCGGCAATCTCGTCGATCTGCGGATGCAGCAACGGTTCCCCTCCGGCAATAGAGACCACCGGCGCACCGCATTCCTCCACCGCCTGAAAGCAGGCCTCTGGCGACAGGTTTTGGCGTAAGATAGGGGTCGGATGTTGAATTTTTCCACACCCGGCACAGGCGAGATTACAACGAAACAGCGGCTCCAGCATCAACACCAATGGAAACCGTTTACGTCCTTGCAGGCGCTGCTTCAGGACATAGGCCCCAACCACTAGTGCCTGGCGTAGTGGTATGCTCATCGTGGTCATTCCTCTCGGCTTTGCGCTCCCTCTCCCTCTGGGAGCAGGGTAGGGGGGTGAGGACTGTGGGCCTCAGTGTACATCTGCACTATTGTCATGTTCCCCTCAAGGCCCAACAAGCACTGTTTTCTCTACGCTGCCCTCCCTGGATATCACGGGCGCACCTATCGTCGGGAATCAGGCATCAAGCTGGTCTGCCGCCAGGCTCGGAGTATGCTGGCAGGCCTCGAGTTGCGTGCACACATACTGCAGCGCCTCATCCATATGTTCGAGGACTTGGTCAGCATACTCGCTATTATTGCGATTGGTCGCAAAATCCGCCGCGACGAATTGGGCTTCGGCAGCACAACTGGCATCGATAATATACGTCTCCTGATGTTCGATAGATACGCGGTATCTCACTCGCTCGTCTCCTCTACGGTGCGTACGCACCTGTCTGGCCAGACTCATCCTACGCTAAGGTGTACCGTATCTGAGGTCGGATGCCAAATAAAAATCTCAGCGCGGCGCGCTCGGCCTGTGGACCACCTTGTGATAGACAGCTTCGATATTCGTCCCAATACGATCCCGATACTGCCCCAGCGGGTATTTGGACATGCCATGCTCGTACTTGGGCGCCAACTGGTCGGCCACGGCTGGTGTGATCTCTTGCAGGCTGGCCCCGGCTGCGTCTGCCTGTTGCACCGCCGTAATAAGATCCGTTAAATAGCTGCGCAAGAACGAGATCCGCTCTTTGGTCACAACGTCCCCATGCCCAGGAATGATGTACGTAAAGTCGACCTGTTCGAGGGCATGTAACGTGTGAATCCAGTCCTCAGGATAGCCATCACCCAAAAACGGCATCCAGTCAACTACGGCATCCCCCGTCGCGATGACTTTTTCCTTGGGAAGATAGATGAACACATCCCCATCCGTATGGGCACGGCCTAAGAGGAGCAGTTGGATTTCCCGCCCATGCTCATTGAGGGTCGTGCGCCGGCCGGACACCGCGCGGGTGGGAAGCGTCGGCTTGAGAGATTTGAGTTCCTCGAAAAAAGCCTCCGTTTGCTGCAGGTTGGTCTCGAGATTGACCTTCTGCTCGGGATTGGTAGCCCGCATGATCTGGTCTTTGAGCTGCTCGATCTCCTGAGGCAGGGCCGCGAGCTGCCTTGCGATATGCGGGATACCGCCGACACCGGCTTCCGCGTCAGTCAAGTTCTGCCGAGTGCGCTCAGAGACAATAATTTCCAGATTGGGAGACGCCTCAGCATAAACCTCATTGCCCTGCCAATGATCCCAATGAAAGTGGGTATTGATGAGCTTGTGGACCGGGTTCTTGGTCAATCCCTGAATCTCCTGGTAGAGGGCCCGAGCCGCGGAAGGTTTGGAGTGCGAATCAACGACGACCACTCCATCATTGGTCAGAATCACTGCGGCATTCGAATTCACTTTGTACTGGGGTGCCGCAACAGCAGCATACACGCCGTCCGCCACCAGCTTGAGTTCAAAGAGATCTGTGGTGACGGTCTTGCCGTCAGCCGGGAAAACACAGCAGGGGTCGCGCTGTCTCCCATGTGTGCTCATTAGAGAGCCTCCTCGCGGTGTATGTGGCACGTGTATCCTCACAAGCCTACGCGTCACGCAGGCCATGGTATAGTGGCCTTTCCATACCGCAGCCCTCTCACTTGCGTCAAGAGAAATGTATACCGATCTTCCCGCAGTCCTGTGGTATGTGGTTGAAGCTGTGTGACGCTTCCCCCTGGATGAGCATATCGACCCTGCCATTGCCGACAGTTTGTGGCGGGATGGCGTGGATGTCACCGTCACGTCCGAAGTCGGTTTGCTGCACGCTGGTGATGACGTGCAATGAGCCTTCGCGCGGGACAATATACGGCTATGGAGGTGGTTCGACTATTTTTCGACTTGGCGCAGATAGGCTGCAAGAAAGCTCTTGACAAGTGGCGATTGTCACTCTACATAGTAAATATGATAAGGAGCTTCCGCCACGCGGGATTAAAGCGATTTTACGAGCGCGGTGACCGCAGGAGGTTACTGGCGGAGCATGTGCCGAAAATTGCCCGTGTGCTGGCGCAGTTGGACGTAGCGACCGATGCCAGCGATATGGATTTACCCGGCTTCCATCTGCACCCGTTGACGGGCAACCTGGCCAGGTTTTGGAGCGTCACCGTTCGCGCCAATTGGCGGATTATTTTCCGCTTTGATGACCATGGTGACGCGACCGACGTTGATTATGTCGATTATCACTGATGGAGATGTGACCATGCCGATGCACAACCCGCCGCACCCTGGCTTGACCGTGCGGCATGACTGTCTTGAGCCGTTAGGGTTAACAGTCACCGAAGGCGCGAAGGTACTAGGAGTGACGCGCCAAGCGCTCAACAATTTGGTGAACGGCAGGGCGGGCATTTCTCCGGAAATGGCCATACGTTTGTCCAAGGCGTTCGGAGCCAGCCCGGAAGTATGGTTGCGCCTGCAAATGGCCTATGATCTCGCCCAAGCGCGGCAGAAGAAAATCAGTGTCAAGCGCGTTGCGCGCAGCACCGTGATAGACGATCTACAGCTGTGAGCTTACTCGTAGGTTTCAACTAGACTTTTGGTCGTAGTTCGCTCGGGCGTAAGCTCACTGAAGCTCAGCCCGTGCGATGCCGGGATCAATACGCTTCCGCCTGGCTGAGAATATTGACTATGCCATTGCCGACGGTTTGCGGCGGTCTGGTGTGGATGTCACCGCCACGTCCGACGTCGGTTTGCTGCGCGCTGGGGATGACGTGCAATGAGTCTGTGCGCGGGACAATAGACGGGTGATGGTGACCCATGACGATGATTTTCTTGCGCTGCACAGCCAGGGAATACCCCTGCTGGCATTGCATGTTGTCCCCCTGACACCCACCCTATCGGATATATCAGCAAGCGCTGCTTCTCATCTGGAGTGTCATGGAACCCGACGAGATGACGGACCACGTCGAATTTCTGTAAAGCGCCCTCTACCCACCTGCGCTCGATTCTGCTTGGCATCATGGCCAGCGGCCAGCGGCTAGACACTAGGCCTCCTTTTGTTGAATGTTGGAAAACTGACCCCGCACTGTTCTTAGGGTTGCGCGGTTTTTGATACCTTCAACATTGGACAAAATGATGCGCGACCGCAAACACCTCGTTTTTGCCGAGGTCGAGAAGCTCATGGATGCCGCTGAGCCGTAACACCGCGTGGTTGATGATCCGCGACTATGGCAGGGCTGCGGGGTTATCTGTCGAAGTGCACCCACACATGCTGCGCCATACGTGCGGCTTCGCTCTTGCAGATCAAGGGGCAGACACGCGGTTGAGTCAAGGCTATCTGAGGTACTGGAACATTCAGCACATCAACAAGGATGTACGCCGCTTCCCATGCCTGGTACGGCACCATAGCTCCCTATTTCGACCCTGATTTAAGACGCTTGCAACCTATTATTTTTCTAGGCTCAAAAATCTGCGTCAAAATTCTTAATTGATGACGCTAGATCTGCTGCTACCTGCTGACATCCGTATTCACTCATCTTTTTTCTTTGGCTGGTTTAACGAATGCACAAATTTCTCGCATCGGACGTTTTGCCATAGAATGCGATGCAAAAACGTTTGGACCCTCATTTCTGGGAGTGCAGGCCTTCAGCCGAGTATGGAGGATGGCAAACAGTCCGTAACCTGTCTTAAAAAACCACTGTTTTTTGCGACAGCGCCCTTTTCTCACAACACACCACGTTCGGATTTCATTGAGGAGAGCCAGGCCATGCGCTCCATAGTGGCCGTTATACGAAGCTGAGCCCGGTATGAGTGGTATGTCGTCAACGGGTCTGTTGACTACACTCACTCGGACATAGAGTCAGGCAATCCAGGAGGGTTCCGCTTCCTTGGGGATGTGTGTGACACGGAGCAGGCCTTGTCAGGCCTGCTGGGAGTTTCGTGTTTTCGTCCATACAAGCCTTATTAATCTGGTCTTGAGTGAGATTTTCTATCGCTGTTAGGTTAGCGCCTTGGAGCTGGCCTTCATGGATCTTAGTGTACTGGGGCTTGGCGCCCCCCAGGTTGGTGCCCTGAAGATTCGTGCTCTGTAAATCAAGGTGCTGACTCTCTCCGTTTCCACAGGTGGGGTTCCCATCTCTCAATATGATATGGCATGACCTTTCCCTCTCATAATGACATCCCTATGTCTGCCTTAGAGGCATCTTTGGTCTGCCCTCCCTCTGCGTCCACCTTCTCTCGACATGCTAGAGTGCCCTTTCCGTCAGGAAGCGCCATGGCGACATCAGGAGGAGGCAGCGCTGGCACGATGATTGCTTTACGCTCCTCATATGTCGTATTGCAGTCGTCTTACCAGGGACAAGGAGGAAACTATGTCCACGATGACTGTGTTGTTCGCTCTGATCGTCTTCGTCCTTGGGGGGCTGGCGGGACCCGTGCAGCGCGCTGCGCAGGCGCAAGCACCACCCGCCCAGACTGCGCCGGATAATACCGGCCGCAACGTCCGGGACCGCGGTGGGACAACTCTCACCCCCGGTGACCAGTCGGAAACGGAAGCGGACCGGACCCTGACCCAACGGATCCGGCAGGCGGTGGTCGCCGACGATGCCCTGTCCACGACGGCAAAGAACGTCAAGATTATTACCGTGCATGGCGTGGTCACCCTGCGGGGGCCCGTCAAGACGATGGAAGAGAAACGTACTATCGAGGCCACTGCCCAGCAGATCGCGGGGGCCGACAAGGTCGACAATCAACTCGAGATCAGTAGGCGGTAGCGTGTACCCGACAGGAGGACCATATGGCACAGGCGGTGTTTTGTCTTGTCCGCACCGAAGCGCAGGCGATCCGGATTGTGGATCAGCTGAAGGCTGCGGGGTTTTCCCACCATGATATCTCGGTCCTGTTTCCAGATACAGCGGGGACGCGGGATTTTGCGCACGAACAGCACACCAAAGCGCCTGAAGGGGCCGCGACCGGAGCCGGGACGGGGGGCGTGCTGGGCGGCACCCTCGGCTGGCTGGTGGGGATTGGCGCACTCGCGATTCCTGGGCTCGGCCCCTTCATTGCGGCCGGCCCGATTATGGCTGCGCTCAGCGGGGCGGCGGCTGGGGCCGCACTCGGGGGCCTCACCGGCGCGTTGATCGGCTTGGGGATTCCGGAATACGAGGCGAAACGGTATGAAGGGAAGGTTAAGGAAGGGAATCTGTTGATTTCCGTCCACACCGAGGAGAGCACCGAACGGGCACGCGCCCGGCAGATCTTCGAGCAGGAAGGGGCCGAGGACATTGCCGACACCGCCGAGGCCCGCGTGTAATCGCGCCTCCGGAGGACAGAGGCGGGGTGTGTGGGCGGCGGCGACCGACTGCAGGCGCAGACGAAACGGTGCGTGCCGGTGGGGCCGCGGGCCACACGTGCAGGGGCATGAGGCTCTATGGAAGGAAAGGAGCAGAGTGATGGCAGCACCACAGACACCTTCTCCCAACGTGGACGAGGTGTGCACGAATAGCCAGTGGCAAGCGCAAGCGGAACAGCCGGGGGCGCTCGAACAGATTGGGCACAAATGGGATGAGACCCTCTCAACCAAGGGCCAGGCGCTGAAAACGTATCTGGCAGATTTACAGCTGGCCTACAAAATGCTCCGCGATCCCAACTTTCAGATCGAGCGCGGCAAAAAGATCACCATGATCATTGCGCTCCTCTACATTATCTCCCCAATTGACCTCATTCCGGATGCCATCCCGTTTTTGGGCATGCTGGATGATGTGCTCGTGGCAGGCTATGCCCTGAAGCAAATTGCGGACGAGCTGGCACGCTATAAGCAAATGGTGCCGACGCCCTAGCAGGTCGCTTACACGACGCACAGGACGGCGTTGGTAGCGCTCTGCCCTCCTTTCACCCGCCCGTGTGGGGGCGAGCGAGGCACTGGAGAAGCCTCTAAGCACAAGGAGAGCAATGGATTGAGCGGTGCTGTACACGACGGCTGATCATCAAGATGCAACGGCGGAAGGGAGCGCGAGAGTACGCCTAGGGTGGTTTCTGCGCTGGCGCGATATGCAAAATGTTTGCAACAGAATTGCGTTGATCTGTTCCAACCCTAACAAATACCCTCCATACGTATGCACGTGCTGTCTTCTGTGGTACCATAACGCCCTGATGTTCGTGAGCATATCGGCGTGAACCCCACACAGGAGAGGAGATGACGTGGCTGCTGATGCGCCTCGCCATGCGGAGACACACGCCCACGATCCTGCGGCCGAGTCCACCCGTGCAGCGACGGGGATTGCCGGCCTCGACGTGGTCCTCGGCGGCGGGGTGCTGCGCCGCCACATGTATGTCATTGAAGGGGCAGCCGGCACGGGGAAAACGACCTGCGCGCTGCACTTCCTCCTGGCGGGCCGGGACCACCACGAACGCTGCCTGTGGATCACGACCGCCGAAACGCCCGACGAACTGCGGGCCGCCGCGCACGCGCACGGCTGGTCGTTGGAGGGGATGGAGGTGCTCGCCTTACCGATGCTGGAACGTCTGACGCGCCCCGAGCAGCGGCAGACGCTCTTTCGGCCTGCCCACGTGGAACTCGACGAAACGATGCAGGAGATCCTGACGGGTCTGGAGCGGGTCCAGCCGGCGCGCGTGGTGCTCGATTCCTTGTCCATCCTGCGCGATCTGGCGGATGACCCCTTGGCCTACCGCCGGCAGATGTTGACCCTGAAGCAGGCGCTGCACGCCGGCGGCTGCACGGCGCTGGTCACCGACGAGATGGCGGCGGAGCCGGACCTGCATGTGCGCACGCTGGCCCATGGCGTGGTGCGCCTGCTGCGGGACGTGACGACGTTCGGCAATGAGCAGCGGCAGGTAGAGATCGTGAAGATGCGGGGCATGGCCTTTCACGGTGGCCGGCATGATATGATCATTGCGACCGGCGGGCTCCAGGTATTTCCGCGGCTCGGGCCGGCGATGAATGATCTGGATGCGCCAAGTGCGGTGGCCTCGACCGGCGTCGCGCGTCTGGACACCCTGCTCGGCGGCGGCCTGGATCGCGGCACCGCGACGCTCCTGGTGGGCGCGGCCGGCACCGGCAAGTCCTCGGTCACGATGCAATGCGCGGCCGCGGCCCTGGCGCGAGGGCACGCCGTCGCGGTCTATCTCTTTGACGAGCGGCCGCCCACGTGGTTCGCCCGGGCCGACCAGCTGGGGTTCCCGCTGCGCCAGGCGGCCACGCAGGGCACCCTGCTCGTGGAGCAGATTGATCCCGCCGAGCTGAGTCCGGGCCAGTTCGCCCATGCGGTCCAACACGCCGTCACCCAGCGGGCCGTGCACCTGGTCATCATTGATAGCCTGACCGGCTACGTCCATGCCAGGCCCGATGCCCGCTTTTTGACGTTGCACATGCATGAATTGTTGACCTGGCTTGGGCAACACGGCGTGATCACGCTGCTGGTGCTCGATCAGCATGGGCTGCTTGAAGGTCCCATGCTCACGCCGCTGGACCTGAGCTATCTGGCCGACACGGTCCTGCTCTTTCGCTATTTTGAAGACCGCGGGACCATTCGCCGCGCGGTGTCCGTGGTCAAGCGCCGGAGCGGCCCGCATGAGCACACGATCCGGGAGATGACCCTGGGACCGCACGGCATTGGCGTGGGCGAGCCGCTCACCCAGTTTCGGGGGGTGCTCACGGGCCTCCCCACGTATGAAGGAGACCGCCCCGATGGACCGCCGTGAGGCGGGCGGCGCTCCGCCGCAGGACCCAGGGCTGGGGGAGCCGGTGCTGCTGCTCACCCCGACGGGGCGGGACGTGGCAGTCGTGGAGGCGTGTTTGCACGCCGCGGGGATCCGCACGCACCGCTGCCACGACGTAGCGGCATTTTGCGCGGCGATGGACACGGCCGCGGCGGGCCTGCTCGCCGACGAAGCGTTGCCGGCGCTGGCCCTCGACGTGCTGCGCCCGGCCCTGGAACGGCAACCGGTCTGGTCCGATTTTCCCTTACTGCTCCTGACCAGCAGCGCCACGGCCACGGAGGCCCTGTGGCAGCGCGTGCAGGACCTGGGCGCCGTGGGGAACATCACGGTGCTGGAGCGCCCGCTCACCCCGGTCACGTTGCTCAGCACCATCCAGGTGGCCCTGCAGTCCCGCCGCCGCCAGTACGAACTCCGGCAGTTGCACGCCGCGCAAGCCGCGCTCCTAGCCCAGCTGCGCGCGCATGACCAGGCACTCCGCGACCTGAACGCCACGCTGGAGCAGCAGGTGACGGCCCGGACCGCCGCCCTCCGGCACGAAATGGCCGAGCGCCAGCGCCTGGAACGCGAGGCGCAGCGAGTCCAGCATTTGGCCCTCCTGGGCCGCCTCGCCGCGGGGGTCTCGCATGAAATCCGCAATCCACTGGGCGCTATCTTTCTGCATGTCGACGTGTTGGAAGAGGAGCTGCGCGACCCCGTGCCCGCGAGTGCCGCCGAGATCCCCACGGCGTTAACCGAGATCCGCACCAACCTCGCCCGCCTGGACGATCTCGTCCAGGATTATCTCTCGCTCGTCCGCGTGGGCGTGGCCCAGTTGGCCCCCGCCGATCTCGGCCTGCTGGTGACCCAGTGGGCCCAGGAGATGACCCCGGTCCTCGCGGCGCACGGGATTACGCTCCACCTCGACGCCGTGGACCAGCTCGGCCTCGTGACCCTGCATGCCAATACCTTCCGCCGGGTGCTGGTCAATTTGGTGGACAACGCACGGGACGCGATGCCCCAGGGGGGGACCGTGACGCTGCGTGGACGCCGGCAGAGCGCGACCGTACACCTCGATGTGGCGGATACGGGCATTGGCATTCCCCCGGAGCGCCAGCGCCAGATTTTTGAGCCGCTACAGACGACGAAACCGGGCGGCACCGGGCTGGGCCTCTATATCGTGCAGGAGGTGATGGCCGCGCATGGCGGGCAGGTCGCCGTGCAGAGTACGGTCGGTGCGGGCACCACCTTTACGCTCACGCTGCCCGTGGCAGGAGCGGGCGAGACTCCGTAGCACCGGGCGACGGTCGTGCTGTCGCGCGTATTGTCCTGACCCCCTGGTGCTAAAAGCGGGTAAACATCTCGTCTCTCAACGCGAGGTATTGCCGTGCACATACTCTCCGTTGCATAGCATCCCTCCTCTCACTGTACCCAGATGACCTTTATTCTGAATAACGCCCGTTATCTCGACACACTCCATGCGCCCGTCATAAACCCGCCCATATGCACAAAAACTCTGTCCATCAAACTATATCCCCTTGACCTACTACACCGCATGTTTCTGCACACATGGCACGTCGTAACTGTTTGACCCTCCTTCTTGTGGGTCTGGAGAGTCTCGTTGCACTTGGGTTATGCAGTGTCCTATGCCGAGCCAGGTCCACGTCTCAAGAGTTCTACCTGTAACTTTTCCGCCATTTGCTGTTGATAATCCGTTGGAACAGCTCTGGCCCGGCGGCGCGCGTTCCGCACTATCCAGGTTAGGTAGTGTTCCAGATATGCATGTGAGTAGCTGCAAGTTGCTGTAAATCCCAGGCGTATATATGCTCAAGTCCAGAGCTGCAATACCACCCGCTTGACAGCTCTCACTTTAAGCACGTATCACAGACTTTTGCCCGTTCCTGAAAGCGTATTAACCTCTGATCGGTTTTAATCCGATCCAATAGCTCCGCAATATATCTGGCTATAGACGGTGCGCCGCAGTGCGGCGCATCTGCTCGATGCGACGGCACTGCCGCGGCGTCCCCACCATACCTTATGGAGTTGCACGACCCGTTACTCAGACACAGTCCTGCCTTGCTGGCCTGTGCCCACTACTGGCGTTGCATCGCGGAACAGTGGCACCACGTACCTGCTGCTCACGTGCCTAGAGCGAGGCCAGATCGCACCCCTCGTCAGCGCAGGCCTCTGGGTGGGCCACCGGACGCCGCTCTGCAATACGCTCCCGCGCCGCCTGGAGCAGGGCAGGATCGCCGTTGATGCAGAGGACTGCCTGCAGCAAGGCATCGGCAAAGTAGAACTGCGCAAAACCGGGCTCCAGGCCCAGGGCCCCGCGCCGCACGCTGTGCTGGCGACGGCTCATGTCGCCCACAACGTCGATATGCAGGGCGCCCATATGGGAAAAAAAGTACGGCAGCTCGGTATAGGCGCGCTGCTCGCCAGTCATATTGGCTGCAGCAACGCGTCCGTGCTGCAAGGCCACATCGTAGTGTTCGACGCGCAGGTGATGTCCAAGGGGAGGGCTGTAGTAGCGGGCGATATCGCCGGCAGCGTACACACCCGGGGCGGCTTCCAGGTATTCGTTCACCACCACGCCATTATCGACGGTGAGCCCGGCGGCAGCGGCGAGTTCAGTGTTCGGAGCGATGCCGACACCCACCGCGACGAGATCGGCTTCAAGTTCATCGCCAGTGCTCGTCACTACGGCTCGCACGCGGCCCTGTTCCCCCACGAAACGCGCCGCCGCAGTGTTGGTGAGGACTGTGACGTCCTGCTGGCGCAAGAACGACTCGATGAAGCCGCTGGTCTCAGCGTCCAGTACCAGGCTGAGCACGCCCGGAGTCAGCTCTACCACAGTAGTAGCCAGGCCCAGTTGGGCCAGCCCGGTAGCCACTTCACAGCCAATGAATCCGCCACCAATCACCACGGCGCGGCGTGCGCCTTGCAGAGCACCGCGGATGGCATCTGAGTCCTCAAGATTGCGCAGGTAGTAAATGCCTGCAAGATCAGCCCCTGGGATGGGCAACCGGCGCGGTCGTCCCCCGGTGGCCAGTAACAGCTTCTCGAAGCCTATCTGGCGCCCATCGGCCAGGGTGACTTGGCGAGTGTTGAGGTCCAGGGCCGTGGCCGCCTGGCCCAGGACAAGTTCAACTTTGTTCCGCTCGTAGAAACGAGACGGGCGGAGAAACACCTGGTCGCGCTCGATTTCCCCGAGCAGATAGCCTTTTGACAGCGGGACGCGATCATAGGGCGGATGCGGCTCGGCACAAATGAGCATGAGCTGACCGGTTTTATCGCGTCGACGAATGGCATCAGCCGCCGCTACACCGGCCAGGCCGCCACCAATGATGACATAGGGTACATGATCCATGCTGCTCCTCCGTGCGAGCTGAGGCGTGCTTCGCGCTCTCTTGTCTTCTCCATGTGGGTGGTCTATGATGGTACGTCATAGTACCACGATACAGGGTCGAAAGAGAAAGAATGTCTCGAGGGTGTGCAAGGGTTCCTCGAGGCGGGCACCGCTAGGAAAGCAGCCATGGTCCGTGATGACCAAACCTGGCAGGCAACGACAGCGCAGTTTTATGGGCAGCTCTACGCGTGTGTATGGCAGAACCTCGAACCGCTTCTTGGTGCTTCCACGACATACGAACTCCTCTCACTCAGTAGCCAGGCGTTACACGAAGCGTATCCCTTTCTCGCACGGCTGCACTGGTCTACAGCAGGCTTAGACTCCGCCAGCCTGACCCAGGCGATTGCCACGGAGGAGCGTGCCCATGTTGAGGCTGGCTGTGAGCAACTATTGCAACATGTGCAGACGCTGACGCAGGAGATTGGGGGAGCGTTGTTCGCCCAACGGCTGCGTGCGGCCACAGAGCAGCTCCGGCTGTCCTTCGAGCCGGCCTTGAGCCGTCCCGACGCTCCTGAGGAAGTAGAGCGACTGGCCACGCCAGCCCAGCCTCAGGAAGCCGCCCTGCCGCTGTTGCAGAGTATGGGACAGCAGGCCTTGCTTCTCTACCGTCGTCTGCAGGAACAGCGGGCGGCCACGACGCAGGCCCAGGCAGCGCTCCATGATATGCAGCACGCCACACCGCCATCCTCTGAAATGCCTCAGCCACTGGCAATTCCCGCTGATCTGGCACGTTCAGAGGCGTTCTACCACACCCTGTTCGACTTGTCCCCAGATGGAGTCATCGTTGTTGATATCAAAGGCATTATTGTGCAGGCAAACCCGCGTGCGGTGGAGATTTTAGAATTTGACAGCCCACAAGAGTTGATTGGCAGGAACGTTATCGAGCTGTACGTGCATCCGGAAGAACGCGCTGTGCTGTTGGCGCACATCTCACAGTTCTCACGGCTGGAAGGATGGCGGGCGGAATTTCGCACGCGGCGGGGCAAAACGATCGTCGTCGTCTCCTCAAGTCGTTTGATCGATTATGAAGGTCAGCCCTGCTTGCTATCGGTCTTCCGTGACGTCACCGAGCGTGCCCGCCTGCAACAGGAGATGCAAGACTTTGCCTACTCTGCCAGCCACGACCTGCAAGCCCCCCTGCGGACATTTGAAGGCTACGCGCGCTGGCTCCTGGAGGACTACGGTAACGTTCTCGACAGCACTGGCCGCCAACTATGCGAAGAGATCATTGACGACGCCCTGCACATGAAAAAACTCCTCGATGGCCTGCTGGAGTATTCTCGCATCGGGCGCTTGCACACCCAGGCAGTAGCGGTGGATGTCCGCCAGGTCCTGGAGCGAGTCTTGCATGACTTGCAGCTCGAAATCGCCGATACGGGGGCTGTCATTCATGTGCCGGCGTCCTTGCCGACGGTGCTCTATCCAGAAGTGCGCTTGACGCAGATCTTTAGTAATCTCCTGAGTAATGCCCTCAAATTCATAGCCCCCTATAGGAAGCCGGAGATTACCCTTGGCTATACAGAGCAAGAGCGCTACTATCGCTTTACCGTATCCGATAACGGTATTGGCATTGCCCCAGAGCATTTCGGGCGGATTTTCGAAATTTTTAAACGCTTACACACACGAGAGGAGTATCCAGGTACAGGCGCCGGACTGACCATCGTCAAAAAGATTGTGGAGTCCCACGGCGGCCAGATTGGCGTAGAGTCCGTACCCGGTGAAGGTTCGACCTTCTGGTTTACCATCCCGAAGACGGAGGCACCGTCATGCGCCAGCTAACCGTATTGCTGGTTGAAGATAATCCCCGGGATGTGCGCCTGACGCAGCGCGCCTTCAAACAGGCGGGTTTGCCCCACGACCTGCGCGTTGTGCGTGATGGGGACGAAGCCCTGGCGTATCTGCATCGTGAAGGCGCCTACAAAGAAGCTGAGACCGCCCCCCGCCCGGATGTTATCTTGCTCGATCTCAATCTCCCCCGCATGGGGGGGCATGAGTTACTCCGGGAGGTGAAGCAAGATCATCGCTTCAGACAAGTTCCCATTATTGTCCTGACCACGTCTGAGCGTCCCGATGACGTGCGTCTGGCCTATGATGCCGGCGCTAACGCCTATTTGCTGAAGCCAGTGGAGTTCAGCCGCTTCACGGAGGTGATCGGACAACTTGGAAAATTCTGGCTGGAAACTGTGGAATTACCCCCAGAAGGGTAGCCAACAGCCGGCCGTTACAGGAGGACTTTGACGATGGCAGTGCCATCTTACCGACTCTTAGTCGTTGATGACTCAAAGCGGGATACACTGCTGCTGGAACGTATCCTGCAACAGGCCAGTGATGCGACTTTTACCGTGACCCACATGGAATCGGCCAAGGCTGGCCTGGAGGAACTCGCCACACAGCCCTATGACCTGGTGCTCCTGGATTACTATCTCCCGGATATGGATGGCCTGGCGTTTTTGGAAGAGAAACAAAAGCGTGGCCTGACCGCGCCAGTCATCATGCTCACTGCCTTTGGGCAGGAGCGTTTGCCAGTCGCCGCGCTGCAAGCGGGAGCGCTCGATTACTTCCGCAAGGATCAGGTGAACTCCAGTCTGCTCGGCAAAGCCATTCAACAGGCCATCGAAAAAGCCCGTCTGCAGGCGAGTGCCGCCGCAGATGCGGCGCGTCTGCGCGAGCTGGAAGAGACGGTCGCCCGCTTGCAACAACAGCTCAAGGCACAGCAGCAGTCTTAAGCCCATGGAGCAATGCCTGTTCCCTCTCCCTCTCGGAGAGGGTGAGGGTCCCCAAAGTCTCCTGGAGGAGCGTGTCATGCACATTGGCTTCCACCTGACGCCGTTCTTCAGTCCTGCAGAACGTTCCCCAACTCAGATTATTGATGAAGTGGTCCGGGTGGTGCGTGCCGCCTCTGGCATGGGCTATGCCTGGGTCTCCGCACCACACCACTGGCTGGCGCATCCTACTGCCTGGCCACAACCGTATCCGCTCCTGGCGCGCCTCGCCCCAGAATCTGGCACTATGCGCCTCAAGACGTCCGTGTTACTCCTGCCGCTGCTCAATCCAGTCGAAGTGGCGGAAAACATTGCGACGCTCGACCACATCACGCACGGGCGTCTGGATCTCGGTGTGGCACTTGGATACCGTGCGGAGGAACTCCAGGCCGTAGGGCTGCGGCGTCAGGATCGGGTGCCGAAATTCGAAGAAGCCCTGCAGGTGATGAAACGCCTCTGGGCCGGGGAAGAAGTGACGTTTACCGGGCAATATATCACCCTGGACAGGGTGCGCCTGGGGTTTGGGCCAGCGCAGCAACCGCATCCCCCCATCGAATTTGGGGCGCAAAGCCGTGGCGCAGTGCAGCGGGCGGCACGCCTGGCTGATGGGATTTTTTTAGGTCCACAGGTCGCCTGGCGCGACGTGCGCAATCTCGTGGCCCTCTACAAGGAGACGCGCCAGGAAGCCGGCTACCCTACAGTGGGGATGCTGGGCGCTTCGCGGAGTCTGATTGTCGGCAGCGATAAGGCCGATGCCGCGACGCGCGCCCGCGACTATCTCGCCAAGACCTTCGCCAATTACACGCGCTGGCGCATGCAGGAACGCGCCATGGTGCCTCTGCAACTCGATTTTGATATCCCTCTGGACGATTGGACGATCCACGGCTCACCGCAGGACTGCGTGGAAAAGCTGCTCTGGGCACAGCACGAGGTGGGTGTGGAGTACGTTGGCTTCACTATCTATAGCCTGCCTACAGACATGCAGGCACGCATCGACTACATGCAGATGATTGCCGAAGAGATTGTCGCCAAGGTCGCATAGCAGTGCGGGAGGAACACATGATCGTCGAAGCAAAAGTGCAAAGCCTCGGACTCGTGTTGCCAGACCTGGATGAGATCTATCGCACGAATCGTTCCGGGGCGCGCTTTCTCTCGCACTTTGCGGTACAGAATCTGCTCTATCTCTCCGGCACCACACCGGTGAAGGACGGTCAGCCGTATCTCACCGGTGTGGTGGGTCAGGACTTAACACTTGAACAAGGCTATGAAGCGGCGCGCTACGCAGTGCTGCACAGCCTGGCAGCCGTCAAGTATGCCCTGGGAGATCTCGATCGCGTCGAGCACGTTGTCCAGCTCATAGGCTTCGTCAACTCAGCGCCAGGCTTTAGCGACCAGCCACGTGTGATCAATGGTGCCACAGACCTGCTAGTGGAACTCT
>JBMDXC010000485.1:0-4249 GCA_048594805.1 Candidatus Entotheonellaceae bacterium | reverse complement strand
GCTTCGCACCACAGCAATGGCTGCATAGCGGTCACCCTTGGTGGCTATTCCGCCTCAAACTTCGAGGGCTCTGCTAATACAACACTCCCTCTCCCATTGTTGCTTATGCCTACTCGCATATAATACCACCTTATGATCGATCAGGCGCTCCTCTCT
Organism: Candidatus Entotheonellaceae bacterium; assembly: GCA_048594805.1. GTDB lineage: Bacteria > Tectomicrobia > Entotheonellia > Entotheonellales > Entotheonellaceae > SXND01. The sequence continues at coordinate 4,093 of JBMDXC010000485.1, read as the reverse complement.
CCCCGTGGCCTTCGTCTCACTTGCTTTTGGGTGTTCTTCGGCCGTCCATCTTTATAGTATTGGTGCGCCTTCTCCCGCTCATTTTTCTTCACCTCCTCATGCTGGCGCCAAGCGCGTACGGTGGCGCGGTTCGTACACGTGCGCGAGCAATACTTCTGCTTTTTGATACGGTAAAAGATGGCGCCACATTTTGGTTCTGGGCAGCGCTTTATGTGTCCTATCCCTTCCTCACGGATAAGCAGCCACAGGTACAAGAGGAACATGTCCCGCGTGCCACCCTGCGCCACGCTTATAGTCCATCCAGTTGGTGGAAGACTAACGATGCCCACGTGTGCGTGGATGTCTAACATCTCCGCGCTGAGCATGTCTTCATATGCCAGGCTTTGGAGCAGGGTGTTTGTCTCACGCTGCAAGGTGCGGAAGTCGCTCTCTGTGTACTCATAAGGGAGTGGGTGTGCTAAAGGCGTCATGCGAATCGCGCCCTTAGCAGAGACCAACTCCCCTTGGCCTCGTTTACAGCCCAGAAATGAGGCGAGATCATCCTGCAAATTGAGCCAGTCCCCAGGTCGCAAGGCGGCCAAGTCCATGGCAGCAAACCGGATGGCGAATTTTAGACGCTGAATGTTGCTAGTCAGATTCTCCATGTACATACCCTCTCTGTAATATTTTTCTCTCAGTTATAGCCATGTTAGATATTACAAGACTAATCATAGGGCAAAATCTTGTCGAGCGCCAGCGGTTCTTGGTACCCTTTTGCGTGCATTCGCGATCATAACCACAAATGAGGAGGCGGCTAATGAGTCAAGACAAGGTGGCAATAAGCCCCAAAGAGTTTGGCCAGATGTTTAGCTTAGGTCGTAGCAAGGTGAATGCCATGTTAAGGAAGGGAGAAATTCCGTGGTTCAAACTCGGCAGGCTAGTGCGAATTCCACTAACTGAAGTTCACGCATTCGTTGAGAAACAGCTCGCCACTAAGGCCAGCGACCAGGCCGAGGGATGAGCGCGCCTGGAGCCATAACGATAATCGCTAGGTACGAGCCCGACGAAAGCCAGATGTTCCAAGCTCTTATGCTAGTCCTGTGTAGAGCAACGGAGGAGGAAGGTGGCAGGGGAATGGCCTTCCCGAGCGAATCATGCCGCCCCCGGCCTAGCCGGCCCAAGGGCGGCACCGAGAATCCGCGCCGTGTCAGCGGCACTTTTGAGGAGAATCTGCTTGATGATATCTCACCCTCTCGCCCATAACAAGCCCCATTCCTGCCCCAGCGGACGCTTTTTGCGCCGGCTGCCGAAACCGCAAGGGGGGCACGCATGACCGTCGACACGGCCATGATCCAGCAGGCAGCCCAGATCTTGCTCAGGCCTAGCATGGTCACGGAACTGCGCATCCTGAATACGCCACGCAATGGGACGGCGTCAGGTTACTTTAATGATGCGCAGGCATTCGTACAGGCAGCTCAGCAGTGGAGTGGGAAGGCCCCGGCAGTCTATGCCACGCTGAATCCCTGCAACCCGGCCCTACTCGCCCGGGCTCGCAATCGACTTCAACTCCACGCCAAAACAACGACGAGTGACGGCGACATTGCCCAGCGTTGTTGGTTTCCTCTGGACTTTGATTCCGTGCGTCCAGCCGGCATTTCATCGACTGACGAGGAGCATACTCTAGCGCTCCAACGCGCCGAGGCCTGCGCTGGCTGGCTTCGGGGCCGAGGCTAGCCGGTTCCGGTAGTGGCCGATAGCGGGAATGGTGCACATGTACTCTACCGGATTAAGCTCGCCAATGATGATCACAACAAAATACTCCTCCAGCGGTGCCTTGAAGCGCTGGCTTTGCACTTCAGCGACGACGTCGTGGTACTCGATCTCGCTGTCTTCAATGCGGCCAGGATTTGGAAGGTTTATGGCACGCTCGCGTGCAAGGGCGATAATCTTCCCGATCGACCTCACCGCCTGGCGCGCTTACTAAGAGTCCCTACGCCTTTGGAGGTAGTCACTAGAGAACAGTTAGAGGCATTGGCAGCGCTAGTCCCTGATTCTCCACAGCCTCTTCCTCGCGCAGGGCATCAAGGCCGTGCCACATTTGACCTGGAACAGTGGATTGTAGATCACGGGCTCCCGGTGGCCTCTCGTAGCCCATGAGGCACTGGTGGCTCGCGCTAGGTCCTTAACCCCTGCCCCTGGAACGGCGATCACACCAACGGCTCCGCATTTATCGTACGATTGCCCAAGGGCGCGATCGCTGCAGGTTGCCACCACAACGGCTGTAGCGGATATGACTGGCACGTCTTGCGAGCGCTATATGAGCCTGGCTGGCAAGCATGTGATGCTGCCGGCGCACCCCACGCTGGTAGCCAGAGCGACCAGCACCAGAATGCCCCTGGGGCACGGACCACAAGTCCTGGAGCGCAGGGCGCGCAAGCCCCAGGCATTGCCTGGCAGCGGGCTATTAGCGCGGTGGACTTCGTGGCGCAAGACGAGGACGAGCATAAGAGCCTGACGAGCGATCTCGTCTATCCTGGGGCGATTACTATCATGGCGGCGCCACGGGGGTCTGGAAAAACTATTGTGGCGCTGATTCTTGCGGTTGCCGAAGTCACCGGAAGGATCTTTCGTGGGGAGCGGCTGCGGCCCGTTAGAGTGCTCTATGTTGACCGCGATAACCCGCCACGCCTCATCCGTGACCGACTCCGGCGTATTGGAGTACAAGGCGCGGCGAATTTGCGGCTCATCACACGTCTAGATGCCCCTCCACTGACAGACAAACAGGCCTGGTTGGCCCTTCCATACCAGGACTATGACGTTGTGATTATCGATAGTATCGGCGCTGCAACCGAGGGCGTAGCCGAGAAGGAAGGACGCGAAACCCAGCACTTTCTGGCTACGCTGAAAGACCTTGCCCAACGCGGGCTGGCGATTGTGGCTCTCGATAATACCGTCAAATCCGGGACGAATTATCGTGGACGTGGGGAAAAGGCTGACGCCGTCGACATCCTCTATGAGGCCCGTGATATTACGAACTGGACCCCTACCCAAGATGACTGGTGGCTGGAACTCCCTGAGGCTGGCGATCACGCGTGGGCGAGTCGTGCGAGTCGCCATCGCCAGAAAACCCACATGCGCATTGCGTTTGTCGCAAGTAAGCGGGTTACAATCCTACAAATGTCTTGAGAAACTGTGCCAAAACCGCTGCAAAAATCCACGAGCAGCAAGTGATATCGCTTGACGCGTTTCGGCATGTCCGTAACGGCTATCTGGAATTTTACACGCATAGTGATCGCTCCCACCTAGAGGCAGGGGACGAGCGAACTGCTCAAGATGCACTGTGCCATGCGCAGGCCTCCCCTGAGTTATGAGCCCTACGTAGGACCAGTAACGACGGCACAGGGACTTGGAAACGTTGCAAGATCAGCGCAACCCCGAGATCGCGAGATAGCCACGAGATGAAGACTTCGGAGGCGACCTAGGTGTTGAGTCCGGCCTGCGCTCACGTGCCATCTCGTGCCATCTCGCCAGCGAGACGCCCGGTGTGACGATGGTGAAATCGGGGGAATTTCTGGGGCGATCTGCCCATATGTACAACAGCAGTGTATGGCCCGCTCTGTACCTAATATTGGGCCACCTGCGCACCATCTCGCAGAAGAGAAGTGCCTGCTCCGGGCCTTCCTGTACCATAAGGGCGGGTGCCTGGGGCTAGGGGGTGGTCCCAATTTGAGACGGCGTCGCCTCGCGAGCGTGGCGCCCGCCGTGCACACAGTCACGGGTTTTTACTCGCGTAGACATAGATTTTTTTTGCCTATAGAGGAGGAGATATGTCCAGCCGCGTTCTGCATGTGCGTCTTGATGCCGACTGCGCGCAGGCCGTCGTGTCGCTGGCGGAGGAATGGGGCAGGTCGATCAGTGGGACGTTGCGTGCGCTGGCGTGCTATGCCCTATCCCATCCCGATCTGTATCCTGAGGGGGTATGCGCTTAAGGCGGGACAGTTGACATATGACTGCCGTTACTCAACAATGCACGGCATGCCCGTCACTGGCGGCCGCGGCTTTAGAGGCCTGAAACCATTGTAGTATAACAGTGTCCCGCCTTAAGTGGGTACCC
>JBMDXC010000484.1:0-4218 GCA_048594805.1 Candidatus Entotheonellaceae bacterium | reverse complement strand
CTTGGAGCCCGTCTCATCGGTTGGGAGCGCTGCTGCTGCTCAGGTGGCAACCCCGCGAAAAAGCGTACAGCAAGTGCGACCACCATTGACAAGAGGAGTGAACCCAGGCGAATCATACGATCCAGCGTCGCTACGCTCCGACGGTGGCAGTCATGCCGTGGACTAGATGGCAACATTCCCATGGATTGCGTGGCAACATTCCCGTGGACTGGGTGGCAGAAATCCGTGGAATACGCACCTCGGCGCCATTCTTATACACCGCCACCACGACAAGCGCTTTTTTGCCAGCTACTTCCCGCATGACTGCGTAGAAGCCCTTGTATGGCTCGACGCTATACTTCTTCACTGGCGGTGGCTCTGGCTGTTCGTGCCACAGCGAGGTTTCAATCATCCTAGCCATGCGTTCAAGCCGGGCATGATACTCGGCGTCCTAATGCCGTTCAGGTCTGGATTCACATGCTGGCGCATACCGAATTTTTAGCCCTATACACCAGACCTGTAAACAGCGGTTTTAATGCCAAAACCGTGTAACAAAACCCGAACAGATGCGCGCCAGGTGTCTTTTTCACATCCTCGCGTCGAGCGGCAGCTGCAGCCGATGCGATCGGCTGCAAAGTCAATAGGTTGTGGCCACCGTAAAGTTGACATAATACCCGTTATCAGAAGCTGGATGCTCTGTACTCATCACAACGTATTAATATGCCGACACATCGCCTCGAGTGTCGGCGACGGACGGTTGGACTCAGAAAACTGGATGACACCAGCGAGCGGCTGTAGGGTGCAGGTGGCAGGGGCTATAGGAAGTTGCATGGACCTCTCGAAGCAGGTTTTTGCTGGCCAGTTGGCGCCGCAGCGCATACGAGGGTGGGGTCACCATCCAATTCCGGGGATGGAACTCCTGGCCCTCGCGAGCCTGCTGGCGTGGCTTCGGACGACACCACCCTTTCAGCTGACGCCGTGCCCCAGCGCGGTGTCAAAACCGTATACTCCGGGATGGCCGAACGAGGTGTGGTGTTCGCTTAGCGCTATCGCTCTTCTACCCAGTACAAGACGATACCCGACCAACCCGCTCCCGCTGGTGTAGCCGTTACAGCAGGCGGCACTACGCACTCCAGCGTGTAGTAGCCGAAACGTCCAGGTGCTCCCACCGCAGAGAATGCGAGGTGCTGCACGCTGGGATCCCACCCTGCTGTATCCCACGACTCGGCAACTATTCCCCCTCTATCATTGAAGCTTCTCATCGTGCAATCCACAATGCCGTCGATGTTCCTGTTCCAGACTGCAACGCCTCCACCGGCAATGCCGTCCGGTGTATCCCGAATGATGGGACAGTGGAGTACAAGGTTGTGCGTCGTACTCGTGTTCCACGCGATGCCACTGTAGTAGGCGATGCTGTCGACATCGGCCCGTGACACGGGCTGACAGCTCGCCCCCGCGTAGGACTTCCCATCATCGGCGAACGCGTTGGGATTACCCAGCATTACCGCGAGCAGGGCGGCCGCTGCAAGCGCACGAAGTTGCTGCTTCATCACATACTCCTCCTCTGAAGAATGTCTCCAACTGGGTGTGGCACGCTGCGGAGGCAGTGTGCTGTACATTGCCATTCCAAGCTAGAGGACTGGCAGGCCAGACGATGCGGTCCAGTAGCCTTCTCCTTATCCTGATTGCATAACCAACATCCACACATCAGTGGATATGTGGACGATCCCGATGCTAGGCTTGTCTCTAGGCTTGGGAGTGCTCGATATCTGGTATCCTGTAAGTCTGCGAGGAGGCGTACGATTCGCACGCACGCGAGGGATGGAAAAACGCATTTTGGTAAGGGCCGGTAAAATAAGGCATTAGAAGACGAGAAAATTTTTTTGAGCTTTGTGTGAGAAGGCTGTGCGCCCAGCGCGACTATCTTTCGAATAGGGTGATGCTGTGGCAGTGTGGGAGAACGAAGACACGATCTCGGAGGCGGTCACAAGAGGGCAGGCACTGCTGAGCCAGGCAGAAGAAGAGGCGAGAAAAGCTTTCGAAGAAGCGTATGAATGCCTGTTCGCGTATTGCGATGAAATAGACGCCTATTGTGTCCGGCGGTTATATCCCCATCTGGACCTTGCCCATGACAGCACCGAGGAAATTTTTTTACAGATCTGGCGCGGACTGCCTACGTTTCGCTTCGCGTCCACATGGCGCACATGGGTCTATGCTATTGCCCGCCGCATCATTGCCAGTCATCTCCGAACGATTACACGTGACCGCCAAATGGTGCAGGAGAGCCGTGAGACCAGCCACGCGCGACCCAGGGGACCTCGTGAGCAGCGCGGAGATACCTCCTCGGAGCCAGAGGCACTGTACCTCGCGCACGAGCAACAACGGTTACAAGAACGGGTGTTGCTACAGCTCAACACGCACGAACGCGCTATACTCCTTATGTATTATGTCTTTCATGATAAGATGACCAAAATTGCTGAGGTGCTCGGTCTGACACTCGCCACAGCCTATCGGCGGAAAGAACAAGCGGAACAAAAATATATCGCGCTGCGTCAACATCTAGAAAAAGGATCTGATGCGTGAGTGAGCATGAGGCCGAGGAACGACTACGGCAAGAATTACGGCAGTATCTGGCGGGTTTGGCGGAGCAAGCGACACTTGCACCAGAAAGGCGAGCACGCATACGGACCATTCCCACGAGACATCCCCTCGACACCCAAGGCGAGAGACAAACGCCTCCTATCGAAGCCAAAGCCCAGCAGAGGAATCGGTCCCGACAGAGTGGGAGGAGAGCGGATATCGATATGCACCTCCATCGCCTACGGAGAGCATTTTGGGCGCCAAGCAGGCAGGTCGAAAGCCTTGCGAGTGAGAAGGCTGAATGGCTACATGCGACGTCCTGGAAGCGTCTCGTGGCCTATTGCCAGCACGAGCTTGGCAATACGACCCTCGCTGCACATGTGGCGCATCTCGTCGGAAGACAATGTCAGAAATTGCGTATGGACATTGCTGCGGGAAGAAAACCTGCGCAGCTCTCCAAGCTCGAATGTTGGTTACTGATGTACGCTTCTTACGACTGGCTCTTGATGTGTGCCTACGTCGCATGTACACGCATGAAAGGAAGAGTAGGTGCACACCGATTCTCCGAGCAAAAGGGGGTGACGAGGAGCGACAGAGAAGACGTAGACGGCAGGCCCCAGTTGCCTGCTGAGCTCCTAGCCCACATCTCCGATCGATTGACCGAAGAAGAAAAGACATTAATCCATGCTTTGGCTGACAGAGGTACCGACACAGCCATGCCTGAGGTGCAAGCCCTCGGAGATCTCCTGGGACCTCAGCGTGTAGCGCAGTTACGGAGGAAAATTCGAGCGATGCGGGAGGCACTCCAGCAATTCAGCCTCGACGAAGAGTGAGTGGCATAGTCCGTCTCTGCTGCGATTCTCTCCTGACCCCTCATTGGTGCTTGCCGCAGTTGACCCCAGATTACCAATGTTCTCGGTAACCAATAGTAGGCAGCCAGAGTGCGGCTGCGAGGTGATCCCATCCGCATGCCTGTGGTGCCAGCAGAGAGCACTATAAAAATATCGCCCGTTAATTCGACACGGCGCCAGTGCGCCACTATTGCCAGCGTTCCATGCACAAAAACCTAGTCCAACAATCAATGCAAGGTTGACTGGGTGTCGGCAGGTTTCTGCACAGAGCGTGGACCACGGCACTCCAGCTCCTAGACCTCTAGAGACCCCTCCATGCGCCGGTCCCCGCTGCTCGCTGGCACTGCCTACTCGCTGCGGCGCATGCTGCCCGCCAGGGCAGGGCGAGCGCTGAGGGACCACTCTACAGTCCGCAGGTGCGCAGCGAGATGTCCAACACTTTGTCTGGGGGTCTGGACATCCTTTTCCGGCGGCAATCCGGGAAGGTACGCATCACCGTCTTTGACGGCGTTCACGACAAAAACACCGAAGCGGCTGTCAGATCGCTGCATCAACAAAAGAAACCATAGGATGCGAGGTAGGGAGAGCAGCGGCAGCGCGCCGCCGCGCAGCGAGCGGAACTCCAAGCTGCTTTAGAATGACCGCCGATGTGGCGGTATTAATCATCTGGACTCTGGCTCTCAGATCGGCTGCGCTTCCCCTCATCGGCGTCGGCGGATGGCGCACCCTGGTCTAGCCAGCTTTTGAATTCGTGCATGGCATGGGCCAGACCCCATTCTTCAAAAACGGCTCGCGCCATGGCGGACAC
>JBMDXC010000483.1:0-1542 GCA_048594805.1 Candidatus Entotheonellaceae bacterium | reverse complement strand
TCCTGCTATTCTCTTGATTCATGGTATAGGACCTTTGGACAAGGATCAGTTTATTCCGCCAGATAGTAGAGATTTTAAACAAATTGCAGAATATCTCTCTGAAAGAGGCTTTGTGGTCTTGCGTTATGACAAAAGAGCAATTGGAGCAAACAATACTATAATTGATCCTGACCTCTGGTACAACCAGACAATGGATGACCTGGTCAGCGATGCAAACAAGGCTCTGCATACTTTGGTCGACCAGCCAGAAGTGGATAAAGACAACATTTCAGTATTAGGTGGGAGCCAAGGATCATGGATAGCAACAAGGGTAGCTGCTGCCAATCCATTTGTAAAGAATGTCTTACTGCTATCTACTGGAGCTGAAAAACTAGGCGATATTATACATAAGCAAATGGTGAACACTACCCTGCAATATACAAGGGAAATTTTGGATGTGAACCACGATGGATTTGTCTCGCTATCAGAGGTTGCAGCAACTGAGAATACACCCTATTGGACTTATGAGCCTCTGCTTCCAAGTATGATACTGGTAGTAAGAAATGACACCACTGGCAACTATCGATTTGTAGGAGGATTAGAGACAAGAGAAATCAGCAGCATCAGCGGCGGCGAAGAAGAAGAAGCTATAGAAATCGACACCACACTCAGGAGCTTCCTTGAGCAGAGATTTCAATCGATATTTGTAGATACTGAGGACAGATCCTGCCCATATCTAGGCGGTGCGGGGTGTCCCCCCATGATGAGATCTATAGCAGAACTTGACAATCTAAGCGTAATTGGAAATATCTCCTCCTCTAGCATTCTGATAATTCAAGGTGGACATGATCTAGGACAGCCGCCTGCGCAAGCGTTCATGCTAGAACAGAAATTGCTGGATCTAAACCATCCTGACCACACTATAATAGTATATCCAGGTCATGGGCACCTTCTGACCAACATTGGAGAGGACAGCTGGATTGAGGTAGTCGGTCCCATTCCTAATTACATCTTGGAAGATTTATACTCTTGGCTGACAGATCCTGACAGGAAACTGAGCAGACAGAGCGATGTGAGTATAGAACGGTCACCATTAGCATGAGCCAACTTTTTTTATTATTCCATTTCCCTCTAACAACCCTATAGACCAAAGACCAAAACTGCCATACTCGCTTGTTTTTCAATGCCTCACTTAGATATCTCTCAATCTATAACTATCAGCTATTGAAAAGAGAATTTAACTGCTGCTCAAATCTGGCACCGATCCGCTTTACATTGTAGCATAGTGTTTGGTGAGCAGCACACTAACAGTACACAACTTCTTCTTCTTGTTCTTCTTCTGATGATCCTATCTAATCACTAAACGGGAATTCCAAGAGGAGCCATAGCCCTACGATAATGAGCACCATCGATGATGCTTCCTCCCCTTCTTGCATTTTTTGTATTTCATTTCTTTTTCCCCAAGTATCCTGTTTTAGGAGTGATATCAAATCACGGCCCAACGTGCCCATGGTAATACCAATCAATCTGTAACTAAACGTACATACATCGAATAACCCGATC
>JBMDXC010000482.1:0-9440 GCA_048594805.1 Candidatus Entotheonellaceae bacterium | reverse complement strand
GGCTTTAGCCGCCACTGCATCCCGGTGCAAGGCCATCAGGCGAGGCCGCCCCATTTCTATAAAACGCTGATGGCCGCCCTGATTTCCCAGGCCACCAAGCTCGGTGTAGTGTCGATGAGCGCCAGTGTCCAGGGCCTCTCGGTCGACATGCTGCGGCATGTGTTGCAGGACTTCGTGCGGGAGGAAACGCTCACCGCGGCCAGTGCCGAGATTGTCCACCGGCATCACGCCTTCCCATTGAGTGCCATCCATGGTACCGGCAGCCTCTCGTCCTCCGATGCGCAACGCTTTGGCATCCGAGCCAGCAGTCTCTTGGCATCCTATTACCCGCGCTATTACGGGTACTATGAGAAGGCCATTGGGATTTATACCCACCTCTCCGACCAGTATGGCGTCTACAGCCCCAAGGTGATTGCCTGTAGCCCACGTGAGGCGCTGTACGTCCTGGATGGCCTGCTGGAAAACAACACGATTTTGCAGATCCGCGAGCATACCACGGATACCCACGGCGATACCGAGATCGTCTTTGCCCTGTGCCACCTGTTGGGCTTCTATTTGATGCCGCGTATCCGCGACCTCAAAGACCAGCCGTTGTATCGCCTCGACCCCTTGGTCGACTACGGCGTATTTACGCCCTTGCTCACCAAGACCGCTGACCTCACGCTAGTGGAGGAGCAGTGGGACGAAATGCTCCGCGTGACACTCTCCCTCAAGCAACGCACGGCTCCAGCCCATGTGATCGTGCAGCGTCTGACCAACAGCTTTCCGGCGGACCGGCTGGCCAAGGCGTTTACCAACCTCGGGCGTATCATCAAAACCCAATACATTCTGCGCTATCTGATCGATCGGGAGTTGCGACGGACAGTACAACTCCAGCTCAATAAGGGCGAATACCGCCACAAGTTGCCCCGCCGGATTTTCTTTGCCGACCAGGGGGAATTTACGACGGGCGATTACGAGGAGATCATGAACAAAGCCAGTTGTCTGAGCCTCGTGTCCAATGCCATCCTGTACTGGAATACCATCAAGATCACGGAAATCGTGGACAATCTCCGAGCACAGGGGGAGGCAATCGACGAGGAAACCCTCTCGCATATCTCGCTGTTGCCCTTCCGGCATGTGGTCCCACATGGCATGTATTTTATTGAGGATATGGGGTAGGAAGGCTGCTGCATATGGGGACTATACCAACAGAAACTTCAAAACCGTAGGTTTCTGTTCAAATGCCCCCGCTGGTCCTGGATGGTCAAGGCTTTCCCCTTGTCATGCTTTTTCTCCAGGGGGTTGAGGTATTTTGCGCCGCCGCATGGTCTCTGAGGAACAAGGCGGTGGCTTCAGAAAAGGCCCACTTAAGATGAGCATTACCGATCGGCAGCACCTCGCCTCGCGCTAAGCGCTTCAGTAAAATGATCTTGCCTCGTTTGTCCATGCCGACGAAATGAAAGATACTCTTTGCGAGATCGATGCCTACCACGCTCAGCTCTGGTTTCATGGAAGCCCACTCCTATGTCTTCATGGTTATGTCTGACTGCTTGAACCATTGTGGCTCATGAAAGCCAGTCCGCATAGGGGCGGGTCCATTTCATTAGAACCTGTACCACCGCCGGTGCCATCCGGCATGTGGCAGAGGATCGAGTGCCGGCCACCTTGGACGGCGAACGGCCTCTGCCCGTCACACGACCGCGCTGGGGGTGTTGGCGATGTGCAGTGGTGATGGCCGGCGTGACCAGGAGCACGGTCCAACCTTGCTACCCTTTGCCCACCAATGCAGCAATCCAGCAGTCCTGCGACATCGACGCCCTTCCACCGGTCTTCCGCAGGTTCCCTGCCCCTTGGCGGAGAACACCTCGAGCGAGGTGGGTCGGGAGTCGGGGCCTCCCGAGGAACCAAGGGGAGGGAGGAAGCGGAGTCGGGGGACATGGGACCAATGCTTTCGTCGTCATGACTCTGATCCTTCCCTCATCCTTACTGGCTAAAGAAAAAAAAGGAAGCCCATCCCCTTCCGTAACCTCACCCATAACATAACTGTCAGCAGTTGCTCTGTGGCATGGAGGGAGGATCAGAAATGGCATTTTGGGTCGATTGCCTACGCCATCTCTGCACGACAAACCACCCGGCAGCAGGTAGACATAAGCCAATGAACCAGGCCGGAACGAGGCTCTGCAGCTGCCAGGAAAAGGCTCCAGCAGCGGTGTAGAGTAAGCATATAGGGAGAGCACCGAGCAAATTGGCGAATACAAATGTGCTCCGGGACATTGTTGACAGGCCCGCGAGCACACTCAACGTTTCCATCATAACGGGCACAGGACGCGACAGCAGGATGGCGACGATGCCATAGCGAGCAAAAGTGCGATCCATTTTGTGAAGTTCCTCCTCTCCCACGAGACGTTGTGCGAAGCCCATTCCATATCTACGCGTCAGTTCAAAGCCCGCCACATTCCCCATGAGCAAACCGAGCAGTGACAACATGCCACCGCCGACAATACCAAACATCGCTCCACTGAGGATCATCACCAGGCTGGACGGTATTGGCAGAAACAGATCGAGACTCAGCACGATGACAATAGCCAGTGCTGGTGACACGCCAGGCTCAGCAATCAAGCTTTGTGCTATTTGGGCCAGTGGGATATGTAGCACTCCATCGCACAGGATAGCAACGACAATCACGGTAGCACTGATCAGGAGCCAGAGACATATCCACCGTCGCATCCGTGTATCTTTCCTCAATATAAAAGTGATGACAACACTGCCCCTACAGGATGCCAGCGCGTCGCTTGGCGACCCCGAGCCCGACGGCAAGGGCGGTATTAACAGCGAGCTTGACGTAGAAGTCGAGCGCGGTCAGATGCACTAGCAGAATATATACTAGGTCGGTAAGTTCCCATACACCGTTGAGAAAGATCATCAGCCGCAGTACATCTCGGGACTGTAGCGGTGTCCGCCAGACCAAAAGGGCCGTGAGGACGAGCATCAGGTGTGCCCCACCTTCCATGGCGATCTTCTCAATGTGCCGCCCGGAGGAGTCCTCTAGCACGATCACAGGCGCGAAGCAGAGCATGGAGATCCCCCACACCGGCCACAGCACAATTTGCAGGGCCAGCGCGAGGCATTGACGGTGCGGCGGCGCCTCGGGGGACTCGTGGGCGCGATGGCGCGACACCAAACTGCTGCCGGGACACTTGCACAGGCGCTGGCGCACTTCTGTAAGGTCACCCGCAGTGACTGGCCAGGACTCTTTGCCTGCTATACGGTACCTGATCTCCCCCGGACTAATAATAATCTGGAACAGTTTTTCGGGGCGTATCGCTCTCATGACCGGCGCACCACGGGGCGTCAAGTGGCTTTCCCAGGCTTGATCCTCAAGGCTCGGTCTGTGTGATCGCGACTGCTGCCTCCCAGCTGTATATCTACTCCACACCATAACTCGCTGCCCAGAACGTCAGTGCCTGGCAAGCGCTGCGGCAGGCCCGAGAGAGCCGCCGCCAGCAGCGGACCCTACGTCGGCGTTTTCGCCGTGATCCCGCATCATATCTCACGTAGCTGGAGCGGATTTATTCCAGCTCCTTTTGCCGCCCTAGAAAAAAGTCATATGATTATCAGAGGAATTTTCAAGCCAACCAGCTAAAAGCTGGCGCGGACACCACCACGTGGGCTAATGCCGGGCGCCGGGAAGCCAACGAACTCTTCGTAGGCACCGTTAAAGATGTTATTTATGGCCAGGAAAAACTTCCAGTGTTTGGTCATTGTCCAGGTCGCGGCGAGATCGACCCGGGCGTATGCATCTAAGGTGCGAGCACCGGTAGGAATCGACGAATCCGGCACTTTCCCAACCACGACGGTATGCAGGCTCACATCCAGGTCAGATCGCGGATACCATTGCACTGCGAAGCCCCCACGCCGTTTCGGCCGATTGCGCAGTGGCTCAGTAGTTCCTGCAATATTCGTCTGGAGAAACGTCAAGTGCGCGGTAGTGCTGAGGCTCGGCCAGAGGCGTGTGCCGAGAAACATCTCCACGCCCTGTGCTGTGACCCGTGAGCGGTTGACCAGGCGTGGCGGCGGTCCTTCCTCGAAGTCGATCAAATTCGTAAATGCACTATAAAAGTACGTTACCCCCACGGTCACGCGTTGTCCCCACAGGGCTTGGCTCACACCAACATCGACGCCATGGCTGGTTTCTGGCAGCAGATGTGGATTCCCTACAATAGGATTGCTGAGAGCAAAAAAACTGGGTAACTTGAACCCTTCCCCCCAATTCACACGGAAAGTCGTGTGCGTTGCCCCCAGAGTATACGAGCCCCCTACACGAGGGCTGGCCTCGGTATCAAACTCTCGCGGAAAGTCCACACGTACCCCGCCTTGTACCCACAGCCCTGGCATCAGAGAGAGCTGCACCTCAAAAAACGGGCTCAGGATGGTCCGTGAGAGCGTAAAGTTGGTTGGCACGGTGAACTGTCCGAGGAGTAAACTCCCCTCACTCGTGCCATCCTCAAACAGCCCTTCGCCCCCTATAGCAAACAGCACCCCGCGGGCTATTGAGAACACATTGCGTACGATGATGTCTGTACGCCGAAAGTTGTTATCCGTCACATTCGGGGGAATGCCGACAGGGTCCCGTACCCCAGGTGCCACACCAGGCGAGTCGATGTCTTCTTGACCATGGTACAGACTGAGCTGGAGGTTGTATTCCCACCAGGGACGCGGTGTGTGCTTGAGCGTGATCCCGGTCGCCAATGCGTCCCCGTCCCGCTTCTCTACCGTTCGGAGCACGGCGAACTCTGGGCCACCACTGTCATCGGGGAAAGCTTTGCGACGACTGTGCGCGTAATAGAGTACCCAACGTAGTTCTATGCCGTCGGTGGGACGTACACCGAGATTAGCAGAGACAGTTTCGCCCACAAAACGATTCCCCTCCACTGCTCTACCGTTGTCGAGATACGAGCCGCTGGCCGCATAGTCCAAGATCCCAAGTGTTCCTCCAGTCTGGAGCAGGGCACGGTAATGGTCAAAGCGTCCCGCAGTACCCTCCACGTTGCTACTTGGTGCCCCTGCCCCACGCCGCGTGATAATGTTGATCACCCCTCCCATCGCATCGGAACCGTAGACTGCCGACAGGGGACCACGCACAATCTCGATGCGCTCAATGCCGTCCGTACTGAGCGTCGAGAAGTCAAAGGAGCCCCCACGGCTAGTGGTCGGGTCATTGACCTTGATCCCGTCAATCAGCACGACCGTGAAATTTGGATCGCTGCCGCGCAGATACACCGAGCTCGTGCCACCACGGCTTCCAGCCTGGTCAATATGGACCCCTGGCACCTGGCGCAAAAGCTCGGTGACGCTTTCGACCTGTTGGGCTTCAATCTGCTCACGAGAGATGACGGTGACCGGGGCTGTCGTACGGCCAAGCGATGTAGGAGCCACTGTGGCCGTGACGACAACCGGCTCCATTTCGAGCACTTTCTCTGTTGGTGCCCGCCCCTGGCTCTGGGTATCAGTGGCCCACCCTACGCCCAAGATGAGCCCTAGCACAAGAGCAACGGACCAGCACTGGCCTCGCCCTCCCCTACCCTTCCTGATGCAATAATGTTGCGTATCTGCCTCCCTTGCCCCTGCGATGTGCATAACGCCTCCTCGCCTCCTCTGCCACCCTGTGAGTCGAGCCCTGTGATGTTGCGGGTTTTAGAGCGGGACATTGTAGTAATCGAGCGCCCCCGCATCCTGGTCGTGTACCTAGGGCCTGCGGATAATGTTTCGGTACCTCTCCTGATCCGTCTGAGAGAGGTCAATCAGCCAGTGATCCGCACTCGCAACAGATTTTCAACACTCCGTCCACGCCTCCTGGCCTGTATCTGAACATACTGAGCCTCTCCATACTACGGTAAGCTCCACTCACGTCGCTCAGGTCGGCTCCGGCGAGGGTATGTGATCACGGGGTATACAGGTTCCACTCCCAGCACTTTTCTGCTGACGTGCTCTCCGTTTTGTGCTAACCCGGATTATTCATAAACCCGGAAAAGATCGTCGCAAGGCATTACGCATTCCATACTTACGTGCTTTGCCATCCCCACAATCCCTTTCCAGGCAGTTAAAGCCCGAGAACAAAGTATGACAAGCTGTTACGTCAACATTGGCTGAATTCATGAATAATCCGGGCTAAATGCTTCCAAAAAATATTTGCGGTATAATGCAGGGGTTATATGAGGCTGTCCATCTTTTCTGAAAGGTACTATGGCCAAACCCCTGACTCTCCCGCCTTTGTCCGACACCCAAGTGACCGAGCTCCGACAGTTGTACGATACGACGACCAAGGCCAAACTCCGACTCCGTGCGCAGATCGTCTTGCTCGCCCATCAAGGGCGCTCGGTGGCCGACATTGCCATGGTGGTCTTCCGCCGCCGCGATACCGTCGAGCGCGTGCTCAAGCGCTTTCTGCATGGCGGGATCGCGGCGCTGCCGCCCCGCACAGCGCCAGGGCGGGCGCCGACCGTGACGCCCGCGTGGACAGCCGAGCTCCTACGGGTGATCGACCTCGACCCGCATACGGTCGGGGTCCACAGTGCCAATTGGATGACCAGCTTATTGGCGACGTATCTGGCTGGCAAGACTCAGGTGGCGGTCACCGCCGAGACCGTACGCTTATATCTGCACGCCGCTGGTGGAGTCTGCAAGCGGCCGACCTGGACCCTCAAACGCCAAGCCGAAGCACAACCAGGCTACGTGGGAAACGCCTCCGGGTGGAGGTGATCCTGGCTGGGGCCAGCATGCCGACGCCTCCACCCGTTCCCGCGCTTGTCGATGCCGATCGCCTGGAGGACGTGCCACCAGACCTGGACGACCTGTGGTCCCTCCTGCCGCACACCGATCTCTATCTCCAGGATAAAGTCCAGTGTGCGTTCCATCCCACTCTCACGCGAGTCTGGTGCTGGAAAGGCCGGTGCGGGCAGCGGCTGGTCGAGGCACCCGGCGCCAATGCCAAGGTCTATGGCTGCGGCCTCGTCGATTGGGGTGAGGGCTGGTTTGACGGCCGTCTGGCCCCAGGACGTACAGCGGATATCTTGTGGGCCCAGGTCCGGGCCGCGGGCGCATGGCGCTTGTGAGCGTCGACAACCTGCGCACCCATACGTCCGCGGGCGCGAAGCTGGGGCGCCAGATGCGGGCCGAGTTGCCTGACTACCTGCGGCTTCTTGACACGCTAGCCTACGATCCGGACGCCAACCGGATTGCGTGGCTCTGGCGCTGGTCGCGCCGGGAAGTTACCCATAACCATCAGCGGACCACCTTTGCCGCACTGCTGGAGGATATTCAAGCGCATTTCCAGACCCTGCGGCAGCATCCAGCCCTAGTGCTACGGCAGATTGGGAGGCCGTTTGCGGATCAGGTCTCAGCCACCAACCATTGCCCTATGCCGTATGATTTACTTTGAAGCATTTAGTCGATGCGGTATCATGTCTGTGCAAAGGTGAGAGCCTGATCTCAGCTGGCTCACGCAGCATGAGTCCCGGCCAGTGTCCTCTCCCCCGTGATCAGATATATTGGTGGGGCTTTTTGCCGGCCGCGCCTAGCGCAGAGATAGGAGGAAATAAGTAATGAGCGTACTTTCTCTCCCGCGCATTTTCTTCAAGGGGCAGGCGGAATGGAATCCGGCCACAGGCAACAATAACGACCAGTGGCCTACTTATGACTTCCCGAATGCTGATCTCAACTGGTCCTGGCTAGAGGGCGAGGGGATCACGAGGGAGAACTTCACAACGGAATTTCCGAAATGGGTGACCACGCTGCAGGAGTATAAGGATCAGGCGTCAAACACCAAATGGATGCAGTCACCGTCCGAGTGGAATTACTACGGTGGCAATAATTGGTTTCTTCACACCACGGCGAGCAACGGCGAAGTGTTAAGCCGGACCGCCGTGATAGGAGGGCAACTCGCCTACACTGGACCGGTGATCACGCAGGATACCCTGGTCAACGCGGTGGTCGAGATTTATGGTGATCGTGGCACGCCGGCTCGCATGGTGGATGTCAATCCAGATTCCTTCTGGTGCACCGATTTCTACGCTCGCAGCTTCGAGATTAGCGATAAGGACGATGGCACGATTCGATATCTCTGGGGAGACTTGGCGGGCAATACTCGGATAGTTGGACGCTGGGTACACGTGCAGCGAAACCTTAATGTTGATGGCCGACTACAGATCGCCGGCGTTGCCAGCGTGGTTCTACAAGCCTGCTTGCCCAACGATCAGTTTACTGTTCATAACAGCATCCTGAACTCCACTCTCTTAAAGCAACTTGATGAGGCTCGGCAGCAGCCCGGAGTGCAGGGCGTGATGGTTCGCTTCACCGTGTATATGGCCAGTTACTTCTCACGCGAAGAATTCCAAGCCTGTAGCGGATTAGGATTAGGGGACCAGGAAGGTGACGGCTATAGAGAAGATAAGCGTCTGACGTGCCAATATACTGCATTAGCCAAACTGTGGGCGGCTGGTAATCTGATCCAGAATCCTGCCGTTTCACGAGTCGTTGGGACAATCGGCCTGTGGATGCAGGACGAACTCGCATCAGTGCCGGAAGGCCGCTACCTGGTGCCGTGTAATAAACTCACAGCAGAGAATCAACCGGAAAAGCCGACGCAATCGAAAAAATCCACGGCACTTGGCCTGGCGGTGGCTGAATTGCATAGTGCCGAGAAGGTTTTGAGTGTGGACTTCAGCAGCGCGATTCCGGAAATCGATTTCACCGGCACAAAGGCGGATTACGGCCCGATAACAGTGAGAGTGCAACTGCCGGATAATCAGAGCAAGGTCATAGCAACGCTCGCCTCTGCTGACTATGATCAAGCACGCTATGAAGCGGCGGCTGGTATCATCGACTTGCCGCTTCCAACGGGTGTCACACCGGAAGATATACAGAGCGGCACCTTACTTGTCGAAGCTCAGGGGAAACTCGCGCTATCGGAGACTGCCATCTCCAAGCATGCGCTGACCGTTTACAGCGATCAAGGGGGCCTCTATATAGATGAGGGGCAGACTGGGAAACTCAAGATCAGGGTCCGGCAGCGAGGCGCAGTGCCGACCCAGGCCGTAAAGGTATTACTGACGCAGTATGTGCCTGATGCGCCACCAGTTCCGGGCGCCAATCCGCAGCAATGGACTCTCGCTACGCCGGATAAGAAGCTACTCAGCTTCCCTGATGCGCCTGATGATATCATCACCCTTAGCCCTGCGTCCGAGGGTGAAGCCGTGATTGGGTTCAAGCCTGTGACGGGCTCCCCTGGCTTTCCTAACATCGTTTCCTATCCTTTCTTAGGCGGCGAAGCGCCGCCCAAACCTAACGAAGTCATTATTCCGGTCTATCTGGATTCAGGAGGACCAATAGTCAATGGGTCGATCACTATAGCAAGTGCCTTCTATGCTTCCGTGCGGATGTTGTCTTTCGACAATAATCTG
>JBMDXC010000481.1:0-1545 GCA_048594805.1 Candidatus Entotheonellaceae bacterium | reverse complement strand
AGTTTCTAACCACTTCGGTTTTTCTTTGTGGTGGCTATTTCCAGTTGGGCTCTTTATTGGTTTGCTGTCTGCAACGTCTCATCTACGCTCATGGCAAATTCTTCGTCGGCTACCTACCAATAGGCATGAGGCCAACTTTGCCGGAAACAACGAGATTGTTCAGGAGTCCGAAAACGGAACGATCATCACGTATCATCGTAGTGCCGCATGTATTTATCCAAATTGCCCAGGAACGATCGTATTGTCGACCGCGCCGGAACGTGAGAAGCCCCTCCTTGGTAGAGATTTTGTGGGTGTTTGCAGTTTGGCCGGGCGAGATCATTCCTATCGAATAGACTATGTATGGAATGCATATCCTGCACAGTTTGATTGGCGGCCTGTGGAGCCAAATGCGAAGAAGCCCTAACAACGTGTTCAACGCTGACTCGTAAAAGCGGCGCTTCGCCCCGCTCTTGCTCGTGGGTTAACGCGAACGTTAGACGTCGTTAGCGTCTAGGAAAAACCTCAGGACAATATCGACAACAGAGCATAAAATCTTCCTGACCGTCTAGAGGCCCCTAGCGGAGGAGTCGGTGCGGATCCCTCCAACCTTCCGTCAGTAAACCTTGGCCCTCAGACGTCTACGAAACTCCATCTGCTGAGAAAGTTGAGAGGATGCACCATGAGCGAGTTTGAAGAACTCACCACCAAGGCCATGGCTTTGCCTGCCGAGCATCGAGCGGAACTCGCCGAACTGCTCATTCAGAGTCTTGAGGAGCAGGATGCCAAAGAGATCAAGTCCGCCTGGCTGGCCGAAATCCAGCGGAGAGACCAAGAGATTCGGGCCGGGGCAGCCGTGACCAAGCCCGCTGACCAGGTGCTGCGAGAAGCGCGCGAACACCTCCAATGCCTACAATAGTCTTTCACACGGACGCGACTGAGGAAATGCAAGCGGCAGCGGCATACTACGCTAGACGCACGCCCAGCCTCGGCGAGGCATTTCTTGACGAAATTGAGCAGGGCTTACGGAGGATTCAGGAATTTCCACGGCTGTGGCCGGTCTACGAAGGCGAATATCGGCGTTATCTTTTGCAGCGCTTTCCGTATGGCCTGATTTATCGCCTTGACCCAGCAGGGATCTTCATCCTGGCGGTGGCGCATCTTCATCGGTACCCTGGATATTGGAAGAATCGTGCGTAAGGAGAAGTCGCCCAAGCGGAAGCTCCTGCCGATCCCGCGTCTAACCACCCAGTGGAGCGGACGGCCCACAGCGCAGGCTTGGTTTCTCTGCATGGCTCCGTCCCTGTGGGCCGCCGCTCACCGCGGGCGTTCGGTGGCCCGCGCGGCAGGGGGCGGCGGGACGTCATACCCACGAGCGTGGGGGGTGTGGGTGGTGCATGGAGGGTGGCACCCAGGCCGGGCGTCGGTGACGTGCGGGCGCCCTGGGACCGGGCCCCTGTGCCCAAGGCGCCACGCCCGACCCCCCACCGAACAACGCACTGGAGCCGACCGCCCCCAGCGGCCGCGTTTCCCCGTGCGGGTGTCGGTCCCTGGGGGCGGCGGCTC
>JBMDXC010000480.1:0-3929 GCA_048594805.1 Candidatus Entotheonellaceae bacterium | reverse complement strand
GCCATTTTTTGGGTTTCATAAGCCGGTTCGATTTGTCTTCTTGGTTGAAACATCGGAGGCAACGGTGAGAAAACTCCTAGGCTTAGTAACCTTTCTCCTTTTGTTCTGTCCGCGGCTTGTAGAGTCGCAGCAACAGAGCATCATCTTCGTGAGCCGCATGGATCCAACCTGCGGCGGACTGGTTCCATGCTACACCACAATTCAAGACGCTGTTGACGCCGCTCAGCCCGTCACTATCGTCCGAATCCAAGCCGGTTCCTATCCTGAACAGATCGCCATTGAGAAGAACAAGTTTTCCAATGCAACCGAATCCGACCGTATCGTCATCGAAGCGGATCCAACGCTTCAACCCGGCCAGGTGGTGCTCACCGGCGCACCGGGTTCGCAATGCACCGACAAATGGGCGATCCGGATCAAGCAATCTAAATTAGTAACCATACGCGGTTTGACTATTACTGGAACTGGCGGTCAAGCCATCTCCATCATGGGCGGTAATAATGGCAATCAAGACATTCATATCGAACTCAACCGTATTTTCGGCAACGGCAGCAGCTCATGCAGCGGTGGTATTACGATCGCGCGGGGTAATTCAGGCACGCTTATCGTCAACAATTTGATCTACGCCAATGGCCGAAACGGTATTGTCTTCGAGGACGCCGATGGTGGACCTCACTACATTATCAACAACACTATTTACGGCAACCAGTGGAATGGAATCGACGTAGCAAGAAATCACACAGTCACGATAGCCAACAATATTATCAACGAGAACGGTACGGCTCCCGGATCGACGGGCGGAAGATTTGGGGTTAGAAGAGAGAATTCCAGCAACCCTCAACCTGCAGGGATCAAGCTCCGCAACAATCTCGTCTGCGGCAATAAGCTTAGTGAAATCAACGGACCGGTTCTGGACGCTACGGATTCCGGGAATTTTACGCCTCAAGGAAACGAAGGGATGGGTGTACGCGCACTGCCGGGGTGTGAATTGCCGGCTAATCTCTTAGGAAACGTTAACGGTCCAGACAATTTGCCCAATACTGCCGACGATGACTTTAGTCTGCGCGAGAATTCGCTCGCGATCGACGTCGGGATCGACCCGCGGACACTCGGGTTCAACCCCGCGTTCAATCCGATTTTTGAGGCGGACTTCGCAATGGAAGGGATCCGTCCAGCGGACGGCAATGCGGATCGAGTGGCGTCCTTCGATGCCGGCGCATTCGAATTTCCCAACGCGCCACCGCTTGCCCATGCCGGTGTCAATCAAGCCGTATTCAGAGGTCAGCTTGTTACTCTTAATGGCAGCCAAAGCCATGATCCCGAGGGGGCAACGTTAGCTTATCACTGGACGATTCTGTCTCAGCCATCAGGAAGCGCCATCAACCTCAGCGGGTCGACTACCGTAAGTCCGACATTTACTCCGGTCAGTCTTGGGGAGTATGTTTTCCAGCTGGTCGTGAACGATGGGCAACTGTACAGCGTTCCAGCGACGGTCACGGTTAGTGTTGTCAGCGCTGCTCCTACGGCTCACAGTGTAGCGGTTTCAACCGATGAGGACACGGCGCTCAATATCACCCTAAGCGCAATTGATATTGATAGCAGCAGCTTAGACTTTTCGGTTGTCGGCGGCCCAGGCCATGGCTACCTCAGCGCCAATAGCGGCACGATGACTTGCGTCAAAGGGACCTGTACCGCGGACGTATCCTACACACCCACGGCGAATTACAACGGCCTGGACCGCTTTAGTTTCACCGTCAGCGATGGCCAAGCCACGAGCAATTCCGCAACCGTTTCAATCACGGTGAAAAGCATTAACGATGCACCAACGGCTCATAATATTGCGGCCTCAACTGACGAGAACGCTGAAGTTACTATTACGCTCAGATCGAGCGACATCGACAGCACGACCGCGAGTTTTACGATCTTCAGCGGTCCAAGCCGTGGCTCGCTTGGTCCTATAAACCCGCCTTCATGTAGCAGTGTGTCAAATGGCGACGGCACCACAGAATCCAACTGTACGGCAACGGTGACCTATACGCCGTCAGCAAATTCCTATGGTGATGATGGTTTTACTTACAAGGCCAATGATGGCAGTCAAGACTCAAACCTCGCCACCGTCTCTATTACTGTTACAGCCGTAAATGACGCTCCCGTCGCCAACGGTCAGTCGATTGTGACGAACGAGGACACACCGGTGACGATCGTATTGAACGCAATCGATACCGATAGTCAGAGCCTGAGTTTCAGCATCGTTACCAATCCAAACAAAGGAACACTTGGCGCCATCTCAGCGGCGAACTGTGCGGCCAACGGCGCCGGTTCAATTTGCACCGCCACCGTTGTTTATCATCCAGCAGCCGACCAAAACGGCTCGGATAGCTTTAGTTATAAAGTCAATGATGGGAGCTTGGATTCCAATGCGGCGCTGATCAGCATCACTATGAACGCGGTGAACGACGGGCCGGTCGCCAGCGGCGATCTCTATACAACGAGGAAAGACACGTCCCTGAGTGTGGGTGCACCAGGGCCACTCGGGAATGACAATGACGCAGAGGGTGGGCCGACTGCATTAGCCGCCTTGCTAGTGAATGGCCCAGAACACGCGGCGAGTTTCAGCCTTAGCGCCGACGGATCGTTCGTTTATTCTCCAGCCTCCGGTTTCACCGGCACTGACAGCTTTACCTATCAAGCGAGCGACGGTGTCGATGACAGCAACGTGGCTACGGTCACGATTGCGGTAGTCGACCTAAACGACAGGCCCCTGGCTACCAATGATTTTTACAAAACAGACAAGGAAACGCCCTTGAGCGTCGGCCCTCGCGGAGTTCTTGCAAACGATAACGATGCGGACACTCCGGCAGCCAACCTGACCGCGACTCTTATTGCCGGACCGAACCACGCCGCCTCCTTTACGCTGCATTCCGACGGGTCCTTTGATTACACGCCCGCTCCCGGCTTCGTCGGTAATGACAGCTTTAGCTACGGGGCCAACGACGGCGCCAATGATGGTAAGCCCGCAATGGTGACCATTGCGGTGCTCCAGCCGAATAGTTTCCCCGTCGCTGAAAACGACACCTCAAGCATCGGAGAGGACGCAGCTCTAAGCGTGCCTGTTCCCGGTGTGCTTTTAAACGATACCGGAGCACCAGCATCGAGCCTGACCGTTCATCTTGTCAACACGCCCACACAAGCTTTCTTATTCACACTGAATCCTGACGGCTCCTTCTCTTACATACCGGGCCCGGACTTTAACGGAGTCGATAGCTTTTCTTATCGACTCTTCGACGGCAGCCGCTACAGCAACGTCGCCATGGCAACGATCGATGTTTTTCCAGCGAACGACGCGCCCATCGCCAGCGGTCAATCTATTACTACAAATGAGGTCACGTCCAAGATCATTACCTTGAGTGCAAGCGATATAGACAACACGGGTGTGAACTTCGTTGTTGGCAACAGTCCAAGCCATGGGTCCCTCGGTGCAATCGGCGTCGCCTCGTGCACAACTCAGGGTCAAGGCTCGACCTGTACGGCAAACGTCACCTACACGCCGGCCGCAAGCTATCACGGCCCGGATAGCTTTACTTTCAGAGCTACGGACGGCCAGGCCGATAGCAATCCCGCGACTGTCTCAATCACGGTTAACGCCGTCAACCACCCGCCGATTGCCAATGCGGGAGGGCCGTATACAGGCAACGTCGGAGGCCTTATCCAGTTTGCCGGCTCCGGGGTTGATCCCGATGACGACTCACTTACTTTTACATGGAACTTTGGCGACGGCGCTACGGGTAACGGAGCCAATCCTGTGCGAGCCTACAGCGCGCCTGGAACGTATACGGTCACAGTGACCGTTACCGATCCGTTTGGAGCGAGCGGAACCGCTCAAACTACGGCGACGATCGGCGGCGGGTTGATTCTGAATCCTATCGGCAACA
>JBMDXC010000048.1:0-9471 GCA_048594805.1 Candidatus Entotheonellaceae bacterium | reverse complement strand
CGCTGGTCCATTTTCTTGGAAGCTTTACGGAGCAACTGTAATCTGGCCCACCCGGTTCGGGTCCATGGTCATCGAGCATTTGGAAGGGTTGATGTAATAGTAGGTCTCTGGTTTGGCGATCACCTTTGAAAACGTATGGGTATAGAACGACGGAAAAGGATCGTGAAGGTGCGGATTGGTCGGATCGACCAAAGTCTTCCTCCTGTCGTGGAGTTCCTCTGACCAGGTGGAGAGGTTTTTGGAGAAGGGCGCCGGGTTACCCGCCGGCAGGCCCGTTCGACTGGGATCAAGCACGGCAGCAGCTGCGCCAGTCCCGAGGGAATGAGAGATCTCCCACAACGGCTGCTCGTAGATCTCGATGAAGACTCCATTAGAGTTAATGGTCAGGTTCCAGAGCGCCGACTCAACTCCAGGCGACTGCGCGCCGGGCAGTGAGTCAAGCTCACTTGGGTTACGGGTTTGGAAGCCCATGATCTGCGAGAAGAGCGTTCCTTGCTCCACGGCCCATGTATTGGGGCAGCCGGAACCCTTGTCGCCGCTGGTGCCGACTGGAATAGGGAACAGCGCCCGTTGGGTGACAGGATCGACCGCCACATGTTGTGAACAGGGGGCTGTACCGACATCGTCTGGCAAGCGACCGATTCCGCTGTGTTGGGGCACAAAGAGCTTTCCCGCGACGAGATCATTCAGCGAGCCGAGTGGGTCAATGAAGCGCCCTTCTCGCCCCTCCTGGAGAATTGTCTCGGTCTGTATGGTGCCGTCGAGATCATCAGAGGTTACTCCAGGCGGATCCAGCAGGAGATTGCCCTGCTGATCCCGTAGCGCATCCCCTTCGAAGTTGGTTGGGCTCTCAACTCTTGGAAACCCGGCTTGAATCAACTGGTATCCCATCGATTTCCTCTGGTAGAAGGCGTTGTAGATCGTATTGCCTATAATCCGGTAATATTCGTACAGTCGGTTGGGTGTATAGTCGCCCTCGGTAGCCCATGTCTTCGCATTACACAGACAAGTATCCCGTCCGATGATATCCAGAACGCCATCGTGGTTCCCATCATGGCATCTCTTGGGCAGGCGCGCTTCAGAAGTGAGTAAATTGGCCCCTGAGATCTTCACGTGAGCCAATGCCTGAAACCAACGTGCGTCGCTCGCAACGTGGGCTGCCATTGCCTGGATCATAGCGACGTAGAGATCTCGGTAGTTGGTATGCATGGGTGAGCCGAGGGTAAAGTCGAATCCGCAATTGTTTCTGGGCGGTGATTCCTCGCTGGCCCAGTCCTTAAAGGTGAGGGGAGTTACTGGACCTGGGCCAGCCGGACCGGCATAGTTGTTGAAGATCCAGGTTGGTGTGCCACCCTTGCCGGCGCGCACGTCGAGAGTGAAGAGCTTACCGTTTGCGACCGCCTTATTCATTTCTCTGTCGAGATCATCCCAACGGAATTCGATCACACCCTGGTTATCGATCTGAATGTCGCTCCAGTTTATGCGTATGATGACACCAGTGAGGTCCAGATTGGCCCAAGTCGTGTCGAGTATCCCGAGGATGGCTCCTTCCTTTGGACAGAGTTTGTACGAGTTGCCATCCAGTGAGTTGACCTTCAAGGGATCGCATGGCTCGTCCCATGTCTCGCAGGTGCATCTCTCCGTGGACAGTTTTTGGACTAAGCCAGGTTCATTTGGACCTAGCGCGAAGATCCCCGACACCCCTTTACGACTCGGTCCGGTGAACTCGTTGGGATCAGTCGCCGCGAATGCATGGTCCAAATCATTGTCATTGATCCCGCATGGATCAGAGGTAGGGAATTGCCGTACGTCACCGATTTGGACAATTGAATCTGTCCTGGACAGGCCTGTCCATTGAATCTGTTCGCCTGCTTGAATATTGACCGGATTCGGCGTGAAGGTCCCGTCCGGATTCACAGTCACAGTCACGGCCGGGGTGGTACACACGCTCACCGCAAGTAGTGCATAAGCCATAAGTACGGTGGTTCCTGTGTGATGCCGTATCGACCGGAAGCGGAAAATCATTTGTGCTCTCATGTTTTCTCCCTCACGATTAAGTGACAGACGAGGTGCTCCGTTAAAATCCCCTGCTAGGTAGTGGGAACCAGCTCCAGGTGTATGCAAGAGCCCAGATGTCCCCACGTGCTACCCGATGCCGATGGAATCGGCCATGGAGGCGCGGCCTTCCCCATCGTACGCAAATAGCCCTGAGGCTATTTGCGTGGGAATGTGCCAAAATCCAAAGCGCGGATACCAGCGTTTTCACCCACCTGAGTACACTCAGGCATCCCGAGGCCTGAGCAATTCTTCCGGGTGCAGCGCGAACAGGTTCGGGCAATTGAGCCACCAGAAACCCAGGTCATTCTGCTGGCTCCTGGGGACCCGGGCCACACGGCGACCGCTGCCGCCCACGCTGTGGGACTGGCAGGCGCGCGATTTCGGGTGGAAGGTCGTATCCTCCTGCTCGCCTCCCTCACTGTCGAGATAATAAAGCTGTAGCGCGTCGGCCTTGGACGCGTAGAAGTGAATAGCGCTGACGCCATCGGGAATGAGGAAGTAGAAGGAGCGGTTGCTCTGAAAGCCACAAGGGTCCCCGTCCCGCCTTGGGTCAAAAAACAGCTGATGGCGCTGGGTGAAATCGCTCCACCAATCGAGCCATATCCGGTCAGCAGTCTCATAGGTTGTCAGTCGAACCTCATACAACTGGCCAGCCGTGAGGCTCGCATCCTGCCGCACGTAGTTGTTCGAATTCACCACGAACGCTGCATCCACACTGCCGGTCGCCTGGTTGATGAATTCCACGTAGGCATCGCCGCCGGATTTCTTGTACTTGCATGCGAACGTTGCGGCACCAGGGATGAGCCAGAGCCGCATCTTGTCCTTAGCCCTATAGGGGCGGAGCGCGGGGACCTCCTCCTGACGAGCACGGCTGTCCGTGTATGATCCGGCCTCGAGTCTGGTCGAAAACGACGTGTCGGTCAAGCCATGCTTGCAATTGGTGGCAATGCTCTCGGCAATCCAGTTGGTGCCGGGGTCTTTGAAGTCGTCCACGGGTGGTACAGTGGTACTCCTCGCAGACCTGTCGGCGCTCGCGCCTCGGTTGTCACCGGGCGGCTCTTTCAAGGCGCCAAAGATGGAGTCTAGGCCCAGCACGGCGTGGTGCGCCTCGTTCAGGGGACTGAAGAACAGACCGTGGGTGTCGACCAGCCCCGAGTCCCGGATGCGAAACACCCACTCCATCAGCTCGTCGTAGGCGGCCTCGGAGTCGACACCCGCGGCCTCCGCCGCTTCGTACCGGTTGTGGAGGTCGAGATAGCGGGTGAACTTGCTCAGTTCCACCACACGCTTTTCCTCCTCGCTGCCAGCCGTGGTCGCGCCCATCGCCGCCTGGATCTCGTCCCAGAGACACCGCACAAGGTGGGCGGACAGCAAAGGTTTGTGGTACCGGTCGAGAAGCAGCTCATACCAAGTCTCGATCGCGGTGCGCACAGTGGGGGTTGGAACATGTGGCTCAGAAAGTCGTTGCCATGATACTTGAAGTCGAGCAGCGTGAAGTCCGACGCGACGCGCCCGATGTCCAGGACCCTGCGCATGTAGCAGTAGTAGCCGAACCCAAACAGACCGAACTCGGGCATCGCCTCCCCTGTGAGGGCCTTCGGGCTCACGGGAGGCAGAAACTTGACGCGGTTGGCGGCGTCCGCGAGTTCCTGGGGGCTCCCGGCCCTGGCCGTGATGTCACCCAGGCCCCACGCTACGGTAGCTCTCCACGACGATCACACACACCTTTCTGGCCTCCGGCATGACGTTTGGGTCCGATTGTTCGGCGGTGACGCCGTACGCCTGGATGACGATGCCGGCACCGGTGTAGTCGGGCGACCGTGCGACGTGGTTTGCCAGCTCGATCTGCCGCGTGACGGGGAGCTTGGCTCCGAACGCGGCGTCGCCGAAATCGATGTTCCAGTTAGCCTCGCTGTCCGGGCGCGACAAGAGTACCGTAATCCCTTGGCCCTCCCCTCGCTAAGCCGCCGCGCGCTCTGGGCTGTATACGTGGTCTGTCATGAGCAGCGCCTACACAACCCGCGCGCTCTTGTTGGCTAGAGCCACCGCAGCCTTGTTCTGCCCACACCCTTCTATGAGGGCGCGGACCCACTGACTGCAGCGATCCGTCGTGAGTCCGACCCAGCGCAGCGTCGCGCGGGCGCCGTGGACGAGCAGGATCCGCAGGTACACATCACCCCGTTGACTCATGCCAAGCAGCCGTGGCCTCCCACCCGTAGCATGTTGACCCGGCACCCGCCTTACCCCCGCGGCAAACTGCCGGCCATGCTTCCAATGGGTCGCAGCACTGACGGCGGCCACGAGAGCCGTGGCTGTCAGCGGTGGTCGTGTGCACATGCGTGAGCAGGTGAGGCGCGGGAGGCTCAGATGTCTCCTTGATCTCTCGACCGTCCGTAGTTGGCCGCTGCGACGTCCCATGCACGGTCGTGAGATAGAGCACGCGGGCGTCGGCCAACGATGCGAGCCCTGAGGCGGGCATAGATCCTTCCTTTCCTGGCAGGACACGCCCTCACACAGGACTACCCGACGATGCTGTGTGCGCGCAACCGCTCTCGGTCCTCCTGACCATAGCCCAGGGCAGAAAGCACCTCGTCCGTATGCTGCCCCAGGCGTGGACCCAGGTGCCGGACACTCCCTGGCGTGTCGCTCAGTTTCAGCGCAATGCCGGCCTGCTGTACCACCGCACCATCGGCGGTGTGGTGGGCGAGTAGCATCTGACGGTGCTGCACCTGCGGGTCAGCAAAAACCTCAGCGACAGTGTTCACCGGACCGATACAGACGTCTTTGTCGGCCAGATAGGCCAGCCAGTCGTCGCGGGTGCGCTGCAAGAAAAGAGCCTGCAGTTGCTCACGCACGCCGGCCTCCTCAGGAGTGGGCGCCCGGGTGAGGTGCTCGGGACGGCGGTAGTAGCGCGCCAGGTCAGGGCGACCGAGGGCTTTACAGAGGTTTTCCCAGAGCCAGGGTTCGCTGCAACCAACCGAGAGGCGACGACCATCTTGCGTCTCGTAGGTGGTGTAGAAAGCATACAGGCCCGTGTAAGGGCCATGGCCCCGCTGCGGCATGACACCATCGACAAAGGCATTGGCCATGAGAGGGGTAGCGGCCAGCAGCGAGATGGTGGCATCGAGATATGCCACGTCGACGTGCTGACCGTGCCCAGTGCGGTGCCGGGCAAACAGCGCCAGCAGGATGCCTATGACCCCGTGCATAGCAGCACCGCCGTAATCGGCAATGATGTTGAGCGGAATGGCCGGCGGCCGGCCAACTTCACCAATGAGATGTAACACAGCACTCATGGCAAGATAATTGAGGTCGTGGGCTGGGCGGTCACGATACGGGCCATCCTGGCCAAAGCCGCTGAGTGAGCAATAGACCAGGCGTGGATTAAGGCGACTCAAGGTGGCATAATCGGCACTGAGTCGCTGCATCACGCCCGGTCGAAAACCTTCGACCAGCACGTCCGCCCCCGCCACCAGTTGGTGCAGGATGGCTTGCCCCTCTGGCGCCTTCAAGTTCAAGCCGAGACTGCGCTTATTGCGGTTCACATAGCTAAAAGCCGCCTGGCGCTCCGTGCGTGCTGATACTCCCGAGCCAGACTCAGGGCTGAGCGCCGGCGGGGTCTCGATCTTGAGCACATCCGCCCCCATATCCGCCAGGATCATGGTACAAAAACTTCCCGGCGAGACACGGGTAAGCTCCAGGACAGTGGTGCCTGCCAGTGCGCCTGTCATTGATGCCCTCCTTATGCTTCCCGTGTTGTGGGGTGCCCATGGCGTCCGCGCCACATGCAGCCTATGGCCAGCAGACCACTCGCAATAGCGGTAGCAAATGTGCACGCGTAGCTCTCAGTCACATCAAACAATCGTCCGCCACACCAGGCGCCAAACGCCGCGCCAAGATTGGCACTAAGATTCACGACCATAAAAATAGTCCCCAGAGACGGCCCATGAAACAGCGCGACGGTTTTGGCTGCGATTGCAATGCCACCAGCACCTTGTGCAAAGCCATAGACCAGCACGAAGGCATAGAGAGGCCAGTGCGCCGCTGATTGACTCAGGATGAGCAGCAACACAAAACCCGTGATCGTACAGCTCATGGCCACACTGAAAGCACCTTCGCCGTGCACACGGTCCACCAGCCAGCCAAAGAACATGCGACCACCCAGGCTGACCAGGCTCACGGCGCTCGATACCGAGGCGGCGCCTACCAGTTCCAGGCGACCAGAGCTGACCAGAAAGGGGACGAGATGCACGTTCACCATGGTCATCGTGATGGTCATACAGCAATGGGCCAGGCACAGCATCCAGAATGCCCGGTGGCGCAAAGCGTGCCCGAAGCTCGCCGTGCTGACCGTGTGCCCTGATGCCACCGGGGGACACCGTTGCCAGAGGTTGAGCGGGACGAGGAGTGCCACGATGACAGTGCCGAGGATAGCAAAGGCCGGGCGCCAGCCAAAGGTCTCGATCAGCCAGGCACTGCCAGGGATGAAGAGCACCATCCCGAAGCCGGTCCCGACATCGGCAAAGCCGATGGCTCTGCCACGTTGTGTGCGCTCGAACCAGCGCGACACCACCACGGCAACTGAGCCGAGAGCCGTCTGGCCTACAGCACCAAGTACACCATAGTACACGACGAAATGACCGAGGGTCTGCAGGGTGCTACACGCCACAAGCGCCCCGCCACTCAGGAGTGCGGCTGTGCTCAAGACTACGCGTGGGCCATAGCGATCTAAGAGCCAGCCGATCAAGGGTGCGCTGACGATTGACACGAGCATATTGACCGAGTAAGGACTGGCACCACTGGCACGGCTCCAGGCGAAGGCAGTAACAAGCGTATTGTAGAAGACCGCAAAGCAACCGCTAACGCCGCTGGCCCCGGCTAAGGTGACAAAGCCGATGAGCAGGACGGTGTAGCGGTAGCGACTGCGATGCTCCTGGCGGAGTGCTGCGGACACCTCTGCCATGGGCGGCGCGCACTCAGTCCAAATCGAATGGACGCAAAGGAGGACGGTTGTCCGGGTTCGTGTCGGCCTGCTTTCGCAACTCCTGAAATTTTTTGCCGAGCAGGGCTTTGCGCTGCTTTTCTTCCTCGAACGCTTGCTGAAAGCGCGAGCTCTTTTGCTTTTCCTTATCTTTCAGGTCTTGCAGAGATTTTTCGAATGAAGCACCGCCGGCCTTCACCCGATGTTCGGTGACATATAAAATGGCCAGGGTCTCGCGATCGATCACCAGCGTCGCCTGGCAACACGGACAGCTAATTTTGGCTGGCTCATGATTGGTTGCCATCTCCACCTCCACAGACTGGGCATGGGCGTCTTGGTGCCACTAAGCGATAGTGTATACCAGAACTGCCACAGATACAAAAAGCTGCTTGCTTGTCAAAGCTTTCACAGCAAGCGTATAATCTGCCCATACGCAGACAACGTAGGACCTTCGCGGTGTGGAGAGACCCATGTCGGAGCACGACGAGAATCCCCTGGTGGTGGAGTTGCAGACGCTGCGCACCGAGGCGCTGGCACGCCTGGACCACATCACCGATCTAACGGCCCTCGATACCTGGCGCATTGATTACCTCGGTCGCCGTGGTGCATTGACACAGGTGATGCGGGGCATCGGTAAGCTCTCGCCAGAGCAGCGCCCGCTGGTGGGCCAGGTCTCGAACGAGGTGAAGACGACTCTGGAAGAGAAGTTTGAGGCGCGGGTGACCGCGCTCAAGCAGGCCCAGTTTGCCAGTGCGTTGGCGCAACAGCGCATCGATGTGACGCTGCCGGGTGTGCCAGTGAGCCTGGGGCGGGTGCACCCCAGTACTCAGACGCTGCGGGAAATTGCCGCAATTTTTAGCGATATGGGGTTTCAGATCTTTGACAGCCGTGAAGTCGAGAGCGATTTGTACAATTTTGAACTGTTGAATATGCCGCCTTATCATCCGGCACGTGATATGTGGGATACCTTTTACATTAACGAACGGGTGGTGTTGCGCACCCATACCTCGCCAGGGCAGATTCGGGCCATGCAGGCGTACCATCCAGAGCCCATTCGGGTCATTCTGCCGGGTATGTGTTACCGCTACGAGGCGATTACGGCACGCTCCGAGATCATGTTCCATCAGGTTGAAGGCCTGGCGGTAGGCACGAACATCACCATGGCGGATCTGAAAGGTGTGCTGGTCAATTTCGCCCGCCGCATGTTTGGTGATGACCGTCAGGTGCGCTTTCGCTGCAGCCATTTCCCCTTTACCGAGCCCAGCGTCGAAGTCGATATGGACTGCCTCGTCTGCGGCGGCCAGGGCTGCACGATCTGCAAGCACAGTGGGTGGCTGGAGATTCTTGGAGCCGGTATGGTCCATCCCCAGGTGCTCCGTAATGGCGGCTATGACCCCGAGATGTTTAGCGGGTTTGCCTTCGGCATGGGGCCTGAGCGTATTACCATGCTGAAATACGGCATCGACGATATTCGCTATTTCTTCAGTAATGACCTGCGCTTCCTGGAACAATTTAGCTAAGTGCTGCGCACGGCTACTGCGTAGGGCTACTTCCTCCTGCCAAAGTGGCGGGGGACTGCCAAGAGCCAATGAGCCGTGTGCAGCACCCCACTAGTGTGGCGGGGTGCTCTCTGGGATGAGGGATAACCCCCGTGTGCCTCGATGATTGCTATAGAGGGTAGGGTTCATGCGTGTGCCGCTAAGCTGGCTGAAGGATTTTGTTGAGATTCTCATTCCCCTGGACGACCTCACCCACCGGATGATCATGGCCGGATTGGAAGTCGCCAACGTCGAACCCATTGGGGACACCTGGCAACGCGATAAACTGTTTGTCGGCGAAGTCCTTGAGATCAAGCCCCATCCCCATGCTGAGCGCCTCGTTCTGGCCGTCGTCGAGTATGGGCAGGGGACGCCACAGACCGTGGTCACTGGCGCGCCCAATCTGCGCCCGGGCGCGCGCGGCCAGAAAGTGGCCTTTGCGGTTGAGGGGGCGGAGTTGCTCGATGGTCACAGCGCTACACCCCAGAAACAGCTCCTCAAGCGTACCACCATCCGTGGCGTGGAATCTGCTGGCATGGTCTGTTCTGAAAAGGAACTGGGCCTGTCTGATGATCACACCGGTGTCATCATCCTGGATCCTAGCGCGCCGGTCGGACGGCCGCTGCAAGACGTGCTTGGCGATACAGTGCTTGACGTGGAGCTCACGCCGAACCTGGCGTATGCCAACAGCATCATCGGTCTGGCGCGCGAAGTAGCGGCGCTCACGGGCCAGCAGTTACGCTCCTGGCGCCCTGATGATCCCCGTCTGGCTACGTCCTTGAGCGCCACAACGCCCTATGTCACGGTCAGGAGCGCTGATCCGCAGCTCTGTCCACGCTATTCAGCAGCTCTCATCGAAAATATCACGCTGCAACCCGCACCAGCCTGGATGCA
>JBMDXC010000479.1:0-6579 GCA_048594805.1 Candidatus Entotheonellaceae bacterium | reverse complement strand
GCTACTGGTGCCACGGCTGCAAGCGCACCTTCAACGATCTCACGAACACCTTGCTCCATCAGAGTAAACGGTCGCTCCCGCACTGGATTCTGGCCACCTTTCTGCTCTGTCTGGCGTGCTCGTCTCGCCGCATCGCCAGAGAAGTGGGGCTGCATATCTGTACGAGCTATCGTTGGTGCTGGTGGCTGCGCAATGCCGCGCTGTCTTATGAGATGCACCGCCAATTGGAGGGGACGGTGGAAGCCGATGACCTCTACCACACCGCCGGCCACAAGGGACAAGCGCAAGGGGGCGGGAAGAAGTCGTTGGGCCGCCAGCCACGTGGCCGGCGGAAGCAACGCGAGCCCGGTCGTGGCCATTATGACAAGGACCGGCCCGCAATTATCGCCTGGATCAGTCGCCAGGGGCATGTCGTCATACAGGCGACCCGCGATTTCACCGTCAAGACGGTGCAGAAAGCGGCTGATATCGCGGCGCAAGCAGGGAGTCGGCTTTACACAGACTCGGCCAGCAGCTATCGGGCATTGACAGGCTATGAGCACGAGTATGTCAATCATACGAAGAAGGAATACGCACGGGGTGACGTGCACGAGAATCGGGCGGAGTGCCTGTTTTCCTTATTGAAGCCTTACCTGCGGGTGTTCCGTGGCCTCAGCAAAATCAATCTGCCAGGGTATGTCGGGTTCTTTCAGTTCCTGCGCAACTTTTGCCAGCACAATGCGTGCGAGCAGGCCGAACTCATCTTGCAGGCAGCCTTAGATCCTACCATTGCCAGCAGGGCCAAAAAGGGAGAATTTGTCATGTGTTTTGATCACTGGTAGCTCCACAGCTAACCGTGGTCTCCGCACCATCGTTCAATCAGGCGCTTGAGTGTATGTGAGGGACGCCCGCGCTGCGTGGGTGGCGTCCAACGCGATGGGGGCACATGAAACGCCAGCAATTCCTGGACGGTCCAGCAATGATCTGTGATGCCAGCGGCCATCGCCGGTGTTGTCCCGCCCCGGGTGGGGAGCAGACTCGCATGTGGTGTGCAAAAATTATAGACTGTACCGATAAGATACATGCCGTGTTGCAACGTCAGCGTACGGCGCGCCAGCGCGCGACCGCGGCGTGTCAGCAAGGCCAGACGCTCACGGAACGTTGCGTTGAGCCGCTCAATGTAGGCCGTATTGATGACCCCGTCCCCTTGCGACCGGCGTCGCAGCGTCTCCACACGTGCCGGCGTGCCATCGACCATGCGGCGTTCCGTGTCGACCACCCGCCGTCGCTCGTAGCGCTTGACGACTTGGGCGATTAAGATATTGCGCCACCGACGCAGCCGGGGCCGTCCGCCCGTGCCCGTGTGCACGGGGTCGCGAAAGGTCTCCCGAATGGCCCGGATGTAGGACACCAAGCCATCGGTACACACCAACAGGGGACGCCGCGCGGCACAGCGCCTCACCCGCTCAATCAGGCGCCGGATCAGGGGCATGTCCCGCTGCTCGCTGACCTCGCCGCCCAGCCACAAGCGCGTCTTCACCATCATGGCCAGCGCCATCCACACGATGCCACCCTGTTTCTTCACGCGAATCTCATCGGCCTGGACCTGCCCCAAGTCACGGGGTTGTTCGACCAGGTACTCCTGTACGGCCTGCCCCTGTCGCCCGGAGCGGACCCACCAATCGGCAACCGTCCGCTCATCAAACCCAAAAGCCGCCACAATGGCTTGCACGGGACACCCATGAGCAAGCAAGGTCACGACGAGGGCCACGGTCTCTGCCGCAGTGCGCAGCCGATAAAACACCGTGCCTTTGGTAGCGCTGAACGTCTTGCGACACTGCGTACAAATGAAGCGCCGGTCTTTCTGCGAATGGATGCCAATGTTGCCCTGGCCGATGTGGCTTCTGGCAGGACACGCCAGATTGGGGCAGAATACCATGGTGGGGTCCATGACGATTCTCCTCTCTTGGTGGTGCTGGGGAGCATGCCAAGAAGAAGTATGTCTGGACCCCCGTTGCCTTTGCAACCTCACTCCACCACGGTTTAGTGTGGGGCTACCCCTCTAGAGTAGAGGTGAGTTTTTCCTCTGTTCTAGAGGTCCCCTCTAGTGAAGAGGTAGTGCACGAAAAAGCACTTCTAAAAACGAGGATCTCTGATATAGAGGTACTCTGCAAACGAGGATCTCTACTGTAGAGGTGCCTCTATTTCAGAGGTCCTCTATTTTAGAGATACTTCTATATCAGAGGTACCGCTTTGAAATTCTCGCCACTTCACACTGTATTCGAAGCCACCGTGGCAGGGACGTCGGAGAATGTAGCCTTCATTGAGAGCTTTTTTCAGGCCGGTATGTGCTTGTGAGGATGAACTGCAGACAAACTCAAAATGCTTATGCCCTAACTTGACCCACAGGCGACGCTTACGATTGCCACGTTCGTCTCTATCACCAGACGGATCAACCCATCCTACGGTCTGGCGCAATATCTCCAGCACAATCTGCGCCACTGCCTTTGTCTCTAGGGCCAGAATCGCGTCAAATTCAGGGGGGAGGAGAAGATAGTGTCCTTCGTCTGGGTTGGTAAAGCCGAACTCTCGGACACGATGTAGCGCAACCCACCAGCCAGATTTGCGTGGCTCGCGCTGGCTCGAGACCACCGCCGACCCTTCCGGTCCACTGGGAACCATAGCGGGCTCAGATACTTTCACAACCCGCGGACTGTTCCAGACCTCACTCGTATCGGCTCGAAGCTGCGCGAGTCTTTCACGGTCTTTCTGCCTCTGTTTGGATTCCGCCATGCTGAGTCCTTTCTCTTAGCCTTCGGCTGTTCTCCTCCTGCGTTGCCGAAGCGGAATGACCTTCGCTGGGAGCATCTCAGCGGCCAAGGCGTTGTAGTCTTCTGCTCCATGACTCTCTTTGGCATAAATACTGACCGGCACACGGGCCATCTGACTGCGGATAATATCAACCGAAATCCGAATCTTAGTGTCAAACATAGGAAGATGCTGCGCCCGTATTTCGCTAACAGTTGTCTCCGAGAGCGTGGTTCTGGGATCATACTTTGTCGCCAGCACCCCAGCAATCTTGAGATCTGGATTGTACGTGTTGCGGATATCATTAATAATGCTCACAATGCGGGCCAGGCCGGCAACACTGAAGAAGCCTACATCGACAGGAATAATCACTTCGTGCGCTGCGACCAAAGCACTCTGGGTGAGCACACCCATATCGGGCGGACAATCGAGCAAGACAAAATCATATTGACCAATGATGCGTTGCAGGTGATCGCGTAATCGCGTGCGCCCTTTAGGATCGATAAGCAGTTGTGTTTGGAGTTCAGCGAGGTCAGGATCGGCGGGAATAAAATCACAATACGGCCCACGGTCATAAAGACACTGCGAGAGACTGAAGCGATCTCCCATAAGGAGATGCCTAACCCCAGGCGAATTGGCATCGACAATAATATTAAAGGCAATCGAAGCGTTACATTGTGGATCCAGATCGATAGCGAGCACTTTGTGCTCTTTGAGCACAAAAGCACCGGCAAGATTCATTGCCGTAGTCGTCTTCCCGACCCCACCTTTATTGTTTGCAATGGCAATGATACGGGTCAAGCGAGGGGGAAAAATCTCCGTAACTTTCGAGGCTTTCCGTGCTACCATGTGTCACGTCCTTGTGAGGTAGAGCTACCAAGCTCTCTATAATAAAACCCCACAAGGAAAATTACAACGGCTGTAGCAGGGAGGTTCTAACGATGATCCTGGACACCGCGTTGCTGGCACATGTCAAGCACCGGGCAGGTAGAGCAGCGCGGCCTGCTCCCCGTACAGATGTGCTTGCCAAACGGCACCAGCAGACGGTTGATCTCCACCCAGTACTGCTGCGGTAACACAGCTTCAAGAGCCATCATCGTGCGTTCAGGGGTACGCGCGGAGACATAGCCCCACCGATTGGTGACGCGATGGACATGGATATCAACCCCAATAAACGGCTGTTGACACGCAATGCCCAGGACCAAGTTAGCACATTTGGGACCGACACCGCGGAACGAGCGCAAGATCTCGGCGTCACATGGCAGTACCCCGCCATGGGCCGTCACAACCCGGCACGCGATCGCGTGTATCTGCGGTGCTTTGGCCTCATGGAAGGTACAGGTGTGGATAGCGTCGTCAATGACTTCTGGGGTAAGCTGGCTCATGGTGAGCGGTGTGCGTGCCAGGGCGAAGAGCCGATGCGCGCAGGACAAAGTGACACCATCCAGGGTGCGGACAGAGATAAGACACGCAACGAGCACCTCGAACGGTGAGCGGAACCCCTCCTCAGACAGCGCAAACAGCGCCGCCTGTGGGAAAGGACGAATGGCTTCATGGATGCGCGCCATGGCTACATCAATAGCAAAGGGGCGTTTATCTGTCATAGAAAGCTGCACCCTGCATGCGGCCGTGACCAATAGAAACATGGCTCAACAAGCGTGCTGTCTGAGCTCCCCAGTAGCCATTGGTGGGGACTTCCATCCTGCCCATGCTGTCCGACTCCAGACACGTTGGCCCAGTATGTCGGCTCTGACATAGTATGATTTCTCCCGCTATCATTGTACATACACAGTCTTGATGTTCACGAATTCCTTAATCCCATAGTGGGACAGCTCGCGCCCGTAGCCACTGGCCTTCACGCCACCGAATGGGAGACGCGGATCAGACCGCACAAACGTATTCACAAAGCAGCAGCCGGCCTCTAGCTCCTGAGCCGCCAGCCGTTCGCCCTTGGCCTTGTCCTGCGTGAACACCGCGGCGCCGAGACCAAAGATCGAGTCGTTCGCCACGTGGATAGCCTCAGCCTCGTCCGACACGGCAATAATCGCAGCGACTGGCCCAAAGAGCTCCTCGTCATAGGCCGGCATGCCTTTGCTGACGTGCGTCAGGACGGTAGGCGGATAGAAGGCCCCTGGGCCCTCGGGGATCGTACCGCCCAGCAGACAGTGGGCGCCTTTAACTATACTGGCCTGTACTTGCTGATGCAGGTCGTTGCGCAGGTCATGCCGGGCTAATGGTCCCATGGTAGTCTCTGCGTCGAGGGGATCTCCCATGCGGGCGGCCCGCATCTCGGCCACGAAACACTCTTCCACCTGCTTCTGGATCGACTCGACGACAATGAACCGTTTGGCCGCGATACAACTCTGCCCGCTATTGATCAGCCGGCTAGCCACACAGGTACGCACCGACGCCTCGACATCAGCGTCGGCCAAAATAATATAGGGATCACTGCCACCTAGTTCCAACACCGTCTTTTTGACGAGGGCTCCGGCCTTGCTGGCTACCGCTTGGCCGGCAGGAGTGCTGCCCGTCAGAGTGACCGCCGTGACCAGGGGGTGCTCAATCACCGCATCCACCTGAGCACTACCGATGAGGAGCGTTTCAAAGAGATGCTCTGGGAACCCCGCCTGCCGGAAGACCTCGGCAATCGCCAGGGCACAGCCGGGCACGTTCGAGGCGTGCTTTAAGACGCCAGCATTCCCCGCCATCAGGGCCGGCGCCGCAAAGCGGAAGACCTGCCAGAACGGGAAATTCCAGGGCATCACGGCGAGGATCACACCCAGGGGCTGGAAGGTCACAAAACTCCTGCTGGCCTCAGTCTCCACAACTTCTGGCATGAGGAACTGCGCCGCCTGCTCGGCATAGAAGTCACAGACCCAGGCACACTTCTCCACTTCCGCCCGTCCGTCTTTGATCGGTTTACCCATCTCTTGGGCCATGAGCAGAGCATAGGTGGGAGCCTGATCGCGGAGGAGCTTGGCGGCCTTGTGCATCTGCTGGGCCCGTTCGGCCATGCTCGTCTGTTTCCAGCTCAGGAAGGCGTCATGGGCCTGGGCAATGGTATGTGCCACCTGGGCTGGCGCCATCTCTGTATAGGTGTTGATAGTTTCCCCGGTTGTGGGGTTGATGGCTCGTATGGTCATAAGGGGCCTCCAGGGTTCGGCTGGATTCGGCATGACGATAGAGGTTGCAATGCATGCGCAACCTCTATGTTACTCTTAGATCTTAATTTTGTTAGGTTTGCTATGAGCAAAAGTCGTACCACACAGCCGCGAGCTTCGCCCCGCTAGAACGAGGCCGGGCTTGATTTTCCTAATGATTCTCAGCCTGGCCCGGGAGCATGGGGGTGAGCTGGAGCCGCTTGCCGCTATAGTCCAGTGTCAGCGTGAAATACCCCCGGAAAATCTCCGCCCAGCAACTCATCGATGGAAGAAGAGAAGAATTGTCGCAGCTCGCCGTAGGACCGTAGCTTCCAGAGAATGGCCGTACGCTCTGAGGCCAGTATCACGGCAAAACCTGGAGGGTGGGTAATATATCGAGCTGTCCAGGCAATCGGGGTAGGCTCTCCGTCGAGACGGGGGCTCAGAGTGGTACAGGCGTCAGCGCGATGTTCACCCATGGCGCTAAGCGCAGCGCCCAGCCCAGTGGCGGGCATCAGCAATTGGCAGAGTATAGACCCTCGTGTAGAGGCGATGGTCATGGACAACAGATGGTCTACTAAGAGAGGCTGGTTCCTGTTCTGAGGGAGGAGAGAAGCAAGAGCCAGGGGAGGTGCCAGGCGCGCCTGGCACC
>JBMDXC010000478.1:0-2114 GCA_048594805.1 Candidatus Entotheonellaceae bacterium | reverse complement strand
GGCCGCGAGGTCGACGTCGCCGGAGTAGCCCTCGTTGAACACGAGGTACAGCACTCGCATCACGGTTCGCACGTCGCCAGGACGATCGAGACCGGCCCGGCCGACCGTGCGCTTGGCCCGGCTGATCCGCTGCGCCATGGTGCTCTCGGGCACGAGATAGGCCTGGGCGATCTGGCGCGTGGTGAGGCCGCCCACCGCCCGGAGCGTGAGGGCGACCGCCGATGACGGCGTCAGGTCGGGATGCGCGCACAGGAAGTAGAGGCGCAGGGTGTCGTCGACGGACGGCACCACACCGGTTGGTGGATCGCTGCCGAAGCGGACCTCTCGGTCGCGACGCGCCGAGGCCGATCGCGCCATGTCGATGAACGCCCTCCAGGAGACGGTGATCAGCCAGCCCTCGGGATCCGACGGTGCGTCGTCCTCCCACGCCGAGAGCGCCCGGATAACGGCCTCCTGCACGGCGTCCTCGGCCGTCGCGAAGTCTGCACCGCGACGGACGAGGACGCTCAAGACCTTCGGGACGAGCTCGCGCAGCTCGACGTCGTCCACGCTCACTCGGTGATGGTGGGTGGCGCAGTGAGGAAGGGACGGACCTCCAGCCATTCGTGGATCGGTGCGCCGCCCGCGCCGGGTGCCGCCGACAGCTCGCCGGCGAGCTCGATCGCTCTCTCGTAGCTGTCGACGTCGATGACCATCCATCCGGCGATCAGGTCCTTCGTCTCCGCGAACGGGCCGTCGGTCACGGGCGGTCGCCCCTCGCCGTCGTAACGGACCCAGACGCCGTCGGGCGACAGCGCCCGCTCGTCGACGAACTCGCCGGTGCGCTCCAGCCGGGCGGCGAGATCGCGCATGAACTGGATGTGGGCCTCGACCTCGTCCGGCGTCCACTGGTCCATCGGCACGTCGTTCACGGCTGGAGGGGCACCTCGGTAGTGCTTGAGCAACAGGTACTTGGCCATGGAGTTCTCCTCGGGTGACGTCGACCTTGCCGGCCGCGTTCGCCTCAGGGACGGAGCCGATCTCGAATCCTCGACCCCCGGCCCAGGATCGACGCGACCGCGAGCGGTGTCTACATCGACGGGAACGGCGTGAAGAGCGGGCCGGGTTGTCGGCCAGATTCGCTCTGAGCCCTGCGCTCGGCTCACCGAGGAGCTCGCCGGAGCGATTGCTGCCTCTGAGCAGCCGTTGTATCTTTACTGCTGTGGGAAATGTAAAGAACCGGCGCCGCGGCACATCTCGCATCAGCGCGAAACATCAGATCACGATCCCGGCCGATGCGCTCCGGGCGGCCGGCCTGGAGGTGGGCGAGCGGCTGATCGCGCACGCTGATGGCCCTGGCAGAGTCGTGCTCGAGCGAGAGGCCGACGTTCTCGGCGAGTTCGCCGGAGCTCTCAGCGGCGTGTACGAGCCCCGCGAGCTCGACGATCTTCGCGACGAGTGGCGCTGATCCACCTCGATGCCGGGGTGCTGATCGGGTTCCTCGACGCTGAGGACGTGCACCACCGATCCGCGCGCTCGGCCATCGCCGAAGCTGTCGATCGGGCAGACAACCTCGAGATGGCGGCCTCCGCGCTGGCCGAGTGTCTCGTCGGACCGGCCCGACTCGGCGATGAGGCCGTCGACCTCGTCCACGATCTCCGCCAGCGGCTCCCGATCGCCATCGTTCCGCTCGATGTCGACATCGCGACCGCCGCCGCTCGCCTTCGGGCTCGGCACCGTTCGCTGCGGCTCCCGGATGCGCTCGTGATCGCGACGGCCGCGGTGGGCGGCGCGGATCACCTCGTCACGACCGACCGCCGATGGCCTCATGCGAAGGCCCTCGAGCTGGCGGCGACGCTCCGGACCCTCTGACACCGCGGCGATCCGGACACCTCGCGCTCAGACGGACGACGTCAGCTCGCGGTGGCAGCGGCGGGGACGGGCTTGATGTGGGCGAACATGCTGCGGGCGTTCCAGGTGGGGAAGGCCCGTATCAGCCACGACGGTCCGTCGAGCCGGATGCGGGAGTCGCGGAATGCCTCGGCCCAGGTGACCTGGCCCGCGTGCCACTTGACGAAGGCTTCGGCCTCGGCGGTGACGTAGAGGTCTTCGTCGAGGCCGGGGTACGTCTTGCA
>JBMDXC010000477.1:0-6436 GCA_048594805.1 Candidatus Entotheonellaceae bacterium | reverse complement strand
GTGGAGGAACTCCGCATTACCCAGCGCACCTACACCGGGACCCGTGGAAGCCTGTGTCGCCCGGACCGCGACTTCCCCATCTTTGTCCGGTGGTATCAACGTGGCCAACTCGACCTGGATGCGCTGGTCACCCAGCGCTATACCCTCGAGCAGATCAACGAGGCCGTTGCGGATCTATCCGCAGGGCGTATCCATGGTCGGAGCATCATCATGTACGAGTAGCATGATATGCCCCGCAGTGGCCACCAAGGGCCGACGGCTAATAGTGCATGTCAGCACGGTTGCCGCCGTCGAGGCCGATGGCTTCGCCGTGTACGCCGATGGCGAGCGGCGAACACAGCATTGCCACGACGTAGCCAATGTCGGTCGCAGTGACGACGTGCTTGAGCACGGTGCGCTCGTCAGCGGCCTTAT
This sequence comes from Candidatus Entotheonellaceae bacterium, assembly GCA_048594805.1. Taxonomy (GTDB): domain Bacteria; phylum Tectomicrobia; class Entotheonellia; order Entotheonellales; family Entotheonellaceae; genus SXND01. The sequence goes on along the minus strand of JBMDXC010000477.1, from coordinate 6,022 downwards.
GGAGTGCCTCGACGGTCGTGCCCTCGCGCTGTGCCTGCTCGGCGTAACGCGCCAGCGTGGCCTCCGTAATCGTCTGACCGGGATAGATAGCGTTCACGTTAATGCCGTAGGGCCCGAGCGCATTAGCCATCGACTTGGTCAGATTGACGGTGCCAATGTTGCGGATGCCGCCGCTCACCCCCATGCCGGGGGCGCGGCCGGCGCCGCCACTGATGTTGATCACGCGCCCCCAGCCGGCCTGTTTCAGGTACGGGATGGCCGCCTGGACCGTGCGCAGGTAGCCCACTACTTTCTCCTCGAAGTCGCGCAGGACGTCTGCGTCACTCACCGTCTCGACCGTGCCAGGCGTGCCGCCGACGCGGGCTGCGTTGTTGATCACAATGTGGATGCCACCGAGCTCGCGCGCTGCCGTGGTGATGAAATTTTTGATTGAGTCGGCGTTCAGGGTATCACAGACGATAGGGACGACCTTGCGGCCCGACTCGCGTGCCAGCGCAGTGGCTGCTTCCTGCAGCGGCCCTGCGGTCCGGGCACAGATGGCGACGTCGCAGCCCTCGAGTGCGAGCTGACGGGCGATCGCCCGGCCGATGCCGCGGCTGGCGCCAGTGACGATGGCTTTCTTATCGGTGAGTTGCAGGTCCACGACTTGCTCCTTTGTGCGTATACATGAGACGGCGGGGGCGCCCACCGCAGTCAGCACAGCGGCCGGCTACTAGCAGACCTGATAGAGCGCGTGCCGCCGATCGCGGGTGTAGGGCCGGACCTGGCTCGGCCAGCGGCCTAGCTCGACTGCCCTGGCCCACGCCGCGCTGACCAGCACCTGCGGTCCATCGATCTCGTAGATAGCACTATAACGCGGCCCGTCATGCGCGACCTGCTGCTCTGTGCCGCCAATGCTCACAGTGAAGGGTTCACCCTTGATACGGGTGACAGCGTGTACACCGGGTACCGTGAGCAGATTGGGGATGTGTTCGGTGTCGTAGACCTCATTGAAGAGATCCTCCTTGTCCGGATCCACGTCCATGCTCGCAACGAAGAGGTATTTCGAGGTGATAGGCATGCACTCCTCCTCTAGGTCTGCACAGCAAATCCATCGCTGCCCAAGCGTCGGGCCATCTCCTCTAACAGCACACCACCCAACTCGGCCCTCATAGCCATGACCGGCTGGACTGGTGGCTGCGCCGTAGGGTGCTCAGTCACGTTGCCATGCACTCCCCGTGTGCCACAGTGTAACGTGATACTATCCACTATGGGCTCACAAACCTGTACACTATCGACAGGATGACTCCGACAGCAATGAGGACGAGCAGAGCCGTGTTCAGCCATAGGAGCACGTCTCTCCGACGTTGGGGCTCGGGACGCGTCGTGTGGAGCAGGTCCGCCTGCTGCGCAAGCGCGCTGCGTAGCTCCTCGCGTACGGCGTCGGCGTGCTGTCCAATCTCACGGCGCATGTCTTTATGCCATGCGTCGAGCTGCTGCGCCAGGCGCTGCGCCAAGGCCTGATGCTCGGTGTGCAGATCCCCACGGGTGGCCTGCTGCGTCCAGAGGGCCAGGACGCGCAGGAGCGCCGTGGTCAGGGCGGCCTGCTGGCCCTCAGAAAACCCCGCCTCACGTAACTGCTGGATAGCCAGCTGCGTCTCTCCGGGGGGTGTCAAAGGCTCCCCGCAGATTTCCTGTGGGGGTATTTCGTCGTGGCTCGTCTTGGGTCGCTCAACGGGATCGGTCATTGCATCTCCCTCAAAGTAGCACGGGTGACAATTTGCCGGTGGTCTTAACGGCCCCAGCCCGCATTGTCCAGACCCGGGAGCAGGGGCCGGTGCCCAGGTCGTCATGGCTGTATGGACCCAGCATGTGTCTGCAAGCGGTTCTCAGACAGCGTCACCCAGCCAGCATTGCTTGGATATCACCCCCCTGCGCAGGGGGTGTCGCCTCGTTGTGGCGCGGCCGTTGGACCATGATCGCGCCGCCTGCACACCTCCAGAAATACCTCCCCCAGATCAGCAGGATCGATCCCCGTACCTGCGACAATATGCGCCGTCGGATAGGCCGTGAGTAGACGTTGATACCCCATGTGCAGCAGTTCGTCCTCTGTCTCCTCCTCTGTCTTGAAAAAACATGCGGCCAGAATGTCTCCCTGGACGTTTTCGATCCACACTGCCCCCGCCTCATTCATGCAGACCGTTACCGTCATGATATGCCCTTTCTTCTCTGGTGATGCGCTTCCGTCTACCCCCATGGAAGGCCGTATAGCTGAGACAAGACGCCATGTGGGCACTGCGACGTGGATGGGCCGTATAGGGTCAGCCTTGGGCGAGGGAGGTCTGTGACGCCGGCACGCCCGGGTGGCATAACGCCGTACCGGCACGGCTGTGCTTGGCATGCCTGCAAGCTACACGAGAGGCGGCGCGGCCGCCGGAAACTCGGCCTTCACCCGCGCTGCCCCGTGCGTACCATGTCGAGCCGCCGAGTGGCATCGTAGGAGAGTTCAAGGAGCCGATGGCGCGTGTGAGGCCCCCGATCCGTAATCCGCACCCGGACCACGTGACCATTGGCCAGGTTTGTGACAACCGCTTGCGTGCCGAGGGGTGGCGCAGATGATGAGTGGTACGCTGTTCACAGACGCATAAACACACGTGATCAACCCCTCCATAGTCATTTGCACTTGTCATATGGCGGCAGGATACACGAGGTGACACGCCAGGTCAAGCAGAAAAACGTTCTTTTTGCATGACGCCTTGTCCATCAGGAATGACCAGGCATTTTTCTGACCTACCATCTTCGTATGACACTGTTGCCCTCTACCTTGGCCAATGCGACAAGCGTCAGTGCCACGTGACACTCGCAACCGGCTCAGTAGGAAGATCTCTGAGCTGAGCCGCCATCGCCACTTGTAGAACACCATCCAGGAGTGTCCGCTCCAGTGCCGCATCTGCTCCCTGTCCTTTAGCAGTTGCCGAAGGTATGCTTGTTCTTAGGACTGCTGATGAAGCTGGTGCTCGTGGGCTTTTGGGTAGTCTTCGGCCTGCAGTGCTGACTTGGTTATGGACGCAGGGAGGACATATGGGAGACCTGATAGAAAAATGCGCTCGGCTTCCTGAGCAGGGCCAACAGTGGCTCAAGCGCGAGGAGGATCTCGTTGGAGTGTTGCTGTGGGCGGTAGGCATCACGATCGTATCCTTTCTCCCCGATACTGGGGTCTTTATCCCAGTGCACCCGCCTGTTTTTTTCGGACTGAAAATCGTCGCTGCCTTGCTCTGGCTGATTTTTGGTGAGAAATGTCTGCGGCGCTTTCACAAGGGGTAATGAGCCGAAAGAGGAGAGCACGTATGGGTGTGCGATGGAGTGTGCTTCTGCTGGGGCTGGGGATCCTCAGTGCCTGTACCGTCCTACCAACCGGGCCGAACGTGCTCGTGCTGCCGGCTGTTGGCAAGCCCCTGGACGTCTTCCAGGCGGAAGATGGCGAATGCCAGGCCTATGCGCGGCAACGGCTCGGAGTCGCCCCAGAGCAGGCTTCCTCCACGATGCTGCTCCAGGTACGGTATGACAGAGCCTATGTCCAATGTATGTACGCCAAAGGGAATGTGGTGCCTGGGATGGGAACCCCGGGGGACAGCGTTGCCCCTCCGCCATCAGAGACACCGCCACCGAGCATGCCGCAGCGCTAAGTACTGCGTACGGCTAATTACCCCGCCAAACTGGCGGGGTGCTCCTTGACCTACCAGAGTCGTTTGCTGCGTGTGGAACCTGCAGCGTATTTCCTGCGCACGATACTAAGCCCGCAGTGACACTTCCCCAGTCCCTATGCTCAGTGGCGCGTGGCGTCCAAATGGTCATCCCTATTTGAGTCTCCCGCCGAATGTCCCACACGCGCTGCGCTGTGGGAAAAGAGTCTGTATGTTTTACATCTGCTATACAGGGTCATGGGATTATAAAATCGATCCGATGCGGGTGCGCAAGAAGTAGGAGAGAGACCAAGCAGGCAACCTCGTCCACAGAGATACCTGCGCTTTGCGGTGCACAATGCATATGTTGGGTTCGCGTCTCTTCAGGAGCAGCGTGGCATGGTTTGTGCTCTCTGTGCCTGCGCACGTCCTACTGGAGAAGCCCTGGGAGTGGAAAGACACGTTTGCTCCATCTCACTAAGATAGCTTCTCATATCCTGTGTGGTCACTGACAAAGCAATGGTGACGAGCCATGCTCGCAAGCACCACGCGCGTCAGGACGTCATCCGTAGACAAAAACCTGTGATGTGATGATGAAAAGATGGCTATGTGGTCGACGGGCAGCAGGAAACGCATAAGTATGGGTGTCGCTCTCGCTCTCTGGGCAGCGATGGCACTGGCGTGTGATCAGGCTCGACTCCAAGTGCGACAGCAGCCGCCAGGGCGCGATTTCCTGATTGTCGGGCATCGCGGTGCCCCGAATCAGGCGTGCGAAAATACCCTTGAGAGCTTCGAGACAGCCCTGCAACTGGGGGCCAATGCCTTGGAACTCGACGTGAGCATGACCAGCGACCAGCAGCTAGTGTTGTGGCATGACTGGACGCTGAGCATCACAAGTGAGCTGCGTCCCACCGGGGTGTGTAGTCTGCGCAGTCCACTGCTGCCCCAGCCCATCCATACAGTGCCGCTACACGAGTTGGTGCGAGACTATGGCTATGAGCACGGGGGGCAACGTGTCCCTATCCTTACGTTTACCGAGTTTGTTCAACGAATAGGCCAGGATAATCGCGCCCGGTTCTTGTTTCTCGATCTCAAAATTCCTGAGGATCTCCCTGATCTGGTGCCACCGCTCTTCCAGCAGGCTGTACAGACCTTGCACCAATATCACGTATTGGACAAAGCCGTGTTCCTCACGCCCTATGAGACGATCTTTCACCGGCTGCGTCACGAAGCGCGGCGCTGGCACAAAATCACGCGTGCACGCGTGGAAATTGCCTTCGATACAGAAGGACCTCAGCTCATACAGTTGAGCGAGTGGCCGTCTGCCGTGCGCCGCAATCAGAGGGCAGGCGCACGCTTTGCCCTGTGGGGGGAACCGGTTGTGACCGTCCAATCGTGGCAGGATTTTCTCGTGGCGGAACTCCGGCGGCGTGATGCGGTGAACGCTAAGCGCCCACCCCGGGCGCGCATGCGCTTCATTGTCTGGACGATTAACGACGGCAGTGATCTCTGCACCCTGGTCGGAGTCGGGGTCGACGGCATCATAACCGACGAGCCCGGCCACCTTCGCGCTATTGTAAAACACTGGGGTCAGCCCGGATACTGTCCGGATCTCGGCAACAAAACCACAGGGCTCTCAGGCAGGGGCTGAAGGTGCACTGCCCGAGACCGCTCCCAGTGCAAGAGAGTGGGGGAGAATCTGGCGGAGAGCTTACTTCACGATGAGATTATTCCGGACCTCTTTAACCCCCTCGACACCCCGTGCTACCGCGGTGGCTCGCTGGGCATCGGCAGGCTTGTCCACAAACCCGCTTAACTGGACGACCCCTCTATGCACTTCGACCTGCATTTGCGTACCCTTGACCTCCGGGTCCGCAACAAGTGCCGATTTCACTTTCGTAGTAAGGGCGCTATCATCGATATACTGCCCCGTGCTTCTCGTCGTGCGGTCACCGGCACACCCAAGCATGACGGCCATCACGATCAAGCATCCAATGATCCTAGCATAACGCATATGTATAAACATCTTCGCTTCTCCTCTAGAAGTGGATAGCGGGCTTCGCTATCACGCGTCAGCACCCAACGCTCCAGTGGTGCCGTGGACATATACTGCGAACGCCAGCCTCCCCCGTTCGTCTCGTCCTCACTGCAACCTCTATACCAGATGTGTACCTACCTCGCACGCCGCGAAGCTGTATCACCTTGTCCACGCAGGGCCAGCGTACGGGGGACATTCTCGTATGTCACCAGCTCTCAAATCGAGAGGCCACTCTCATTTTGAGAAGTCCAGAGAGGAAGGCATAGTGGGCCTGGCCTATACGGCAGTCGATTGAAGTGTACTGCCGCCGCTTGTCACCAGA
>JBMDXC010000476.1:0-6738 GCA_048594805.1 Candidatus Entotheonellaceae bacterium | reverse complement strand
CGTGAGGAGCTCACGCCGGTCGAGGGCCTGGACGGGATTACGGCGCTGCGTCACCCGACGATCCGCCCCCTGGTGGACAGCGGTGCGCGAGACCTCGGGCACTTTGCCCACACCGACCTCATCGCACTGACCGCGCCGGCCTATCCCGACGAGCGGTTGCTTGCCTGTGCCAATGCGACGCTGGCCGACGAGCGGGAGCGTACACGGGAGGCGCTCCTGCAAGCAACCGCGCGCGAGTTGGAGACGATTCGGCAGGCGACGACGCGTGCCAAGCGCCGCTTGACGGGGCAGGGCAACATTGCGTTGCGTGTGGGCAAGGTGCTCCAGCGGTTCAAGGTGGGCAAGCATTGCACCCTGGAGATAGCCGACACGGGGGGCCATTACCAACGCAATCACCAGAGTAGCGCGGTGGAGGCAGCGCTGGATGGGCTCTACGTGCTGCGCACCCGTGTGCCCGCGGCGGCCCTGGACGCTGCGCATACGGTGCGTGCCTATAAAAGCCTGGCGCCTGTGGAGCGAGCGTTTCGCAGTCTGAAAACGGTCGCTCTCTCTGGGCGACCGAGCGGGCCCCGCTTGACCGAGCGGGGCCGGGCGCATGTGTTGCTCTGTATGTTGGCGTATTACGTGGAGTGGCATAGGCGACAGGCCCTAGCGCCACGGTTATTTGACGATGACGACAAGGCCATGGCTGAGGCCCAACGTGGCTCGGTCGTCGCACCCGCCCAGCGCTCGCCCCGGGCCCGGCGGAAGGCGCAGACCCAGCAGACCGATGACGGGAGCCCGGTGCATAGTTTTCAAACCCTCTTGCGCGACTTGGGGACGATCACCAAGAATCAGCTTCGTTTCGTCCACAGCCCGCTGGAGACCACCGAGATGGTAACGACGCCGACGCCGGTACAACAGCGTGCCTTGGACCTGCTTCAGGTACCACTTCGATGGTAGGCAGGAGCCGACGCGCAAGATTGCCTATTCTCCCTTATAGAATAGGGACTTGCCGCGAAGTAAGGTGATCAACTTCGGATTAGAAATTCCCGTCAATCTCATCAAACTCCTGTCCTATCAAGATGATGTAGTCTTAGACCCCTTCGGCGGCAGTGGTAGTGTCGCGGTCGCAGCCAAGCAGCTCGGGCGTCCCTATATTCTCATTGAACAGGCAGCGCAGTCGTGTGTGGCAGCGAAGGAACGGTTGGACCGCGTGGCGTAAGATTGTAGCCACCCAGCGATGCCTACCCTCTCTCTACCATCAGCACAGCGAGGTGCATATGGAGATTGCGGGGACTGTCCTAGGGTGGCATAGCGCTGGCAGTAAAGAAGAGCACACACAACATATCATGGCAGATCCTCTGACCCCAAGGCGGAGAGGAGAGCCGTTGACAGAGAGGGGTGCAGCGCCTGCCCGGCTTGAGTTCCCTGAAGGTGTCGCGATTCCCTTCAGGGAACACCCCACCTCCCGGTCGCTCACTTTTCACTTTTGGGTCTCACAATGAGAACAGGGGCTGCTCATCGTGGGAGGTGCCAGGAGCACCATGGATGACCATCCCAGAGGCACTCACCAAAGCCAGCGAAGGCGGATACCAGCACGACTTCACGCACCGTGACCCCCGGTCTACGGGCTGGTGTCCTCGGATGGCACGCCTTCCGCACCATTCATGGGGATGATTTCTTCCTCGACCCTGAGTTCTGGCGTGCGCTTGGTCGTACCCTGGGGTGGTATCATGAGCGCGTCTGGCGGGGACAGTGGCAGCGTTTTATTGATCACGTGGCGCAAGGCAACACTCCCGCATCGTTTTTTGCTCATCTCTGAGCCACATCGTCACCCTTCCTGTTATCCTCTCCTCGTGGTGTACCTTCCGCTGGAAGTATCCCCATGCAGAGAGAACGCGATCACTCTCGCGCCATCGCATTCCTGAGAGTGCCAGAAACACAACAGGAATTTGACCGCATATCGGCACATGCGGACAATGATACGTCAGGTTCTTCCTCGTGAAGCAGGTTCTGGGAGAGGGAACCCCGAGGTACACTCGTATGGGTAGTGCAGAGCAACAGGGGCAGACCAGGATGGCACGCCCATGGAGATCTTTCCTCGTGCGCTCGGAGAAACCCCGCGCTTCCAGAGAGATTTTATGGTATCCTAGACACTCTCGCGTCTGTCCAGACACAGGCAGTAGAACATAGCACGGCAACCCCAGCAAACGAGTGCACGGATACGCCGATGAGCATGCGTCTTCGACCCTCGCTGCGGAAGAAGGGCACGTTATGGCACCGCAGACGCCTTTGCATGTGTTGGTCGTCGATGATGAGCCAGCAATTCTCAGGGGATTGACGCGCTTACTCCAGCGGGATGGGCACCTCGTCGAGAGCGCCACCCATGGTCACGCCGCCCTCGCACTGCTGCAGGAGGGTGGCTACGATCTGCTCCTGTGTGACTTGCGGATGCCCGAACTCGATGGGCAACCCTTGTACGGGCTGCTCCAGCAGCAGCACCCCACCCTCTGTCAGCGGCTCATTTTTCTGACCGGGGATACCTTAGGGGTGGACAGCCAAGCGTTTTTGGCGCAGTGTGGTCTGCCGTGGATTACGAAGCCCTGTGGTATCGAGGAGATACGGGCTGCCATGGCACAGGTCCTGTCTGCTTCCGTGCACGACACCCCCGTATCGACACCTCCCCATGATCTCCAGCAGCCCTTCACCCTCGCCGAGATCCAGGCGTGGATCGATACCGCCAAGCAGAAGCGCGACGACTTACACCTCCTCACGACTGATCCGCTGGACAAGAGCCGACGCGAGTGGGCATTTCTGGAGATGTCCAAGCTCCTGGCAGAGGCGATTGAGGAAGTCCGGGTGCTCAGCGTCTCCTTGCAGGAAGACAGTAGGGCATTGCGCTCCCACGCCACGGCACTGCGACAACACTCGACGGCACTCATTGAACGGGGGAGAAGATCACAAGCATAATGCTCCTCACGAGACCCACGCTTGTACACAGTATGCAACTCTCTAACCTTTGTACTTGTGCAATGCATCGAGCAACTCACTCCCAGAGACGGGCGCTCTGGCACGGGGTCAATGACAGAGTGTCAGTCTGATGGACATTCTGTCGCTTGGGTATATCCTCCTCTGGAGCATCTCCGCGCAATTTTTTGGTTACTCTTCTTCTAGGTATCCAGCCTACAAAGAGTTCTGGCTTTCTTGAGATGGTGCGTGCGCTCGCTTTCCTGTGGCACGCCCTTTGCCTTCTCCTGGAGCGAAGCCGCAGCACACCTCAGGGGAAAGGCGATCAACGATGACCATCACAGAGGCGTTAGACAACGCCGTCAGAGGCGGGTATCACATACACGGGTCGGATGGGATCGACACCTCCTATGCGGGAGCGAACAGCGCCTTCACCGCATGGACGCGCAAAGATAATGCGTCCACATTTATGATCGCCGTCGAAGAAACGTTTCTTGATCCGCACTTTTGGCAAGCCTTAGGACGTGCTCTGGGGTGGCGTGAGACGTGTACGCTCTCGATTGCCTGTGCGAATGGGCACGAAGAGTGTCGCCACTGGATGTATCAATGGCACTGCTTTACTCAGGCTCTGGCGGATGGCAACCCTCCCGAAGCGTTCTTTGCCCGCCTCCCCTCGTCGCAGCGGCTGGCGAGCGGGAGACAGCACCGGCATCAGTACGCGTCTGCACAGCAGGCACGCACCAGGGCACGCATTGCCCGACAGACCGCCCAGGCGACACGCGAGCAGTGTCAGCGGACCTGGCACAAGCGGGTGATGCTGTGGCAGGGGCTCCACGGACAGGTGGTGGGAGAAGGAGCCCCGAGGGAGAGTGTGGTATAAGGAGTGCGGTCCCCGAGGAGACAGAGGCTGTATGCATTGGAGGTCCCTATGGAACATCCTATCTCTGCGACCCTGCACATTGTGCCTGAGGTAGCACAGGCATATCGGGCACTGTATACGATAGTGTACGATGGTGCCGCTGCAACACCGTCCAAAATTCATGGAGCAGAGACGCTCAAAGCATTCCTGACGCAGTGCCAGATTCCTCCGAGTGATATCGAGCGGAGCATGACCAGGTTGCAGGCAGGCATGAGTGAGGTGGTTGATCTCCGGCACATCGACAAAGCCCAGGTCACCGACTTACTCCTCGCCTATGGTGGGTAGGAGGACGGGTCCCTTTCCCCTCATCATGCTGGACGAGGCATGGCACCCAGGTACCGGTCGACGCGAGCCTGGGCAAGAGCATACTCGAAGACGGCGCTGCCACACGCGCGGCATGATGATCCAGGCGCTGCACGAGCCGAGGTATTGCGTGCGCCCACGGTCGCACACGCGTCTGGGAGCAGAGACGCAGTCGCCGCCCCCAGGAAAGCGAGACGCCTATGGATACCCTTGCAAGGCGACGGGTTGCCACAGTCCTGCACGTATCCGCACGGGTCATAGTAGAGGCTGAAGCGGTACGGGAAGCATCGTACCAAGTTCGCGCAGAGTCCCAGCAGCGCCTGGAAGAATCGCACGCGCTGCTGGGAAGGTCTCGCAAGCTCCTGGCACAAGCCCAAGCACTCCGGAGCATGCCTCCCAGCCTTGGTACCAATCCCCAGAGGTCCCAGACATTATCAGCTTGAGACGTTATGTGCCGCACTTCTTCTTGCACATACAGAGGTGGGAAAACGCGGGTGTGTGTGCAAAGCTCTCCCGAAGGGATCACTCGTGCTTGTGAGGCATGTATGTCATGCGCTTTGGGTACAGGTCAGTCACCAGGAATTCCACGGCGTGACTGAAGGAATGCTTTCGGTTCTTTATGCAATATTATTCCAGCAACCACAGTATGCCATCAATATCGGTTCTGCCTCGGATATCCACGGTCTCTTTGGTCAGTTTATTTACGGCGGTGAGATAGCCTGTCAGCCAGTGGCGGTAGGAGAGATCGAGCCTATTGCTCCGTGCTTGGAGAAAGGTTTGCCACGATTCTAACCCAAAGCCGAGTGCCACCTAATTGCCCTTGGCATCACTCCCTCTCACAGGAAGAGACAGTAACACAAGCAAAAGGATTGGAACTAAAAATCGTACTAGGGTGAGTCGAGCTGGCTGAAGCATGCCCCCTCTCCTCTGTGCTTCACGTAAATTCCCTGACGTGGCACAGCCCTTGCACTACAAGCACATACGGACGACACTAACGCGGTCCCTACCGCTTTCCATAGCGAATGGGCAGGAGAGTATACCATGCCAACACGTCGGAACAACCAAAACCAACCTGGCGCTGACCACCCTGGCGATGCCCTGGCGATGCTCAAGGAGGATCACCAGCGAGTCCGGGACCTCTTCCAGGAGTACGCCGTGGCACGTGATCCGCGAGCGCAGCGGGTGATTGCCGAAGAAGCCTGTACGGAAATTGAACTCCATGCGCAGGTGGAAGAGGAGATTTTCTACCCGGCGGTGGAAGATGCGATAGAGGTGGATCGGCAAGAGATGGTCGAGGACAGCCTCCGGAAACACCAGGCGATGAAAGATGTCATCCGAGCATTGCGCGACATGGGTCCCGACGACCCGCACTTTGCTGCCACGTTTCATGAGCTGCAGGTGCTCGTCGAATACCATGTAGCAAAAGAAGAAGCCGACATGTTTCCCCTCGCTCAGGAGGCACTTGCCGAAGACCTCGATGAGATGCGTGAAGAAATGCAGGAGCTGAAAAAGGAATGGATGGCGTCTTAGCTGACCTCACGTCCCCTGTGCACGAGGTGCAGGGGACCGCCCTCCAGGCTCTCACAGATCGACGGTAGGTATCAAAATGAGACGGCTGTCGTCATGGAGGAGGAGGTGAAAAGGAGTACAACAATGACTATCGAAGAGGCAATGCAGAAAGCCACCGAAGGGGGTTATCACATCTATGGCTCTGATGGCATGGACACATCGTACGACGGAGCCAACAGCGAATACTCCGTGTGGACGCGCAAAGATAACGAGTCCTCGTTCATCATACCTATAGAAGAAACGTTTCTTGATCCGAAATTCTGGCAAGCCTTGGGACGTGCTCTGGGGTGGAGCGAAGCATGTGACCTCGCTATTAGCTGTAGGCATGGCGAAGAAGAATATCAGAGCTGTCGCGGCTACTACTGGATGTATCAGTGGCACCGTTTTATTCAGGCAATCGCGGATGGTCACACGTCTGAAGCCTTCTTTGCACATCTCCCCTGGGCACAGACGAACTCGGGCGGGCACCAGCACCAGCACGAGGCGAGCAAGGAACCCCTGCATCCCTCATTGCTCTTGCTCATTGCAGAAGAAATTCGTCAGCACTCTCAGCACATCTGCGAGGAAGCAGCAGTTGCACAGGCAGGAGCCAAAGACATGGTGCGGCTGTCTCGGCTGGCGCGGCAAAGGCGGAGGGGTGCGTGACGTGCTCCACGGGTGAGAGGTCGTAAAGTTCTCAGAAGCCTACCGCCAGCACTTCACCGTGACGACCACCACACTTCTGCTGTCTCAAAGAGCCTGTCACACAGCTTCCAGGAAGGTCATTGGGGCATGTGCGCTTGTTTCTGTCGGTCGCGCTTCTCCTGTAGGTGGAGGGGAAGAGGCAAGGTGGAGCGTATGACCCACCATGTGGTACGTTTCCATAGGAGGGAAAACCCATGATGACAGCACAGCAACGCCAGCAGGCAGAAGACCGGCGGGAAGCGGTAGCGGCACAGCACCAACACGCGGAGGATCGCCGGGCTGTCGCGGAGAGCGAGCGCACCACGATGGAAGAC
>JBMDXC010000475.1:0-28315 GCA_048594805.1 Candidatus Entotheonellaceae bacterium | reverse complement strand
CAGTTTTGCCTTGGTGGTGTTGATACGCATAGCGCTCCAGTTCTCCTCCTGTCGTTGCTCATGGGTGGCATGCGCTGCACGCAAGAGGCCCCATGCCACTGTTGCCCGCAGCGATTATAGCAGGGTTGCTACCGTTTGCCCTCCTGTTTTCCCACCCCCAGTGGTCTGCGCAGGTAACGTGTCGGTGTGGTATTACGTCGACACGCAAGACGTGCTACAGTGTGTCGTAGAGGACGTTAGTGCTCGTCCATGTCTAGCCCTCATATGGAGACATGTGCCATGCCAAGGAAGACCGCGCTCGATCCGTTTGCAGAACTGCGTAAGGTGGACACCCCAACGATTACCAATGTGGTGGCCACGTATCCCACGAACCCCATCTGTCTGGGGCTCTACAACCCGTGGAGCGAGAATTGGTACACCGATACGTCGGTGCGTTGTATGTATCCTGAGCTGGGGCCAGTCGCGGGATATGCGGTGACGTGCGTCTATAGCGTGCCGGATCCGAATTACAATCGCTTGACGGTTATGGATGTCATTGACGCATTGGATGCCTCGCCGAAGCCCACGATTCTGGTTTTGCAACAAAAATTCCCTCCAGAACTCGCCGCCAAGGCCGGCCTCGCTGGCGAAATTATGATTACGTCCATGCAGGCTGTTGGATGTGTTGGCTTAATCTCCAATGGCCCGTCGCGCGATATCGATGCCATTCGCGCCCTGAAATTTCAGTACATGCTCAGCGGTGCTTCCGCCGGCCATGGTGCCATGGCAGTCCAGGCGGTCAATATACCGGTCACGGTAGCCGGTATGGATGTGCATCCGGGTGAGATCGTCCATATGGACGAGAACGGAGCGTGTAAATTCCCAGCCGATAAGATTGAGGCGGTGCTCACCAACGCGCAAGCCCTGCTCAAGGACGAAGCCACCCGCCTGAAAGCTTTGCGGCAGGCGAAGACCGCTGCCGAAGTCAGAGCGGCTTCCAGTGGCGGTGCCTATAGCGCTCCGCAAAGGCGCCGCTGACACCGTGGGGGAGCGGTGCTCATCCTCAGCACCGCTCCGGCACTACCGGCTCACTTAGATGTGTAACCTCCGTCCACCGGCAAAGCAATGCCTGTGACGTAGTCAGAGGCGCGGCTGGCGAGGAAGACTGCAGCTCCAGCGAGTTCGTCCGGCTCCCCCCAGCGCCCCTGCGGTATCCGTACGGTGATGGAGTCATAGCGCTCTGGAGAAGCAGAGGCGGTGAGGTCCGTGTGAATCCATCCCGGGAGAATCGCATTGACCTGAATATTGTCCTTGGCCCAGAACACCGCCAGACTCTTGGTAAACTGCACCACCCCGCCCTTGGTCGCCGCGTAGGCTGGCGAAACACTGCTGCCGAAAATGGAAGTCATGGAGCCGATGTTAATGATTTTGCCCCCGCCCATCTGGCGCATGTATGGATATACGGCACGAGCACACAGGAAGACCCCAGTGAGGTTGATGTGCAGCACCTGCTGCCACTCCTCCAGCGTGTAATCCTGCGGCGCCTTGCGGATGTTGATCCCAGCGTTGTTGACCAGAATATCGACACGGCCAAAGGTCTCGACGCTGGCTGCTACCATCGCCTGCACTGAGGCCTCGTCTTGGACATCGGTGGGGACACTCAGGGCACGGACGCCAAGTGCTTGCAGGTTCGCGACCGCCTGGGCGTTCTTGGCAGGCTGACGCGCCGCCACCACGATGTTTGCGCCGGCGTGCGCTAGCCCCTGCGCGATACCATACCCGATGCCACCATTGCCGCCTGTCACGATGGCTACTTTGCCCGTTAAATCAAAATCTGCTGTCATGATGGGGCTCCTGGCAGCATCCCGGGGAACGTCATCCTCATCCACCCCTTGCCTACAAGAAGAACTGTCCACATACACGCGAGCGTACTTGAGACCCTGGGCTCTGTCAATGCAACATATGGTAGACTCCTTGACCCCACAAGAGAGATGCGTCCAGACAGGACTCCTGCTACAATAACAGCGAAGTGAAGGAAATGGCCATGTGGCAAACGTCTTCTTGTCTACCTCACTGTGGCCTGAGATGGCGTGTGATCCTGAGGCAGAAGGACCTATGAGCATGCCACGTTTGTCCTTAGTCGACATTCTTATTGGTACGACTTCCCTGACCCCGGAGCAACTGCTCCGGGCGGAGGAACTCAGCGCCCAGAGGGGTGTGCGTCTGGAAGAGGTGTTGGTCCAGCAGCGTTTCCTGAGTGAGGAAGCGCTGTTGCAGGCACAGGGGCAGCACCTGGGGATGCCCTATTGGAAGGAGCTGCCTGAGAGTGAGTTCGATGTCTCACTCATGACCCAAATTCCCCTCCAATTTGCGCGCCAGCATAAGCTGGTGCCGATTCGGAAGCAGGATGGCATCGTCATCGTCGCCATGAGCCAGGCGCTGCAGCTCCAACCACTCGACGACGTCAGCGCGCTTCTCAAGGCACCAGTTGAGCCAGTCTTAAGTCCCGAGCGGGAAGTTATCGGAGCCCTGAATCGCTTGTATGACACCGGGGCACAGACCGCGGCCAAGGTCATTCAAGATCTGGACGCACAGGCGCTGGGTCGCCTGGCTCATGACCTGGAAGGCCCGCAGGATATTCTGGATCACGATGCTGAGGCGCCGATCATCCAGCTCGTCAATTTAATCCTCTCGCAGGCAGTACGCGACCGTGCCAGTGATATCCACATCGAACCGTTCGAGCGCTCGCTGAAGGTGCGTTACCGCATTGATGGCGTCTTGCATGAGGTCTTGAGTCCACCCAAAGCTCTCCAACCCCGCATTACGTCACGCCTTAAAGTCATGGCGGATTTGAACATTGCGGAGACGCGTCTGCCGCAGGATGGGCGTATCGCCATTCGCGTGCGCAACCGCGAGATCGATATCCGTGTCTCAGTGGTGCCCACGGCTTTTGGCGAACGTCTGGTACTACGCTTGCTTGATAAATCAGGTGCGATGCTCAGCTTGGAGGAGATTGGTTTTGCGTCCGATCTGTTTCCAGTCTATAATCGCCTGATTCGTCGCTCACACGGGATCATTCTGGTCACAGGTCCGACCGGCAGTGGTAAAACGACCACCCTCTATGCCACGTTGCTGCGCCTCAATGCCGCGGAGTTGAACATCATTACCGTGGAGGACCCTATCGAGTACCAGCTCAACGGCGTGGGACAAATCCAGGTTAATCCGAAGATCGACCTCACCTTTGCCAATGGTCTCCGCTCGATTCTCCGGCAGGACCCTGATATCATCATGGTAGGTGAAATTCGCGACCGGGAAACGGCCGAAATCGCCATTCAAGCGTCGCTCACCGGCCACCTGGTCTTTAGCACCCTGCACACCAACGACGCGCCGAGTGCGGTCACACGTCTGATCGACATGGGTGTTGAACCGTTTCTGATCTCCTCGTCAGTCCTGGCGATGATGGCCCAGCGCCTGGTCCGCCTGATCTGTCCGAACTGCCGCGAGCCGTTTGCCCCTACTGCTGAGACGCTCCATGAGTTGGGCTTAACGCCAGCAGACCTGGCGCAGCACAGTGGCCAGTTCTTCCATGGTCGCGGCTGTGAGGTGTGTCGGTATACGGGCTATCGTGGGCGTACGGCCGTCTATGAGCTGCTGGTGCTTGACGATCCGGTACGCGATCTCATTATGCAGCGCGCCAATGCCAACATGATCAAAACGACTGCTGTGCAGCGCGGCATGCAGACTCTGCTGCAGAATGGTGCACGCAAGGTGCTGGAAGGGCGTACCACGGCCGAAGAGGTCTTGCGGGTTACGCAGGAAAGTGAATAGGCATGCCAGTTTACACCTATAGTGCCCTGGACGCACGGGGCAAGGAAACGAAGGGCGTCGTTAATGCTGACAGTGCGCGTGCGGCCCGTGCGAAATTGCGCCAGTCCGGCTTGTTCACCAAGGAGCTACTAGAAACCACTGACGCCGAAACACCGGAGCGCAACAGGCGCCTGACCCTGCTGCAAACGGTGCGCCGGGTGCGTCCGCAGGATGTCACCGTTATGACCCGCCAGTTCGCGACACTGCTGGCAGCCAATCTGACGGTGGTGGATGCCCTCACGGCGCTCATCGAGCAGACGGAAAACCGCACCTTACAACGCACTCTCATCCAGGTGCGCGAGAGCGTCCTGGAGGGGAGTAGCCTCGCCACCGCTCTGGGGCAGCATCGACGGGTATTTGCACCACTCTTCGTCAACATGGTACGGGCTGGGGAGGCCAGCGGTGCCCTGCCTCTCGTCATGCTGCGCCTGGCCGACTTTAGCGAACGCCAGCTCGATACTAGAAAGAAAATCACCGCCAAGATGTATTACCCGCTGTTCATGATTGCTATCGGCGGTATAATCCTGTTCGCCTTGCTGACGTACGTCGTGCCTACCGTGACCACCCTGTTTAGCAACATGCGCCGCACCTTACCCTGGCCAACGGTCGTGCTCATTAGTGTGAGTAATTTTTTGCAGTCGTATTGGTGGCTTCTCTTGCTGGGCCTGCTGGGAATCTTCCTGGTGTTGCGGCAATATCGACGGACTGCACGGGGAGAGCGCCTCTTTGACACCTGGAAGATCCGTGCCCCCTTAATCGGGAAGCTCGCCTTGAAGGTAGCGATGTCGCGCTTTACTCGCACCCTGGGCATTTTGTTGCATAGCGGTATCCCACTCCTCGATGCCCTGGATATTGCGTGCGCTGTGGTGAATAATTCGGTCCTGGCTGCGGCGATTAACACGGCCCGAGACGCGATTCGTGAAGGGGCAGATATCGCCAGCCCCCTGAAAGCGAGTGGCTATTTCCCGCCGCTCGTGTCACACATGATTTCGATTGGCGAGAAAAGCGGCCAGCTTGAAGACATGCTTCTGCGTGTTGCCGAGTCGTACGACAACGAGGTGGAAACCAGTGTGGAGGGTTTGACTTCACTCGTCGAGCCGATCATCATCGTGGTGATGGCGATGGTGGTCTTTGGCATTATGCTGGCAGTGCTGCTGCCGATTTTTGAACTCAACACGATGGTGCGCTGAGCTTCATCCCCACTCTTGCTCTCTCGCGCCGCGAGAGGGTGCCACAGAAGGCGTCGCTGTATGCCGAAACATGTGCTTGGCATTGCGTTAGATACCGCCAGCATCACGCTGGTACGACTCACCGGCAGCATGAAGTCGTATGACGTCACGCTGGCGACCCAACACCCCTTACCCCAACACGACGAGCCACAGGAGCAGGCAGCCCTCCAACGTCAGGCATTGCATACGCTGCTTGACCCATTACGGTTGCACGGTGATACCATTCTGGTGGCCTTGCCAGCGCACAGTGCAGTGCTGCGCCATCTGACCTTTCCCTTTAAAGAACCGCGGCGCATTTACCAAGTCCTCAAAAACTCGCTCGACGAGCATATGCCTTTTGAGCCGGAAGAGGTGGTGGCTGACTTCCATCCTCTCCCTTCCGAGAGCACATCTGCAGCTCAGCTCCTGGCGGTAGGGATGCCTGAAGAGGTCATCGCGACGGCCTTAGGACTGCTCCAGGATGTCAGCCTGGCACCCACAGTGCTCGATCTAGATGTCTTTGGCCTCGCCAATGCCGCGCTCTTGGGGTGCACTGCGCTCCCGGCACATACCGTTCTGGTCGATGTGAATACCGAGCGGACCTTGCTGACCTTACTCGACCGCGGGATACCAGTGTTGGCGCGCAGTCTGGCTTACAAGTTCCCTGAAGACGCTGAGGCACTGGAGACCTATGCGAGCCGTCTGAGCAAACACCTGCAGCATACGTATTATGCGTGTGAACATATCCTGCAGCAGCCCTATGAACCCGATCTCCTGCTGGTGTCAGGGGTCCGTGGTGATCAGGCCGGCATACTGGCCAAAGAGCTCCAGGAAGTTGACGACATCCCAGCGGAAGTCTGGCGCGTCACGACTGGTGCGTATAAGGCGGACCAGACGCGCCTGCCAGCCCCTGACCTGGCGCGCTACGCTGTGGCCTTTGGCATGGCACTGCGTGGCTTACACCGCCGTGCCTGTGGAGTGAACTTGCGGCGGGAGCGTTTTGCACTCCATAACGACCTGGAGGCGCTACGCGGTCACTTTATCGTGCTTGGGGTCTTGGCCGTCGGAGTTGTCGGGCTAGGGATCGCGAGTCTCTATCTCAACACAGCCTACAAAGCGCAGCGCTATGCGCAGTTGCAGGACGAGATCACGCGCGTGTTTCGGGCGACTCTGCCAGAGGCGCGTATGGTCCAACCGACCGTGCAACTGCGCGAAAAAATTCGCGAGCTGGAGGAGCGTCTCAAAGCCTTTGGCGGGATGACGGGTGCACAACTGTCTGGCTTGCAGATCTTGCATGAGATCAGCGCCCGGACACCACCGTCGATCACGCTGAACGTGGATAACCTGGCGATCACGACAGGGGCTACAGATCTCGGGGGCTCGACAGAGTCGTATGACGACGTAGTCAAACTCAAAAATGCGCTGGAGGCATCCCCGTTTTTTCCTATCGTGAAGATCACGAATACCAAAACGGATGTGGGCAACAAAGTTTCCTTCAAACTGACTATCCATACCTCCAAAACCCCAGGAGGAAACCTATGAATTTCTGGCAGAATACGCAGCCGCGCGAACGCCTGTTCCTCGGGGGGGCAGGGGCGGTGCTCGTGTTGTTCCTCATCTTTAAATTCGCCATCGATCCTCTGTTCAAGCACTCCGTTGACCTCGACCGTCAGATTGTCACAGCGCGTCGTCAACTTGTTGAACTGCACACCATGCAACAAGAGTATCAGCGCCAGAAGACCGTGGTCGATACCATCAACAGCCAGCTTAAAAGGCAACAGAATTTCGCGATCTTTTCACGTCTGGAAGAATTTGCTGGCCAGACCGGCATTCGCAACAAAATTCTCTACATGAAGCCAACAGTGAGTACGCCGAGCGAGATGTACAATGAGGAGTCAGTCGAGATCAAGATGGAGGGTGTGACCCTCGAACAGCTCGTACGTTACCTGCATCAAATTGAGAACTCGCCCCAGTTGTTAAAGATCAAGCGTCTCGAAATGAAACCACGCTTTGACAACCGCCAGATCCTCACTGCGACATTTCGCGTCTCGGCCTTTACGCTGAAAGAGGGGGCGACCTAGGGTCATCCCCTGGCGTATGGCCCTCTCCTAGGCTACCCCTGTGAGGAGATACAAGGCCTCCTGATACTTGCGTGTGGTCTGCTCCACCACGTGTGGCGGCAGCTCAGGCGCTGGGGGGCGCTTATTCCATCCTGTGTCAATGAGATAATCGCGCACGTACTGCTTATCAAAGCTCGGCTGGCCGTGTCCAGCAGCGTACCCCTGCAAGGGCCAGAAACGCGACGAGTCTGGCGTGAGTACTTCGTCGATGAGGTACAGCCGGTCGTCTAAGAGGCCAAACTCGAACTTGGTGTCGGCAATGATGATCCCGCGCGTCAAGGCATAGTTGACGGCCTCGCGATACACCTGCAAGCTGGTATCACGTACCTGCTCTGCCAGCCCTCTTCTCCCGCCAAGCACGCGCACCATCTCCTCAAACGAAATGTTGAGGTCATGTGCTCCCTCCGCTGCTTTCGTAGACGGTGTAAATATGGGTTCCGGGAGCCGTTCTGACTCGCGCAAGCCGGCCGGGAGTTGCATGCCACAGACCGTGCCCTGCTGCTGATATTCTGCCCAGGCCGAGCCAGAAATATATCCACGCACAATCGCCTCGATGGGCAGGGGGTTGAGGCGACGGACAATAATAGCGCGGTCACGCACCTGGGCGACTTCCTCGTCTGTCAGCACCTCCTCAAGATGCCGGGTGGTGAGATGATTGGGCGCAAGTGCTGCCGTGCGCGCGAACCAGAAATTCGACATGGCCGTGAGAATCCGTCCCTTCTCAGGAATGGGAGTCGGCAGAACGATATCAAAGGCCGAGAGCCGATCGGTGGCCACAATAAGCAGGTGTTCATCATCCACGGCATAGATATCACGGACTTTGCCCTGGCGGAAGCGCTGCACACTATGCAAGTCAGAAGTAAAGACTGTGCTCATAACGACCCCTCCGTGACGGTAAGATCGATAACTTTCAAACGGTCGCGTGCCACAGCATACGGTGTACGGCCACCCCATTGCCGGGCATAACCTACAGGGCTCGTGAGGGCCGTCACACGGCCTACCTGCACCGTGATCTGCCGGTGGGTATGCCCAGCCAGGACGAGTGTCACTTTGGGACAAGATTGCCACACCTCTCCCAATAAAACACTGCCCATAAAGGCCCCAAAATAATCGGCGCGAGCCTCGTGTTGATAATGCATCATACTGCGGAATGGTAGCATATGCGTCACCCCGACGATGTGCTGGACATGGGGTTCCACCTCCTGGAGTTGCTGGGCTAGGGCCTGCACCATGTGGGTAGTGATGGCCTCATCGCTCAGGCGTACGCGCGTGCCCTCAGACGTCTCAGCGGCCAGCCAATGGACAAAACGTCCGTCATTCCAGACACGATCCTGAAAGGTTTTGCGGCGATAATCATGGATCGTGAAGTGTGTATCGAGATCGACATTGCGCAGAGAATAGTCGTACCAGCCAAGGCTGCCGCAAAAGGCCACATCATCCAGGACATAGGGTTCAAGCCATAAGGGGTGAACACCGGCGGCTCGACACAGGGCTGGCAAGAGGTGATAGTATTTCTGCTGGCTGGTGATGCCGCGCTTTACCCAGGCCGCCTTCTGCACCCATACATCGTGATTCCCCGGCACAAACAGTTTTGGACAGGTCACCCGTTCTAAAGCCATCAGGGTGACACCAAACTGCTTCTCCTCTGCTGCGATGTCGCCACAGCAGACGAACACATCCGGTGCGAGATCCTGGAGGAGGGTCACCATTTCCTGCCACACCAGACGATTCGCAGCATGGTGGTCTGTATGCACATCCGAGGTAAAGGCAATACGCATGGGCCGCTTTCTCCACGGTCAACGTTCTCGCAGGACACAAAAATAACAGTGTAGCATAGAATGCTTGACAGCCATAAACACTATTTGTTACAAAGATAGCCTCTCAAGGCCGCACTGCTGGCCTGTATGCTACTGCCATACTCGGAAACTGGACCGCATGACACCGTTCACGCCAACCATAACCATCCATAGCCCAGCCGTGCAGCAGCCCGTTGTGTTGACTCACCTCACGGCATTCCTCCTGCGTGCCCGCTATGCCTTTTTGCAGACGTTCCACAGTGCAGAGTACTCCGACATTGATATATTCGACCAGCACCAGCAGCTTCTCATCCGTTGTACCATACGGGAGGTGGAGACTGACAGGCACATGCCGGCACTCTCTGTGTGCCCTGCGCAGGAGACGCTGTCTGAGAACCTTGTGACGCTGATCCATGCTCTTGAGCAAGCCTGTACGGTCACATCACAATAACAGCCATAACCTGAGGGCCGACACTGTCTCAGAGCTGGCTGGAGAGCACGACTACCAACGTCAGCAAGAGAATAATGAGGTAGGAGACGGCCTGCATACGCTGGCTCACCCGTTGTACGATATGGGCGTCATAGGGATAGATACCAGCGTCCATACGCGTCAAACGAAATGCCATGCCAAAGAGCTGCATAGGCAGCAGTATCAGAATGACAAATACCGCAGCTAACTTGATACCAAGCACCAGATAAAAGGTGGCCAGAGCTGACTCGCTGCTCGCTCTGGCAGTACGCGCGGCTGGCAGAAGATAGAGGCCCCCTGTGATCAGTTCAAGGGTGAAGGCTACCAGCACCACGGTAAAAAAGCGTCGGAGCGTTTGGCTCAAACACCGGACCTGGACTGCGACGTCTGTCAGCGTCCGCTGCAGCACGGGCCACCAGAACACACTGAGGAAAAGATAGCCCCCGAGAATGATGACCATCGTGAGGATGTGTAGACAGCGGATGACGGTATACATAGGCCTCCTTTGCCAGGCTTATAAGAGTCCTGGAGACTACACCAGTTCGTATTACCACGTCAATGTGGCTGGTACAGGAAGTTTGTGGCAGGGATCAAAGTATGTTAGACTGTCTGCTCTCACATCCTGGCTCTAGGAATAGTTGCCCATCTTGCGTGGAGGTATGGTTGGCATGGAGTTGCGTGACCTGCAGAAGATGACTGTGGTGAAACTGCGCGAAGAGGGTCTGAAACACAGCAGTATCACCGGGGTCTATTCGATGAACAAGGCCCAGCTCATTGAGGCGCTCGCCGCAATCTATGGTATTGATATCGAAGCAGCGACGAGGGCAGCGCGGGAACAGTTTGCCGCTGATAAGAGCGCGTTAAAACAGGAGATCCGTGCCTTCAAAGGGCAGCGTGATGCCGCCCTGTCAGCCCATGATGCGACGCAAGTGAAACAGCTACGACTGCAGATTAAAAAGCGCAAGCGCCTGTTACGACGTCTGGCTTCATCCCAAACGGCAGCCGTGTAGCGTAGTTGCTGCTTGAGACATATAGGGCCGTTGCAATTGCTCGAGCCTGTGGCAGGAGAAGGCATCGCATGAAAAAACCACCGAAAAAGACGAATAAAACCGCTCGGCTCAAGGCTATGCTGCGTCGCAAGCTGCAGCGAGCGCGCTTACGGGTGAGTAAGGGCGAGCGGAAGTATAGTCGCTAAGACACATCTCACAGGCCTGGCGCTTGCTTCACTGTGCTGCACGGTGTGTAGACAGCCGTTTTCTCAAAGGATGGCCAGACATGTTGTCACTAGCAAAAAAAATCGTGCAACTGCGCAAAGAGCGCAATCTCACGCAAAAAGAGTTGGCGAGCATTGTCGGTGTACACTTTTCGCACATGAGCCGTTATGAGCGTGGCATTTCTTTGCCGTCGATTGACGTGGTGAAAAAACTCACCCAACTGTTTCACGTCTCTGCTGATTACTTGCTCTTTGATGATGGTCAGGCCATGGTACGGGCGAGCATTGCTGACCAGGAACTCCTGCAGCAATTCGAGCGTCTTTCCCGTATGAGTGAGCGCGAAAAAACTGCCGTGAAAACGATTCTCGAAGCGATGATTCTCAAACATCACCTTGAGGGTATGCTTGGTGTCAAACACGCGCCAATAGCCCCTGAGGAAGACACGGCGCGAAGTGATAGTGCAGCGACATGGATCGGCAAACGTTCTGATGCGGAACTTTTCCACGATCTGGAAGCCGCACTTGATGGTACAAAGCGCCCCGGCACCACGCGGCGTCGCTCGACGCAACGTGTTTAGTCCACCCTGGCTAATGTATACACATCGACGCGTGCGGCGCCGGCCTGGCGTAAGCGGCGTGCACATTCTTACACGGTGGCGCCTGTGGTATAGACGTCATCAATGAGTAAGAGGGCTTTGCCAGCACAGTAGTGCGGCTTCTGCACAGTAAAAGCGCCGCGAATATTCCGCTGTCGTTCTGTTGCACTCAAACCTACTTGGGAGAGTGTCGGGCGATGACGGATGAGGACGTCAGCCCAGACGGGAATCCCCACACCTTGACTGACGTGTCTGGCGAGCGCCAGAGCTTGATCAAACTCGCGGACGCGTAGCTTACTACGATGCAAGGGCACGGGCACAAGCGCTTCAGGAAGGCTTGCGCTCCAATACCTACTAAAATGTTGGCGCAAGAGGTCTCCTAAAGGCCGTACGAGGCCATAGATGCGCTGATACTTCAGGGCGTGAATCAGGTCGCGTAGCACCCCTGTATACAGTCCGACGGCGCGGGCTCGGTCGTAAGCGGGGGGTGTCAGGAGACAGGTCCCACAGCGATGCGTCGTGGTTCCAATACCCTCTGGAGGGGCCGCCAGCGGCTGCCCACACTGGGCGCAGGTCGGCGAGGTGATATACTCCACCGTGTCCCAGCAGTGTGGGCACACCCAGGGCAGTGAGGCCCCACGCGTACTCAGGCTGCACACCAGGCAACGCGGCGGCAGGACAAAGTCGAGCAATGCTCGTATAGCCTCTGCATGTTTCCACATATCTTCGCCGCCTCATGATGCAGCCCTGTGTGTCGCAATGGACACCAGGAAATGGCGTTTTTCCCCTGGTTGCAGCACGATACGGTTGCTCTCAATCCCACGCTCGTGGAGATTCAAACCGTCGGTCGGGCATGTATAGGGCTCCACACAGATCGCCTGCCGCGGGGCTGGTGGCGTGTAGACTACCACATGTGGAAATTGGGCAGCGTCAAACGCTACGGTGATCTTGATACGGCGTTGCTGGTCCTGGAGCGTGCAGCGCACCAGCCCATCCGTATCGGCGACAAGATCAGTGTAGATATCATCGAGAACCAGGGACGTTATGTCTCGCGGCTGGCGCAGATCGTATGGCCCGTCCACCGCGAGGCGCTTGCCGGTCGGAAGACTATCCTCCAGTTCCCAGCGTTGCCGCGCTGGTACACACAGCGTGCCCGGTACAGGACAGCGAAAGTAGGGGTGAATCCCAAACCCCATAGGCATGTCATGCGCTCCAGTGTTGTGCACCACGGTCTCCATGCTCAGGACGGCCTCCCGTAACCGATAGGTCACATCGAGACAAAACGGAAAGGGGAATTGCTGCAGAATCGCTGCAGCGTACTGCCCTGCCTCGAACCGCGATGTGATCCAGGCGCCTTCCCCTGTGGATGCTCCTGTATTGAGCACACGCCAGGCTTTATCACGGACAAAGCCATGCCGATTCGGAGTAACCACGTAACGCTGCCCGCGAAAGCTCAATGCCCCATCCCGCAGACGATTAGGAAAAGGAAAGAGGATCGGGATGCCATAACTGGTCGGGCGCGTGCGGAACTCCTCAAACGCGACCGACTCCAGCACCGGTTCGTCCACCTGCAACATAAAGCAGTTGTTCCCCCAGGCCGGTGCCACAGCCGCCGAGGCAATGTCAGCTTCACGTAAGATGAAAATCTCCACCTCCCCGTGCGTCTCGGCTGCGACTGCATATCTGGGCGACATGCTGTTGTTCCCTCTTACGCGTCAGCTACGAGTCTAGCGGTCCAACCACAGCGCTGCGGCGCGTCCGCCGTAGTCGAAGGTGGGGTTGGGCGCATAGTTCTTCACATACGGCTGCCAGGTACCAGTTTGCATATTGGAGTTGGCATAGATATAGTACTGCTGCGCGGCAATATATCGTTGAATATCGAAAATGAGCTGTCGGCGCGCTTCCAGGTCCCGGGTGCGCCGTTGTTCCTTGAGCATGGCCGTGAGCTTGGGATCATTGACATGGCCGCTGTTGCGCGGCTGGTCGGGGGCATACATACCATACAGCACGCTATCCGGTTCCCAGGTAATACTCAGGGGACCCATGGCCATGCCCTCGTACTTGCCCAGGAATGTGGTGGCCATATAGGCACCATACTCCTGGAGCTTCATCTCCACTTCAATACCGATGTCTTTGAGATAGTGCTGCACCAGCTGCACGGCATCCA
The DNA here is from genome assembly GCA_048594805.1 of Candidatus Entotheonellaceae bacterium. Taxonomy (GTDB): domain Bacteria; phylum Tectomicrobia; class Entotheonellia; order Entotheonellales; family Entotheonellaceae; genus SXND01. The sequence continues at coordinate 14,900 of JBMDXC010000475.1, read as the reverse complement.
GCAGGTCGGGACCATACCCCCCGGTGGTGTTGAGCTGCGTCTTAAACCCCTTGGCAAAGCCAGCTTCTGCCAGCAGACGTCTGGCCTCCTTGGGATCGTACTGATAGTATCTCGCTCCCTCACCGAGCTGATCGATGGGCAGGGACCACTCCGTGGCGCCACGGGCGATGGCTGGGGTCGGTTCGCCCCGCATATACACCCCCTCAATGATCCCCTGACGATCGATCGCCATGGAGAGGGCACGCCGCACACGCACATCATTGAAGGGCGGTATATCGTTACGCAGGTAGATAACTGAGCTGGTCACGTTGGAGAGGAAGTCCTGATACACTAGACGGGCATGGCTCTTCTGAAGGGCTTCTAGATCCTGTTGGCGCACGCTCCACCAGGCGTTTGGGCCACAGTCGATTTGTCCAGCTCGGTACATGGCCAGGCCGGTCGAGGGATCATCGAGCACCAACCATTCCACGCCGTCGACATACGGCTGATCCTTGAGGAAGTAGTCCGGGTTGCGCTTGAACACTGTCTTCACATTCGGCTCATAGCGTTCCAGGATAAAGGGACCGGTGCCGATGACGCTCTCGGGTTTCCTCAGGTCGCCGAACTGCCGCACCACTTCAGGGGCAATGATCCAGGTGCTGTAAGGGTTTGCCAGCACATTGACCAACCAGACAAAGGGTTCTTTCAGGATGAACTGCACCGTATAGCGGTCCACCACCTCAATACGGTCGACGGATTCTAGCGTAAAACGCAGTGGATTCCCCGGTTCTGTCATGAAGCGGTCATAGGTAAACTTGACGTCGTCGGCCACCAGTTCGCGGCCATTGAGGGGTGGTTTGTTGTGCCATTTGACACCCTGGCGCAAATGGAAGACGTAAGTTGTGTCATCTGGCTGCTCCCAGCGTTCGGCAAGGTGGGGCTCTACCGTGAAAGTGCCAGGCCGCACCTCCGCACCGACTTTATACCGCACGAGCGTGCTGTAGGCGAAGCTCAGCGTAGAATTGGTCTTGAAGTTGAGGGTGAGATGGTGGTCAAAGTGCGGAGGATCATAGCCGCGCACGCGCAGAATACCACCGCGCTTGGGTTGCCCAGCCTCAGCGCTCCAGAGTGCAGGGGGGCTATGGAGGGGCAAGGCGGACAGTGTAACGCCAGCAGCAAGGCCAGCCTTGAGTAGATCGCGACGGCGCACACCCCGGGCCTCGCCGGGATGTGCCTGCTGCCTGTTCATAGAGCCCTCCCTTCCGTGCTGTGAGGTGCACACGTCACTGATAACGTATGCGTGGATCGAGGTAAGCGTATGTCATATCGACGAGCAGATTGACCACCACGATAATCGACGAGGTGAACAGAATCACGCCCTGCACCACAGTGTAGTCGCGCTGAAACATGGCATCTACCAGAAAGCGCCCCACGCCGGGCAACCCGAAGATGGTCTCCAGGATCACCGTGCCGTTGGCGATCTGGATGATCTGGAGCCCCAGAAGGGTCACCACTGGGATGATAGCGTTCTTGAGAGCGTGCCGCAGCACGACACGCGGTTCACGCATGCCCTTCGACCAGGCAGTGCGGATGTAATCCTGCCGCAGCACCTCGAGCATCAGCGCCCGTGTCAGGCGCATGAGACTGGCTCCTGGAGCAATGCCCAGGATAATAGCCGGCAGGATGAACTGGCTCAGATGTTGCCAGGGGTTCTCCGAAAAGGCGGTGAACTGCAGCGGTGGTGCCCAGCCGAACCAGATCGAGGGCAGCACGATGACCAGCGTGGCTTTCCAGAACTGGGGAACCGATAGGCCCACGATCGCCACACTGCGCGCCGCATAATCTTTGAGCGTATCCTGCCGAATCGCCGACAGCACACCGATGGGTATGGAGATGCAGAGGGCGACAACAATCGCCATGGCTCCAAGCTCAATGCTGACCGGGAGCCGGCGCATCATCTCCTCAACTACTGGCCGCTTTGTCCACAGAGACTCCCCGAGATTCCCCTGCACCACATCGCCAAGCCAGGAGAAATACTGAATGTATAGCGGGCGGTCGAGGCCAAGCTTGGCGCGCAGGGCATCGAGATCCTTGGCGTAAGCTTTTTCCTCAAACATCAACACCACCACATCCCCTGGGAGCATGTGGTTCAGGGTGAACACGATGACCGAGATCAGCAGCAGCGTTGGTACCATCAAGGCCAAACGTTTCAGCACGTATTGCCGCATGGCTCTCTCCTTACTCTGCGCGTCTGCCGCGCCTCCAGCAATCTCACTACGCCCAATGCTTTCACCTAGCGCTGCACCAGTCGTCCTCCCCGCAACCGCGGATCGAGCAGATCCCGCAATGCATCTCCCAGCATATTGAACCCAAACACCGCTAAGCTGATGGCCACACCCGGCCAGGTGGCCATCCAGGGAGCTTTATACATGTATGAGCGTCCCGATCCACTCAGCATCTCGCCCCACGACGGATACGGCGGGGGCACGCCAAAACCCAGGAAACTCAAGGCCGACTCGATGAGAATGACAAAGCCCAGGCTGACAGTGGTAATAATGATGATCGGCGCCATGATGTTCGGTAAGATATAACGCAGGATGATACGAAGATGACTCGCGCCAACGGCTCGTGCCGCTTCCACAAACTGGTTTTCCTTGATCGACAGGGCAGCGCTGCGAATAATGCGCGAACTCCCGGCGGCCGAAACGATCCCCAACGCCAGGATGATGTTCAGCAGCCCTGGACCCAGCACAGCCATAATGTTGAGCAGCAAGAGCAAGCCTGGAATGGCCATCTGGGCGTCGACCAGCCGCTGCACCAGGACGTCAGCTTTCCCCCCAATGTAGCCGCTCCCCACACCTATGATAGTGGCCAGACATAGGCCTATACTCACGGCTCCAAAGCCTACGGTCACCGAGACGCGGGCGCCATAGACGATCCGACTGAAGATGTCGCGTCCCAGGTTGTCGGTGCCAAAGTAGAACTGGGAACTGGGAGGTTTTAAGCGATTACGGACATTGGTCTGATCATAAGGGTGCGTAGCAATCCAGGGGGCCAAAAGGGCACAGAGCAGAAGCCCTAAGACGATGACGCCGCCAAAGGCACCCAGTGGTTTTTCCTTGATAAGCCGCCCCACACCTCGAGTGACCACTTGCAGACGTACAGAGATTTTTCCGACTGTGGACCATGGTAAAGGCAGGCTGATTTCTCGCATTGTTCGGCACCTCCGTGCTTGTCCCTCACAGATTACCTGCGCCGGGGCAAGTCTCGTGTCGCCTTCTCATGCGCTTCACACCTCACTCGCATCGTGGCTCAGTCAAGCACTATCGTACATGGCCCATGAGAGCGTTTGATAATTTGTAACATTCTTGTCCCGCATTCTCATCTCCGTAATGGAGGTTGTCAAGCGGATCTTACTTTCCCTGGCAAGGTGGGCTTGTAGCAGGTATGGTCGCATGCCATACAGGCAGGCTGCTGAGTCAAGCAGAACATGCTATGATTGCGTACGACTTGCCACTGTGAAGGAGGCTCCTATGTTCTCGTTGTTACGCACCGTTGTCCGCCCCCTTGCTATCCGCGCTATGCTGGTGCGGGAGTGGTGGCAGAGCGGTGTGACGTATAATCCTATGTCACCACGTGTCTACCTGAATCCCTATTCCAAATACGCCGAGCTGCGTGCCAAAGCCCCGCTGCACTGGAGTCCAATCCTGGAGGCCTGGGTGGCGACGCGCTATGCCGACGTGGATGCCATCCTGCGCGATCATAAACGATTCTCCAGTGACCCTCGCCGGCGTCAACGGACCCGTGCGCCGGGTACCACGGTCGACAATCCCGGGGGCCAGAGCATGCTATTTGTCGATCCCCCCGAGCACACCCGCTTGCGTGCCCTGGTCAGCAAAGCGTTTACCCCACAGGCTATCGTTGCCCTCACCCCACGCATCCAGGCTATTGTCCAGGAGCTGTTAGACCAGATTCCAGAGCCGTCTCATTTCGACCTGATCGACACACTGGCCTATCCTCTACCGGTCATTGTCATGGCGGAATTATTGGGCATCCCACCACAGGACCGCGCCCGGTTTAAACACTGGTCTGACCGGCGCGCACGGGTGCTGGAACCCACGATCACGCCCGCTGAGATTCAGGAGGCCAATCGTGCGGCCCACGAACTCGACGCCTATTTTCGTGAGGTCATCAGGGCGCGGCGTCTCGAACCCCGGGACGATCTGATCAGTACGCTGGTGGCGACAGAGGAAGCCGGCGATAAGTTGACGCTGGATGAGCTCCTCGTCATGCTGCGTTTGCTCTTGATTGCGGGCAATGAGACGACCACGAACCTCATTGGCAATGGCATGTTGGCCCTGTTGCACCATCCAGACCAGTTGCAGAAGCTCCGCGCGCACCCTGACCTTATGGACACGGCGGTGGAGGAAATGCTGCGCTATGATACGACCGTGCAATTAGATTTTCGCACGGCGCTCGAGGATGTAGAGATCGGCGGGCAGCGCATCACCAAAGGCCAGGGCATTATGCTGCTGCTCGGTGCCGCTAACCACGATCCAGAGGTGTTCCACTCCCCAGAGCAGTTCGACATCACTCGCCGTGAGGCCAGCCATCTTTCCTTCGGCCGCGGGGTGCATCACTGCCTGGGTGCACCGTTGGCCCGTACTGAGGCACGTCTAGCCTTTACGGGTCTCCTGGAACGGTTTAGCGATATACGCCTGCTGACGGAGCATCCGCCGTTCAAAGACAATGTGGTGCTGCGGGGCCTGCGGTCGCTTCCTATCGGGGCTACGCCAGTGCGTGTCTTCGCGGGCCGATGAGAAGACATACACGCACATTGAGCCACTGTACATGTCTGGAGCTGTTATGCCTCAGTTGCTGGAGCCCATACGTTATACGCTGCGTTTTCTTGCGCCTCATACGCACTACGTCGAAGTGGAAGCGGAGCTTCCCACAGGTGGGAAACCCTACATTGAGTTAGCTATGGCCGTGTGGACGCCTGGCTCGTACCTGATCCGTGAGTATGCCCGCCATATCGAAGGCCTTATGGCGCGCGCTCCCGACGGTGCCAGGCTCAGCCTGGACAAAGCGCGCAAGAACCGCTGGCGTATCCACACTAACGACGCCCAGACGATCATGATCACGTATCGTGTCTACTGTCGTGAGATGTCCGTACGCACCAACTGGGTTGAGGACGGCTTCGCCCTCCTTAACGGCGCTCCCACGTTTCTAACCCTGGTCGAGGATGTCGCCCGGCCCCATGACGTGCAACTGGTGCTTCCCGAGGTCTGGCAGACCTCTACGACTGGTCTCCCCGCAGCGCCCGGTGGGGCAGCGCATCACTATCGCGCTGCCGATTTCGACACGCTCGTCGACTCGCCGATTCTTGCTGGCAATCCCGCCGTGTACACATTCGAGGTCGACGGCATCCCCCACTTTCTAGTTAATGAAGGCGAAGGCGGTGTCTGGGATGGACCGCGCTCAGCCCAGGATGTGGAAAAAATCGTGCGTGCCCATCGTGATATGTGGGGGTTTTTGCCGTACGACAAATATGTCTTCTTCAATATGCTTACCGAAGCAGGCGGTGGTCTCGAACACCAAAACTCGACCGTCCTCATGACCAGCCGCTGGCACTCGCGGGTACGCAAGGATTACCTCTCATGGCTCGGCCTGGTGAGCCACGAGTTTTTTCACGTCTGGAACGTGAAGCGCCTCCGCCCTATTGAACTCGGTCCATTCGACTACGAGAATGAGGTCTATACAAAAAACCTCTGGACGGCTGAAGGGATTACGTCCTACTACACCGAGTTGGGTGTGCGACGCGCTGGGTTGTGTACAGATGCGGAATTTCTTGAAAGACTCTCAGGAATCATCGAACGGTTGCAGACGACCCCAGGCCGTCTCGTGCACCCGCTCGAGATGGCTTCATACGATGCCTGGATCAAGTTTTACCGCCACGACGAGAACTCGCCCAACACCACCATCAGCTACTATACCAAGGGCGCGGTGGTCGCCTTCCTGCTCGACGCCAAGATTCAGGCGGCCACTGGCGGCAGCAGGAGCCTTGATGATGTCTTACGCCTGGCCTACAGACACTACGCCGGTGAGCGCGGTTTTACCCGCGAAGAATTTCGGGCCCTGATGCAAGACATGGCAGGGACCGACCTGCGTGCCTGGTTTGTCAGCGTCCTAGAAACCACTGAGGAACTCGACTATACCGAGGCTCTCCACTGGTTTGGCTTGCGTTTCAAAACTGCCACACCTGCCACGCCTGAGAAAGCCTGGCTTGGCCTGGTGACCCGTACGGACAACGGTCGCCTCCTCGTCTCGCAGGTGCACCGCCAGACCCCAGGCTGGCAGTATGGTTTCAATGTGGACGACGAAATCCTGGCCATTGACGACCACCGTGTACTCCCCCAACACTGGGAGACACGCCTGGCGCACTATCGTCCTGGAGAGCAGGTCACCGTGCTCGTTGCCCGCCGTGAGCGCCTGCGGCGCCTCGCCATGACGTTTGGTGCCGAGCCGCCCAAGTGTTGGCAATTGGAAGTGTGCCCTGACGCGACTACTGAGCAGCAGGTACATTTGGCTGCCTGGCTGGCGACACCTGGCAGTCTGTCAGCGTAACGTTTTGAGGACTCGCCACCTACGAGAGTTCCTCCATTTATCTCGGGGCATCGCGAAACGGCATGCCCGAGGCTGCACGGAGAGATGCAGAGTCAATACGCGGTGGTGAGACACTGCCAGGAGCCCTACGGTGCCCTACTCCCGGGGGCACTCTGGTGCCTCTTTTGCGTGCTGCCTTAGAGCGTTTGGATGGTGGCGATGCCATCTGGTCTACTGACGCCAATCTGGCGAGTAGACGGTCCATGGCTCTCGTATCTACATCCTCTTCAGGATGACTTCTCGTTGTTTCTATACCTGTGGCGAGCCCCTGCCTGGCCTGGGTATCCCGGACTGCGGTGGGCTCCTCAGCTGTTGCAGAAATATGCGGTTGCTCCGGGTTTTGGGGAGCAGGGGCGCTGGGCCGTAAGCCTACGTCAGAGCGTGGTGCAGAGCTTGGTGCGACAGGAGGTTGAACGGTCGGACGAGCTGTCTCCTCGGTTGTACGGTCGCTGCCCTGTAGGGGCATGGACTGGGGGACAGTGGCGGGGCCATCATGCCACCCTTGCCAGGGAGCAAGCCACAGGAGACTCGCCAGCAGCGCCAAGGCGGTAGAGCCAGCCAGAGCACATTGCCATGCCTGACTACCCCTCGGGCCCTTGAACTTGGCGATAACGCTTTGTATGAGGGAGTGAAAGTGGAAAGACACGTGCAAACCCTCCAGAATCTGGATGTCGCCCAATGTTAGTGGCACAGCACATGGATCACATACACGCCGCCGGCCCGCACCATAGATCAAGGGTGGTTGTGGCCGGGAAGATACCATAGCGATGCAGCCCGGCTCCGGCAACGCCGATGTTGCGCCTACCCTTGTCCTAGCGCAGGAAGGTGGCGTACTGGTCGAGCAGCGGCAAAATCGTCTCGCGATCCTCCGAGGGCAAGCGCAGAATGATCCGGCTGACCTCAGCGTCTCGATACATGCCGATGAGTTTTGGATCAGCAGCAACGCCGAAGACAGAGACAGAGATAGTCCGCATGTCGCGACCAGCCCTGGCCGCATACTCGCGCAGAGCATTCATGCCCTGCGTCACTAACTCAGGCTGACGGCTGCGCGGGAACCAACCCTCACAGTAATCCACGACGCGTTGTAGCGTGTAGCGGCTCTCTCCTCCCAGGAGTACCGGGGGGTGTGGCTGCTGGGCTGGCTTGGGCCAGCACCAGATGGGATCGAAGTTGACGTGCTCACCGTGAAATTCGGCGACGTCTTTCGTCCAGATCTCTTTCATGGCCCGCACCTGCTCACCCATCTTCTTGAAGCGTGTTTTATAGACCGTACCGTGGTGCTCCATCTCCTCGGCGTTCCATCCCCCGCCAATACCAAAGAGAAAACGTCCACCCGAGAGCCGATCCAGGCTGGCCACTTCCTTGGCTAAGGTAATCGTATCGCGCTCGATGACGAGGCAGATGCCCGTGCCGAGCTTCAACGTTTTCGTCACCGCCGCGGCCAGCATTAGGGAGATGAATGGATCGTAAGTATGGCTGTATTCCAGGGGGAGGTCGCCGCCACCCGGCCATGGGGTGCGCCGACTCGTGGGGATATGGGTGTGCTCGGGAACCCATAGCGACTCGAAGCCGCGTGCTTCCGTTTCCCGGGCCAGTTCGTCAATAGGGATCGCATAGTCAGTAGCGAACATGCCAACGCCGATATGCATGGGGTGCCTCCTCTGCTCTCCTGCTCCTGACGCAAACATCTGCTATGCTGAAGGCCAGCGTCATATTGCGCAAGATCTTTGCACGTTGGAAGGACGAATACAATGGCTGCTTTCGATACGCATGCGCTTGCCTCATTGCGCCAGGGCTTAGAGCATTTTCGGGCACGCGACTATTTTGCCGCCCATGATGACTGGGAGGAGGTCTGGCGCGACCTCAACGGACACCGCCGGATATTTTGGCAAGCCATGATTCATCTGGTGGTCGGCGCCTATCACTTTACGAACGGCAACCTGCGTGGCTGCCAGGGGCAGTGGCACAAAGCCTTACAAAAATGCGAGGACCTGATCCTACAGTATATAGAGCCTGTCCCCAAGCCTCTGACCTGTCTGCACAATATAGTGCATGAGGCTTTGGCCATGGCCGAGGATGGTCGCGATCCCTTGCCACACCTGGATGCTTTTGCGACTTCTGTCGTTTCCGAGGACTGGTTCACCTTTATGTGAGAACGCCGCATTGCGGGTTTCCACACTGGGGCACTTCTGCTATGCTAGCCCCAGCACGATCAGATACCCATCACTCTCCCTTCTCTGCTGGAGCTCAACCATGTACGATCTCTTACTCAAGGCTGGTACCGTTGTAGACCCGTCGACCGGCCTGCACGGCGTGCACGATATTGCAGTCCAGGATGGCAAGATTGCGCAGATTGCGGCGACCATTCCTCGTGAAGAGGCCAGACGCGTGTGTGAAGTAGCAGGCAAGATTGTCACGCCGGGTTTGATTGACCTGCATGTCCACGTGTTCGAGGGTTTTAACAGCAACGGTGTGCATCCGGATCTGGGCGGCGTCTATGCCGGCGTTACCACACTGGTGGATGCCGGTAGTGCCGGATGCGCCACTTTCGCGGGCTTCCCGCGACATATCATACCCCAGTGTCATACCGAGATTATTCCCTTTCTGCACATCTGTCAGACTGGCCTGGCGACCAACCCGGATATCATTGCCGAAAGTAGCATTGACATCGATAGCACCCTGCGGGTAGCCGACCAGTACAAGGGACTCATCTGCGGCATTAAGGCGCGTATGGTGTCGCCAGCCCTGGAGATCTTTGGTATGGAGATGCCCCGGCTCGCCAGACGGGCCGCCCGCGAAAGTGGTATCAAACTGATGGTCCACATTGGCGACACCACACAACGCTACGATCCGACTGTGATTCGGTCTCTGCTCCCCCTCTTAGACGACGGGGACATTCTTACCCACTACTTTACAGCCAATGCTGGGGGTGTGCTGGATACCAATGGGCACCTCGTGCCCGAGGCGCATGAGGCTGCGGCGCGGGGCGTCTGGCTCGATACCGCCCACGGACGGATGAATTTTAGTTTTGATGTGGGCCGTCGCATTATTGACCAGGGGCTGTTACCGCACTGTATTAGCACCGATCTCACGGTACCGGGACGGCTCCGTACCGTGCATAGTATGACAGAGATGATGACACGCTTTCTGGGGCTGGGCTTCACCCTGGAGCAGGTGGTGACGATGTGTACCGAGAACCCTGCCAAGGCCATTGGAGCTGCGCAGCGGTTGGGGAGCCTGGCGGTGGACCGCCAGGCAGACATTTCGGTCCTGGATATCCACGAGGGGGACTGGGTCGTGTATGACGTGCTGGGAGCGAGTCTGCAGGTGCACCAGGCCGTCGTACCGTTCTTGACGGTCAAGCGTGGGGAAGTGTTCATGCCTGACTGGGGCCCGCGGCCCTGGGGCTGGGAGCCCGACCGGGTCCTGCCGGCAGTGGCTGGCGTTGGTGGGTGTTGCTAAGCCGGACGGAGTGCACCAGAGAGGGACCCGAGACCGTTTTGGGGTTGCTCTCTAGTGCTGCCTTGGCTATAACTCCGATATACAGTCGGCGTTGCCTCTCGGTCCCTCTCCCAGAGGGAGAGGGGGCTGGATTATGGCAGAATAAGAGAGGTAGGCATGCAGCAGCAATCGATACCTGGTGTGCACTCCCCACCTCAACGCCGGATGTTTTATGGCTGGTGGATCGTCCTTATCGGGTGTCTTCAGGATGCAGTGAAGGGGGGCCTGTTTAATACGGGCTTCAGCCTGTATTTTCTCCCGGTACTCAACGAACTACACCTGAGTCGTGCCGCGACGTCTCTGCCATTTTCGTTGGCGAAACTCGAGTCTGCCCTGATTGGCCCGGTTGCCGGATACCTCATTGACCGATTGGATATCCGAGTGATGATGATCCTCGGGACCATAATGGCCGGGCTGGGGTTTGTGCTCCTGGCCTTTACCCACAGCTATATCACCTTTCTTCTGGTGTTTATATGTCTCCTGGGCTCGGGCTTTCAAGTGGGCTTCAACCATGCTTCCATGGCAGCCGTGAACCACTGGTTCCTCACCAAACGGGGCCTCGCCATGTCCATTCTGCAAACCGGCCAGGCGATCGGTGGAGTGGTGCTCTTCCCTCTGGTCGCCATCGCTGTCCTGCAGCTGGGCTGGCGCTCTGCAGCGCTGCTCTCTGGAGGGGTTATCTTCCTGACGCTTCCCCTGGTCCTGCTGATCCGGCGCTCGCCTGAAAGCATGGGCCTCCTGCCTGACGGCGAGACCGAGCTCCCGCCCTCTGCGACCGGCATCGCGGTAAGACACCGACGTCCGCCCCGGGCTCTCGTGGAGTTGACGACGAAAGAGGCGCTCAGAAGCTCAACCTTCTGGTTGATCGCTGGCTTCCACAGCTTGCGGAATATTCCTTATGCCGGGGTGACTGTGCATCTCGTCCCACTCCTGGTCTGGAAGGGGTTCGATGAGTCAACTGCCGCTTTCTTTGTGGGACTCATGTCCTTCAGTGCGGTCATTGTCCGTCCGCTCACGGGATGGCTGGGTGATCGCTGGTCTAAACAGAAAATTGGTGCTACCGGCGTTATCCTGGGCGCTCTGGGTCTCAGCGTGCTGCTGTGCAGCGGTGGTAGATTCTGGCATATGGTCCTCTTTGTTATCTTGTTCTCGTTTGCTGATGGCATCAACTCTGTGACCTGGGCCCTGCTCGGCGACCTCTTTGGCCGCAAGCATTTTGCCTCGATACGTGGCTGGGTGGGCATGCTCCAAAGCTTCGCCTCCATGCCAGCCGCGGTATTCACCGGCTGGGTCTATGATCAGACACACAGTTACACGTATGCACTCCTGCCTTTCCTGCTCTTTTATGGGCTGGCGGCGCTGTTCTTATGGAAGGTATCGCCCCCTCAACAGCCACGCAGCCCCATAGCTTGACACAAGCGCACACCATGCCTACACTGCCTGGCCATCCGCATCTCGTCGTCCAGTCATACACCCCAACCCAACGGAGGTGTCCTATGTACAACAAGCCGATGCTCAGCCTCGACCAGATACAGCGGGCCATGGCCGCGATGTTGGAGAAAGCAACGCAACAACCGAATCAACCTGTAGCCATTGCCATTGTGGATGATGGCGGGAATCTGATGAGCTACGCCCGTATGGACCGGTGCCGGGCCATCCCCCAGCGTATGGCCATCCGTAAGGCATACACGGCGGCGTTGTCGGGCCAGGACACGCTAGCATACGCCGAGCGCCTGAAGAGCCAGGGCCGTACGGTTGCCGAGATGGGAGACCCAAACCTGGCGGCGGTGCAGGGCGGGCTCGTCGTGCTGCACGCCGAGACGGGCACGATCATGGGGGGTATTGGCGTGAGTGGCCTGAGCGCCCAGGAAGACGAGGACATCGCCCGCGTTGGTCTGCGCGCCCTGGAACTCTAAGACGTGGTGCCCCTCTAGTCGCGTATGGGGCCACAGGCCAGTCCCTGACGTTGGCTGAAATTTTCACCCCTTCCCCCGGTGCGGGGGAAGGCTGGGATGGGGGAAGAAGCGGCGTGGGCTATCTGCCCAGTGCTGCATCTTCCCCTTCCCCTCCCCCTAAATTTGATGGCAAAAACCGGAGTGTTTTTCTTTCGGATATCAGCCATTCTTAGAGCGGAAACGGCACCTACCAATGCGATGGGGGTTGCATGTCGTAGCCTTTCGGTGAAGTTTTATAGGGGGAATAACAATGCAGCAAACAAATGCACTCGCGAAGACAAAAACCGTGCGGACCTCACCGCCGTTCTCGAGCAACGAGGAACGGTGGACGGCGGTGGTACGGCGCGACCGCGCCGCTGACGGAGCGTTCTACTATTCGGTGCGGACGACCGGCGTCTATTGTCGGCCATCCTGCGCGGCACGGTTGGCGCGCCGTGAGCATGTCCGTTTCCACGCGACGTGTGAAGAGGCCGAACAGGCAGGTTTCCGGCCCTGCAAAAGGTGCCGACCGACTGAACCTGCGCTCGCCGAACAGCGCGCCGCTGCGGTAGCCAGGGCTTGCCGTCTCATTGAGGCCGCTGAGGACATGCCGAACCTCGATGGGCTCGCTGCAGCCGCTGGCATGAGTCGCTTTCACTTCCATCGGGTCTTCAAAACCCTCACCGGCGTCACGCCGAAAGCGTATGCGGCTGCGCACCGGGCGCAGCGGGTGCGGGACGAGCTCTCTCGGGCGGATACGGTGACGGAAGCGATCTACGGCGCCGGGTTTCATTCCAACGGACGTTTCTATGCGACATCCTCGCAGGTATTAGGGATGACGCCAACCACCTTCCGCTCCGGCGGCCATGGGACATCCATTCGCTTTGCCGTTGGCACATGCTCACTGGGCTCGATCCTTGTTGCCGCCACTGTTAAGGGCGTCTGCGCTATCATGCTCGGCGACGATCCCGAGGCGCTGGTGCGCGATCTCCAGGACCGCTTCCCAAAAGCCCAACTGCTCGGCGGGGACGCAGACTTCGAGCACGTAGTAGCCAGAGTGGTCGGCTTCGTCGAGGCGCCAGCACTTGGGCTTGATCTACCACTCGACGTGCGGGGCACCGCTTTTCAGCAGCGCGTCTGGCAAGCTTTACGTGCAATCCCCTCTGGCACCACGGCAAGTTACAAGGACATTGCTGAGCGTATTGGTGCTCCCCAGGCGGTACGCGCCGTGGCCCAGGCCTGTGCGTCAAACGCGCTCGCCGTTGCCATTCCCTGCCATCGCGTTGTGCGTCAGGACGGTGCTCTGGCCGGTTATCGCTGGGGCATCGAGCGTAAGCGGGCTCTGCTCAAGCGCGAGGCCGTCTCATGAGCGGCCCCCTTGTCTCCACCGCTCCAGAGGGCCCGTACCCCGCTCTTGCCGAGCGCCTTGCCACTCTCGATTGGCAGCGCCTCGCCGCAGATCTCGATGCCCATGGCTGCGCGGTGGTGGGTGCGGTGCTTTCTGCAGCAGAGTGTAAGGTCTTAGCAGAGAGCTATACAGAGGAGGGGCTGTTTCGCAGCCGCATCATAATGGCACGCCACGGTTTTGGGCGCGGCGAGTACCAATACTTCGCCTATCCACTGCCCGCAGTCGTCGCCAGCCTGCGCACCGCGCTCTATCCGCCACTGGCCAGCATCGCGAACCGCTGGAACGAGGCTCTAGGCATCGACGTGCGCTATCCGGACGAGCATGAGGCATTTCTCGATCGCTGCCATGGCGCCGGCCAGACCCGGCCAACGCCGCTCCTGTTGTACTATGGCGAGGGTGATTACAATTGCCTCCATCAGGATCTCTATGGCGAGCATGTCTTTCCGCTGCAGGTCACCTTCCTCCTGTCGATGCCGGGACATGACTTCACGGGTGGCGAATTCGTGCTCACAGAGCAGCGCCCTCGTCAGCAATCGCGCGCTGAGGTGGTGCCACTCAGCCAGGGAGATGGCGTGATCTTCCCGGTCTATCATCGGCCAGTGCCAGGCACGAAAGGATGGTATCGCGTCAACCTACGCCATGGTGTGAGCCGGGTACGCTCCGGCCAGCGCCAGACGCTGGGCATCATCTTCCACGACGCCATATAAACAAGAGTGCTGGCACGGCCATCGCTGACCTGCCCGGTGGTGTGCCTGCACTTCTAACCTTCATTGGCCTGTATCATCACTTCTCCCTTCTAAACCTAGTATCTCTCCTCCCAGTGATAGACTGCAGGGTTTAGCGAGAGCGCGCGGCAAACCCTTTTAAGAGCCCGACACACTCTTCTCTGCATTATCGCAGGACACCAAGACGAGAAGATACTTACAGGAGAAAGCAGACACCACAGGGGGCCAAGACCCTCCTAGGATTTGGCATTTTTCCCTAAGGGTAGTAAGTCCTTATGGAGTTGTTGATTTCGCCAACCTCTTGCACTAGGATATTTCCACCTTTCTCGGATGGCGTGCGACCTCCGCTCACTCGGGAAGAGAAAAGGGTTGCCTACCGCCTGCTGTGCGTCCCCGCTTCTGTGTGAACTCTCCCTCAGGCTGCCCGCCATGTGTGCTCTCTCTGCGGTTCTGTATGAGGCCTCACGCAGTGAGACCTTTGCCAAAGAGTCTTATCGCTCGCAAGGTATCACAGCAGTGTGCAGACGCAAAGGTTTGTGAACTAAATGAGACGTGGTCATAAATCATGCCGCCCGCAGTAAGGCTTTGATACCGACACCGACCGGCTGCTGTCGCTGGTGTTGATACAGCAGGACGATTTGATATAACAAAATCGCGCCCAGTGCGAACAATTGGCAGCGCTTCAGA
>JBMDXC010000474.1:0-2217 GCA_048594805.1 Candidatus Entotheonellaceae bacterium | reverse complement strand
AACCAAAAATGGAGCCATTCATGTCACGAGAGCCACATTTTGGCATGGCGGTTTACGAAAAGACAAGTGGGAATGCCTGATGAATGCTTGCTTTTACGGGTCTCCGGGAATTGCTGCAGGTATACGACCCCAGCGGAAGCGTGACTGTCATTCCTACGAAGGCCCAATAGCCGTCACCACCGATGGCCCTGCCAGTGCCAACCGTGGTACTCTACCGCCAGGAAGATCATGTCGATCGTCACCAAGGCGGTAAAGCGCATGTGCCGTTGCAGAATCGCCGAGTGCTGGCCCCCTGCCTTATTGAACAGGAATCCAGTTGCCAGAACAGCCATCACCCCAAAAGACGGGGTTCGTGATAAAAGACCACGACAACCGGCGCGATCACGACTGCCAGGAGTCCCAGTATCACTCCAACCAACACATTGATCCAACATAACGTTGCAATGTGTTCTTCAGCGGCGTTCACATGCTGGATTGTCGCGGTCGAAAGTTCAAAATCTCTGAACAGATTTAAGACTCCGGTGAGAGCTGTGACTATACCCGCTAATCCGAAATCTTTCGGCTCCAGCAGTCGGGCTAACATCCTCCTGCCCATGCAGATAGCAATCACCCGTGCTATCTGCAACACCGTCGATATTGCCTCCTGCAATGCACACACTAGTTTGCGGCAGTAGAAAGCCTCGGCGTAACCGCTAGGAGCATTGCATTCCATCCCGCGCAACCACATGAGGGAGAGAAAGGGCTCCTCCATGAACCAGCGCTTGGTGTGCTGGGAGGGAAAGGCCTCCATAAGGTAACGCATCTTCTGCTGGTACACTTGGGAGCGAAGCCGCGTGGCGAGCCTCCGCCTCCCGGACTCTAATGGTGCTAAACACCACCCAGTGAAACACGCAGCCCGGATACTGCTCGGCCAGACACAGGATGGTGCCGCCACAGCAAATTGCGCTATCGTTGGCAGGGGAGCCCAGGCTCAGGATCTGTAACCCTTCGCTCCCCTCGCGGTCCAGGTTCAGATGGATCATACGCCAGCCACTATCATTTCAGAGTGGTTCGAGGTTGGGCTTGTGGCGTGCTCCCAGACTTTCCACGGTGCCGTACCCTGGTTCAACTCCTCGAGGCGTTGCTTGTCCTTGCACGTGTCCATGCATTGCCAAAAACCGGTGTATTTGTATGCCAACAGGGCCTGCTTCTGCATTAGCCGTTGAAACGGCTCCCGCGCCAGTTCCTCGCCAGGCTGCAGATAGCGAAAGATCTCCCGGCGCATCGCGAAGAAACCACCGTTGATCCAAATAGCGCGGCTCAGCGTGCAAATCTCCTTGACCATACCGTCAGGCCCGGTGTTGACAATGTCCACACTCGCGGTGGCTGGCACCAGCAGCAGCGCAGCGACGGCATTACTCTGCCGGAACGTCTCCAGCATGGCCGGGAGCCGGACATCGCTCAGTCCGTCGCTGTAGTTCGCGAGAAACAGGTCTTCGCCTTGCAAGTAAAGCTCTACTGCTTTGAGCCGCTCGCCGATGCTGGCGCTGGCCCCGGTCTCCACGAAGGTGATCGTCCAGTCGTCGATATCGCGGCTCAGAAAGTGGACATGTTTCCCATCTTGCGACCAGACATAATTATGAGAGACAGTTGCATCGTAGTGCAGGAAGTAGTCCTTAATGACGTCGCCCTTGTATCCAAGGCAGAGAATGAAGTCCTTGTGCCCGAAGTGGGCGTAGTACTTCATCAGGTGCCAGAGAATCGGTCGTGTCCCGATCTGCACCATGGGTTTGGGGACGTCGACGTCCCCCCGGAGCCGCCTCCCGGCTTCGTCGCAAAAGAGCACCACTTTCATCACTCACCTCCCTGCTTTGCGCTTCAATAAATGGCCACTATATATGCCTGCTCCTTGCTTCTTTATAGGGCGTTGTGGTGATCATGTGCCGTGTTGTGGGCAGCGGATTCGCACATCTCGAGATCCTCCAGGGCCTCGAGTACCTGCGGCAGAACCCACAGAATGCTTTTATTTTCTTTAGGGCATCAGAGGTGGTCCTGCAGTTCTGTTAGGCTATGATGACCCCATTCCACATCACCCTCTGACTGCAAATCCCCGGCATCTCCCCCGAGTCCGGCAAGGTCACGACCACCACCTCCGCCTGCATCTCCCCCACCGCACTGAGGAGGTCGATAGGATCGAGCACGGTCCCAACCGCTTCAATATCGCTGTGCAGTCGGAGG
>JBMDXC010000473.1:0-2908 GCA_048594805.1 Candidatus Entotheonellaceae bacterium | reverse complement strand
AGGCTAGAACACTTTGTCAATTTAAACTCTCACCCTAATCTTTATTGTAAGCTAATCTTACTCGCGCCATCTGCGCACGGCTTCTGAAGCAAGCCTAGTTTTCGTGAAACTCAGGGATAATACGCGCATATTTTCGATACGCATACAACTTACGAATCACTCTCTCCGCGCCTTTGGCGCCTAACGCGGGCCTCAGCGGCGCGCTTTAGCGCGTCCGCTGGAGCGTGTTGTTGGGCTCTTCTCTGTACTCTCAGTGGTGATAGAGAGCTTCCGGCTGCCGACTTGGTCTTCTGATGCTACAAGAAGTGCTTCCTTTCCAAGAAACGCTCCCGTGCCCCAGGCGGTCCTCACGTTTCCCAAAATGCCGTGTTGTAATCGAAATTCAGAGATGTCGAAGTTGCAGCCCACGTTCAAGGAGTCAGGTTGAACCATACGATTTTTGCTCGGGAGGAGAGCCCCACTATGAGATGAGACTGCACTGCGCTATGATGCCGTCGAAGGAGGCAACAACAGGAGGGGCATCATGGCCATAGCTGTGCAGACGATTCATCCCGTGGCGCATTTGCCTTTGGTCCTCGGAGTCTTACGGCGCCTGGAGGTGGCCACCGTGATCGACCGCCTCATCCCGCCTCACCCGGCGCATGGCCTCTCATGTGGGCGTGGGGCCGAAGCCATGGTCCTCGCCATTCTGGATGGGCATCATGCGCTCTACAAAGTGGGAAAACGGCTGGAAGAGCGCGGCATGGTAGCGTTGCTGCAACCGGGGCTCACGCGTGCCGCCCTCAATGATTATCGATTAGGGCATATCCTGGATGCGCTGTTTGCGGCCAATCTCAATCGGGTGTTTAGCGCGCTCGCCCTGCAGGCCTTGGAAGTGTATGCTATCCCGACGCCCTGGCTGCATCAGGACACCACCACGATTGTCCTCTATGGGGCCTATGAGGACGACCCGCAAACGCCGGGGGCGCCTCGACCGGCCTACGGGCATAGCAAAGACGGGCGGGACGACCTCACACAGGTGCTCCTCAGTCTGGGCGTGAGTGGGGACGGCGGCATTCCCCTGCGCCTTGGTGTGCGTGATGGCAACCGCAGTGATAGTGTGGAAACTCCCGTGGCGATTGAAGAATGTCTGGCCTTGGGCTTGGAGGGGGTGCGTGGGATCGTGGCGGATAGTAAGGCCTATAGTCGCCGCACGCTGGGCGTGTGTCTCGAGCAGAAGGTCGACCTCATCACGTTAGTCCCGCGCACGTGTGCCGTCCGCCAGGCCCTCGAAGCCTGGGGGCAGCAGCAAGCCGCTTTGCCCCTCTGGCTGGAGCAGCCTGGGCGGACCAAGGATGAAGCGCC
This sequence comes from Candidatus Entotheonellaceae bacterium, assembly GCA_048594805.1. GTDB lineage: Bacteria > Tectomicrobia > Entotheonellia > Entotheonellales > Entotheonellaceae > SXND01. The sequence goes on along the minus strand of JBMDXC010000473.1, from coordinate 1,564 downwards.
TCGCCGCTGGCATGGACAAAGTGTGAGCCGGCAGGTGGAGGTTGAGTACAGCGACGGACGAGGAGCGCTCGAAACGCTCCGCTTTGTGGTGGTGCATTCGAGCCAACTGGCGCAGCAGCCACCCCAGGCCTATACCGCCGCAAAAGAGAAGGAAGCTGGAGCGGTTGCAGAGCACGTGCAGCGCGTGCAAGCCCGCTGGTTTGTCTGTGCGGCGGATGCCGAAGCGGCGATTGCGGAGTATGAGCACCGGGGGCCGGGACGGCGAGGCCGCCGTCCCCAGGCCTGGCGGTCTCATGCGGTACGCTATCGCGTCGTAGCCGACACCCGCCGCAGGCGCCGCGTGCGGCGGGGACGGCCCGCGAAGACGGAGCCACCACCGATAGAGTCGGGCTATCGCCTCGTGGTGGAGGTCGAGGCGCTGGCCAATGCTGAAGAGGACAATGGGTGGACGGTGCTAGCCACCACGATCGACGCTGAAGTCTGTCCTGATACCGACATTCTCCAGGCCTATCAAGACCAAAATACCACTGTAGAACCCGGCTTTCGCTGGATCAAGAATCCCGCGGCGATCGCCCCCGTGTGGCTGGAGAAGCCCGAACGGATCGCGGCCTTGGCGATGCTGACAGTGCTCGGCTGGCTGATCTACAGCGTGATCCAGAGACAGGTCCGTCTCTACCTGCGCACGTATGACCAGCAGCTCCCAGGCAACAAAGGCCTGACCGCAACCCCAACGGCCGCAGTGGTGTTGACCTTGTTTTCACAAGTAGCATTGGTCCAATTATGGAGAGATGCGCAAGAGGTCACGCAGCTCTCTGGTGTCCATCCTTATCACCTGTGGGTCTGTGATGCGCTCGGTCTCGACTCCTCGTGGTATGAAGTGTCCTCAGCACCAAAAAACGGCAGGGACATTCAGACCCCTTGAACGTGGGATACAAAGAGCAAGGCTTGATGATCTGCCTGAGTTGGTCAGGACAGCAGAGTAGAGGGGTTGATCAAGTTGCAAAGTTAATGGCAATGGTACCTATCCCTGTCCAGTAGGCGAGGAGTGACCTAACTTTTGCGAAGAGGTACGAAAATTGAAATCTTTATGAAGCATTACAGCCATTATTTTTGAAAACGAGACCTATAAGACCTGCCTGCCTTTCGACAGTTTAAAACGCAAATAAAGATTTAACTTCCTTTTCATACTCACCAGTCCCCTACACGACTGATTCCCATTGCTGCACGTCTTGTCAGACCTGAGAAAAATCCAAGGGCATGTCTGGTCAATGAGCATTGTTTTCATGGATAACTCCGCAGTCATTCCCATGGAAAACCGCTTCTCAGAGTGCCACCCCTGAAGGAGAGAGCGAAACCTTATGCCTCGTCAACGCTTCCTGAACACGCTCAGTGTCGCCTATGCCCTGCTGTGTGCCTTGACCTTCTTTCTGGTCCAGAATGGGTATGCGTGTAAGTGGCAAGCAGAACTGATCGATTACACCACCCAAGAGAGTACGAGCTTTGCCATCGAAGAAACACCTGTGAAGATACCCATTGTCCAAGCGGAAAAAGGTGTGGAGGTGCA
>JBMDXC010000472.1:0-3986 GCA_048594805.1 Candidatus Entotheonellaceae bacterium | reverse complement strand
CCCTGGCGGGAGGATCCAGACTTCCGTGAGTTCTCTACGTTTTCCCCCGCCCTCCCCATCGGCGAAGACTGGAGTCACCAGGCCATTGGGAATGGTGGTGTCCCCGACGCCGGTATCGATCATGATGTAGTTGACGCCTTCAACCCACCTGCCACCCGATCCAGGACCATCGAGGAACAAGACGAAGAACACGGCATGCCCCGTTCCAGTATTATTGTATCCATTTCCCACCACCGCAGCCCATTGGCTATGCTTCATCCGTACGAGAGACGGCTGGCTGAGCGTCAACCGAGATCGGGATCATCGGCAGCGGTAAACTCCCACAGCACGGTCCCGCTGGCTGCCCTGATATCTTCTTGGAAGGTTGAAGGCTCAGTGATATCCAGGGCGAAAAAGCCCCGTCCTCCGGCGCCTAAGCCACTCACGTCGGCAGTACGCATACGCGTTTGCCCCTGTGGGATCGTTGCCAACAGCAAGAGACTGAGCACCAACGCGGCGCCATACTCACACCGTATACGGCCCGGATGGAGCATAATGCCCCACTCCTCTTATATGTATCCTCATCAATATGCACGTATCTCTTCAGTTTAACAATATACAAAATTTTGCTTTTATTTTCTTTTACGAAGGGTACATACTAAAACATTTTCTCACGTGCGAGAGGTATGCTCCTGTCCCGGGAGCTATGCAGTCCTAAAACATCTGGTCTAGATCTAGATATACATGCACGGGCTGAGGGTGCCCTTTGTGACAGGCAATTGCATCCAGCACACGTCTGACGTATGATGCGTGCCGTGCACGTTGGTCAGAACGCCTCTCGTATGGAGAGGCAGAACGTCATGCCGATTGTAGGAGCTTGCACCTGGCCCAAAGCCGCTAGTGGCATAGGAGTACATCATGGCTGAGATTGATGGCGCGAGACTTGTGGCCCGCTGTTTGAAGCAGCAGGGTATTGATGAACTGTTTGGGGTGGTCGGCGTTCCGGTCACAGGCATTGCCGCGGCAGCGCCGAGCGAAGGCATCCGGTATATTGGTACACGCCACGAGCAGGCAGCCGGTTATGCGGCACAGGCGATGTCGTATCTCAAGGGGCGCATAGGGGCTTGTATTGTCGTGTCGGGACCGGGCATGACCAATGCGATCTCGGCGCTGGGCAATGCCTGGGCGAACTGCTGGCCTATGCTGTTGATTGGTGGATCGTCCAATCAAGCCCTGAACCACATGGGGGATTTCCAGGCGGCCCCACAAGTGGAGCTGGCACGCCCCTTCGCGAAATGGGTGGGTCAGGCCGAGCGTATTGAACGCATTCCACGCTACATTGCCACGGCAGTGCGGCACGCCATTTCTGGACGTCCTGGACCAGTCTACCTCGACTTGCCCGGTGATATTATTGCCAGTCGGATTGAGGAGAGCCAACTCGAATACCCGCCACGCGTTGAAGCCCCTGCCACGCCACAGGTCGATGCGGCGGTCGTGAAAAAAGCGCTGGGGGCCTTGCGTTCTGCCCATAATCCCCTTGCCATTATTGGTAAAGGAGCCGCCTGGGCGCGCGCCGAGGAGCAGGTGCGGCGCTTTATTGAGGAGACGCAGATGCCCTTTCTGCCCTCGCCTATGGGCAAGGGCGTGGTGCCGGACGATCACCCCCTGAGTGTCGCGGCGGCCCGCACCTATGCTTTGCAAAACGCCGATATGATTTTCCTGATTGGGGCACGCTTGAACTGGATCATGCACTTCGGGCAGCCCCCACGTTTCCGCAAGGATGTGCGGGTCGTGCAATTGGACATTGCGGCTGAAGAGATCGGTATCAATGTGCCCACTGAAGTGCCGCTGGTGGGCGACGCCCAAGCCGTGATGACGCAGCTCGTGGCGACCCTGGAAGAAGACCCCTGGCAGGTGGCGGTTGACAGTCCATGGCGGCAGGGGCTGCGGCAAGAGATGGAGTCGAAGAAAGCAGCTACGGTGCCCCTGCTGGAGTCCGACGACGTGCCAATGAATTACTACCGACCCCTCAAAGTGTTGCAAGATGCCCTGCCGCGTGACGCTATCATCGTCACTGAGGGCGCGAGTACCATGGACATCAGTCGGCAGGTGTTAGACAACTATGAGCCACGCCATCGCCTCGATGCCGGTTCCTGGGGCACCATGGGTGTCGGACCGGGGTTTGCCATTGCAGCGCAAGTCGCCCATCCTGGCAAGCGCGTGATTGCCCTGGAAGGCGATGCCGCCTTTGGCTTTGACGGCATGGAGGTGGAGGTGGCGGTGCGCCATAAGCTGCCGATTACGTGGATTGTCTTCAACAACAACGGTATTGGTGGTGGCCCCGCAACGCTTCCCGAGGATGTGCCACCACCCCCGGGGGCCTTTGTCCCCAATGCCCGCTATGACAAGGTAATCGAAGCTTTTGGCGGCAAAGGCTACCACGTCGAGACCCCAGAGCAGTTCCGCGTGGCTCTGGAGGAGTCGTTTGCCAGCGGTGCAACGACGCTGATCAACGTGGCCATTAATCCTCAATCCAGACGCCGGCCCCAGCAGTTTGCCTGGTTGACCAGAGACTAGCGCAGCGGCAATCCCCCCGCCGCGCCCGGTGTGGACGAGCGCGCACCACCTGTGGCGCGGCGGGCAGGAGACCGTGGGGCAGCGCTAAATGGTGCGCGCCGCCGTGGTGTAGTTCTTCACCTTGTTGTAGATCTGCAGCCGGTTGCGCTGCGTGTCCGACACGATGACCCGACTGTGCTTCGTATCAAAGAGCACGGCCGTCGGGTAAGAAAAGCGCCATTCGCGCTCCAGGCTGCGCACTTCGCGCCGCCGTTTCATCGCATCCGGGCTAGCCGCCAGCGTCATCTTGGCCCATTTGGAGAGTTCCTGGGCATCGCCATAGAGACTGGTGACCACCTTGCCATCAGGACTGAAGACTTGCACGCGATGGTTCGCCCAGTCGCACACATAGACATCGCCATCCGGATCGACAGCCACGCCAGAGGGGCGACTCAATTGGCCCTTGCCACTCCCATACCCGTGGCCGAACTGCATGATGAACGCACCATCCGGGGTGAACTTCTGCACGCGATGGTTCTTATGGTCGGCGACGTAAACGTCCCCCTGCTGGTCTATGGTAATACCCCAGGGAGAGTTGAACTGGCCCTCGGCGCTGCCAAGGCTGCCCCACTTGGCCAGGAACTCGCCGTCCTTGGTAAATTTCTGTATGCGATGGTTGCGGCTGTCGACGATATACAGGACATCCTGCTGGTCGATGGCGATCCCCGAGGGGCCATCGAACTCACCGTCTCCGCTCCCAGCCGTGCCCCAGCAACGCAGGAAGTGGCCATCCTTATCGAAAATGGAGACGCGGTTGAGCCACTCGTCGGTGACGTACAGATTTTCCTCGCTATCCAGCGCGATGCCGGCGGGCCAGATCAACTCCCCTGGCGCATCGCCGGAGCGGGAGATATCACTCACCGCCTCCTCATCGCCCGGTACCGGTCCAATCTTCAGCTTCCCGATGCGGGTACCCAGCTGGGTTTTGTTCCAGGGCACGTTCATGACCTGCTCCCAGCCTCTGTTGACAGCATAGATGATATCGTCCTCACCTGCGGCCAGGGCCACACAGAGTCGAAACCCCTCCCCTGAGATAGCCCCTCGCCCCACAGCATGACTGAAGTCAAAGACGCGGCCGGCTGCTACTGTCGTAAGCATCGCTCCCTCCTTCTTCGTGGCTAGTGGTTCGTGATGAGCGATGCGTCTTAAAAACTGACCTCTGACCACGGACCACTAACCACTGCCTTTTAGAGAAAACGTGGTTTCTCAAATGAGCCCTTGACGATGGGCTTGGCATCGACGTGCAGCCAGTCCTCCAAGATGGTGGAGTACAGGCCGCGGAAGTCCAGACCGGGGGCCAGGTCGCCCTGGGTCAGGTCTTCCGGCTTCCTGGAAGGATACTCACCGTACTGCCCACCCTTCACCGCATCACCGATCACGAAGGACACACC
>JBMDXC010000471.1:0-6500 GCA_048594805.1 Candidatus Entotheonellaceae bacterium | reverse complement strand
GGTGTGTCGTTAGCATAGAATGACAATAGAAACAATCATTTGGGTGAGCGTGACCAACAATGTTACCATGCCGCCCAGGAATCGTCCGTTTTCCGTCAGTCCTTTGATAAGTCGATTTTAACCGGGAAAAGCAGTCAAAATTGTATGCGAAAAACCCTGTCGGATTGATGATGTGTACGAAAACTGCGAACTGGGTGATTTCCGGCCACGCTTTCACCGACGCCTGTAATTTTTTGCACGAATGCCGGACCGACCCCTAAACTCGCACGAGAGAAAACGCTTGGCAAGGTCTGCGGAGATGGTATCCAGTTTGGCGGTGGTGGCTTTGAGCCCGTCGTGATCACACTGCCTGGCAAAGGCAAAGGGCGGCGCGCCCTCCGCCCGCGCCGCACGAAGGATTTGAGTCAGCATCACCATCTCCCGCTGGGTGAACACCGGATCGGATTCGTTGGGCACGAAGAGCATGTGGTGGGCGGCACCGTAGAGCGCGTCTTCGGTCTCTTTGCCCGCCAGGGGGTCGTAGCGGTGGCCGTACCCGTCCGGATTCACCACGTACACCGGGCCAAGCGTACTGCGGTACCCGGCGGTCTGTTGGTAAAGATCCCCCTTGATGTCATTGACGATGACGGAATGCGGCCAGGTCAGGAGTTGACTCACCGCGAGTAATCCCTTCCCTCCGCGCGTTGGCGCCGTGACTAAGAGATTCCCCAGTTCCCGCCGCTCTGTCGTTGGCCGGACGGAAAGCACCTGGTTAAAGGCGGAGGTGCCTAAAAATAAGCCTGCCTCATTATTGTGCCAGCGCTCACTCACCAGGGGTTCAAGCTCATGGGGATGAGAAAATCGGGCGGTGTGAAGTTCTGCGGACTTCTGCCAGAAGGCCCTCAGGCGGCTTAGCCCCACCAGCAGCCGATGCAAGAGCCGGCGCGTCCTCTCCCCTAGCGCTCCCATTGCGCCTCCTCCCGTTCACGTTGCCGCTGCGCCGCTTCGCACATCAGGTCCCGTTCGCGACGACGGAAAAGTGCTTGCTCTGTCGCGGCCTCCCTCAGCGCCACTAAGTCCTCGATATTGAGCCGTCCCTTCACCACAGCGAGAGCATGGATATGCCGTTTATCAGAGTGGTCATCATGCACTGCTGCCACCCAGGGGATAGCCATCTCTCGCCTCGCGGCAAGGACCTGCATGGTGACAGAGATCAGCTCCCGCAAGGGTAAATCCCGCTCGGTATCCTCTCTGGCCGGATCGGGGTTGATGATAATGCGGTAGAAGTAGCGGCCTTTGGGCGTCTCATCAATCATCCGGTAGGCCTGGTGTCTGTCCATCACGCCATCCAAACCAAAGAGCGTGCGGGACATCCGCTCGTTGTCGCGGCCTTTGCGATGCTGGATGTAGCGGATCGTCTCCTTCGCATCCCGCCGCTCCCCCGCTCCTTTTTTGACGTACGTTGCGATCATAACTGCCATTACTGAGACGCTTTTTACTTCGCGTCCTGCTTCTCTTTGTCCGTAAGCATCTCTCCAAGCTCTTGCAAAATATCCTCAAGCTGCGGGGACGTTTGGGTAATTTTGGCTTTGGCAGCCTGTGCGGAGCGGTCAAGGATGTCCTCAAGCATGTCAGGGGTCATGCCTGGCAGGCGGCTTAAAATGGTGCTGTCCAGGCTTCGCCCCTGCTCGCTCGAAAAGGCAATGCGCACCAGCAGGTGAGCAAGCCGGGCGTCCCGCCTGCCGATAATCCGGTTGAGGATCGTCTCCAGCGCGGTCTCAAGGGTTGCTGCCTGCTGGAGATGGAGTTTCTGGCGGATCGCCCATTCCAGAAGCGCTGCGCCGGTTGCTGAGGCGCTGAGGCCGTCCATCTCGGCCTGGCGCTTCACCTCGGCTTTGAGGAGGGAGCTCACGTGCAGGGTGAAGGGTTCTGTCCGGCGGGCGCGGGAGCGGCGGCTGTGTCCACGGGGAGAGATCCCGTTCCCCTGAGCCGACCGCGAAGGGTGCTGGCGCGATGCAGGCTGTCCTGAGGCTTCCCGGTCGCGCGATAGCGCGACCTTATCTTGCCACCCCCCGTCCCGGGGGCGTTCCCCATCCACCGATGTTTCGTCAGGCAGTGAGTGATGGCTATTAGGAATACTGTCGCTCACGCGCAGGCCGCCTGGCCTGACGGCCGAGGGCTCCGGCGAGGCCGTGACAGGGGTGCGATTCAGAGTAAGCTGCCCGTTCTGGCGGGGAGCAAAGAGCGTATGCGAGGAAGCGGTGTGTCCGTTTATGGGCATAGATGGCTGTCTGACGGGCAAATGGCACGAGAGACAAGTATGTATTATATAGAGAAGGTGTAAAGCTTGCGTAAAAGAATTGTGAGGATAGAGTGAGTACATTTTCTTCTCAATGTCAGACAAGTAAGAAAATATTCAATCAAATTTTTAAATGGTTTTTTTATCTTCGTATTCTTCACCTGAGTATTCTTCTTCTTTATATTATTCGCCAGCCTCAATTGAGCCTCGTTCTGAAACCCACCGATGGGAAACTAGAAAATCACGGGTGGGAATCTGCCTCACTTTGTCGCAGTTTTACCGCTTACTTTATATTTGAGTATATATAAATTGGTTTTCCCCTGTCCCCGTCGCTGGATCTCAAGCCAGCCCTGCTCTTCCAGTTCCTGGACAGCACGGCCGACCGTGGATTTGGACGAGCCGATCTCCTCGGCCATGCGCTCCTGGCCCGGAAAGACCTGGTTATTGTGCCAGGCGTAGGATAAGAGCTTGGCGTACACGACTTTCGCGTTATTGGTGAGGTTCTTGTTGTTTAAGAGGAAATTAGGAATTTGTGTGAATCCACCGGCTGAAATCGGGTCAAAGCCCTCAAGGACGATATTATGGTGCTCCTGAAAACGCGCGATGTCTGAAAGTTTATCCATACCTTGCGGTCGTGACGTCATGACGTGCTGACGTGCCGACGTTATGCCTTCTTCACTTTATACACGAGTGACTGCTGTTGGCGCTGCTGGTAATCACGAACGAGAGACAGCAGGCCCAGCCGGGCAAGCTCATTCATCGAGGTTTTGATGTGGTGGGTGCGTTCCAGCTCACTGACCACATCTTCCACGTCGTAGCGCTCTTTGCGCGTCAGCCGGAGCGCGGAGTTATGCGTCTCGGTATTTTCAATGAGGTCTTTCCAGGCGCGATAATCGACGTTTTGACGCGCTGACGTCGTGACGTCATGCCGTGATGCATGGCTATCATCCGCTTGTGGCGCTGGTGGGGCAGGGGACGTTTTGATGCGTTCTCTACCCTTTTTCTCAGCAGTATTGTTCGGCGGGGGAGGGAAAAACACGCCGACCCCTTGCCCCTGAGAGGCTTTCAGAGACTGCGTCAATGCGCCTATGTCCAGTGGTGGTCGTTTATGCGCCATGGAGAATATCTTCAACAACCGTCATATAGGCCTGCGAGCCTTCATGCGTGGGTTGTTCGAGAATGAGCGGGGTCTTATACCGCGGGGACTCCTTAAATCGGACGGTATCGGGAATATAGGCATTGAACAGTTTGATGCCGGCGTGCTGCGCGGCTGCCGTGAGCGCTGCAAACATCTCTTTGCTGTTGAGCGTGGTGCGGTCGTATTTGGTGGCCAGGATGCCCAGATAGTGTAAATCCGGGTTCGTAATGGCGCGGATTTTGGTGATAGTCTTGGCGAGCATCTCCAGGCCCCGCAAGGCCAGGTCTTCCATCGCCATGGGGATAAACACCTCTTTGGCGGCAGTGAGGGCATTCACCGTCAGCATGCCCAGGCTGGGCGGGCAATCCAGCAGGATGAAATCATAGGTGTCGAGGACCTCTTCGAGTTTGCGCTTTAACACTTGCTCGGAGGCTAACAGTTGTTTCAGCTCGATTTCTGCTCCGGCCAGATCAATGTTGGAGGGAGCAATGTCAAAGCCAAACTTGGTTGTGCTGAGAATGTCGGAAAAGCCCACCTCATCGTCAATGAGCACGTTGTAGACACTTTTATTGAGAGCATCAGTCGCAATCCCAATACTGACGCCGGAGCCCCCTTGCGGGTCGAGGTCCACAATGAGCACGCGCTTGCCGCGCTGCGCCAGGCCAGCAGCAAGATTGAGCGTGGTTGTAGTTTTGGCGACCCCGCCTTTCTGGTTGGCCACCGCAATAATGCGCGTCCCCAGGGGCGTTCTATTGACCCGGTTTTCGATGGCTTCTTTAGGGATGCGGTATTCCCGGCCAATCCGGGAGGAGGGGAGAGCGCCGGTTTTAATCCAGCGGACAATCGTATTGCTATGGACATTCAGGAGCTTCGCCGCTTCTTCGGTTGACAGATAGGCTGGTAAGGTATGCTGCTTGGGCATTGGTCATCCATAGTGCTTTCCTTTATGATGTTCTAGTGTCTAGTCTTCGCAAGAAAATACCAAAAGCAACTATGCATTACTAGTAAAGTATAAAAACCTTTGTCTGTCAAGGGGGGTAGATTACAAAAAAGGCTTACAAGAGCAAATCTTACTCAAGAAAGCACATCAGCCACGCATACACCAATGAAGCACAATAAGTGTCACCACACGCTTCCACGCCGCCAAAGGCTCGCCAATCCCACATCCTATGTTCCATGGCATCCTATGGTATTTTCGGCTCTCGGGGTCGACCAAGAGTATCTCACCTCTTTTGCGCCAGCGGCCTTTGCTCACACCACACCACGTTCGGACTGCATTGAAGAGCGCCAGGGTATGCGCTACATAATGGCCGTTATCGGAAGTCAAAGTGGAGTAGGGTGGAAGCGTTGGGGTATGTACCTTAATTGGGGCAAGCTCGATAAACCCTTACTGAAAGCATTTGGACATCGGTTTAATCAGTCAGGTATCGTCATGGTGCACCCGAAGCAAGAGGCCTTATCCCTGTTCTTCCGCGTGGAGCCATTATGCTATTATTGCGCATACCAGGCAGCAGCCCTAATAATACACAATTAAGTATCTTAAATATTTGCAAAGATACAGCGAGCCACTGAAATGAAAGTGATACTTGTTTGGTTGATTGTAGCTATTATAGTCTTGTCTCAAGGATGTGCTAAGGATACTGCGCGAACACAGAGTGAAGGCGCAGCAGTAGGTGCAGTTGCAGGCGCTATATTAGGTGCAGGTATTGTCGATCTATTAGGAGCAGCAGCTGGAGCTGCAATAGAGGGAGGAGGAGTAGGAGCAGGAGCCATGATCGGAACATTATATAAACCACCGCACGCAGTTGTAAGGATTTTTTACGCAACTGATAGAAATCAAACCCCAAGTATAAACGCTGCTACGTTCTTTGGGGCTGAGAGGGGTGAACTTAGCTATGGAATTTGCCACGTTAGTATTCCAAGAGATCATCGAATGGGTGTATTGGAATCCCCATCAATATGGAAATTACAGTTCCGTCCAGATCCCGCAAAACACGTGATGTTATGGTCTATAATACCAACGGAAAAGTCTCAGTATTTCGTAGAATTGGCGAATCATATCCGTTCCTCATCGGGCAAAAATGCTTTGGTATTTATTCACGGCTATAATGTAACCTTTGAGACTGCTGCTAGGCAGACGGCACAGATTGCATATGATCTTGGATTCGATGGGGCTCCGATATTGTATAGTTGGCCGTCGCAAGGCACCTTTCAAGGATATCCCATTGACGAAACCAATGTCGAATGGACACAAACAAATCTTAGAAGGTTTCTTGATGATGTTATAGTACACACCACGATTGACAACATCTATCTTATCGCTCATAGCATGGGGAATCGTGCTCTTACCCGAGCCTTCAATATGCTTGTATACGACAACCAAGCGCTCAGACAACGTTTTCGTGCAGTAATTCTTACAGCACCAGATATTGACGCGGATGTCTTTAAACGTGATATCGTACCGCAGCTGGTTAAAAGTGACTCCTCAGTGACTCTTTACGCATCTACTGAAGATATAGCCCTTCTTGCGTCAAAAAAGTTCCATGGCTACCCAAGGGCAGGTGATGCCGGTACTGGACTCATTTTGGTTCCAGGGATCGATACTATTGACGCTACGGGTGTCGATACAAGTTTTCTCGGCCACTCATACTTTGCCGAAGCCCGATCTATTCTAGCAGACATTTTTTATCTTATTCGTGATGGCCAACGACCAGATCAGCGATTTGCACTAGAGCCTGTTGATATTGGGGGTAGACGGTATTGGAGGTTCAAGAAGTAGATTTTGTAGTATGGCTCCTTGCATCTTTGCTCTAGTCCTTACCCAGTCAGGATTCTTCTACGTGTAAGATTATCGCCCGTTATTTGCACATCATACAAGAGGGGCAATGTTGCCGGCACCAGGTGCACAGAAACTCAGTACACAAATGAATGTCGAGTTAATGAGTAGCCAGAAGTTTTTGGACGGTACGCGGACGGAATTATCTCGCATCCGCACTCCACATGACGGCGGAGTCCATGCACGTCTCTTGCCTGAGGTGCTTGGGCCTCTCCAAGCGGGAGCTGGGAGGGCCAACGTCATGAGCT